>CACWLY010000040.1 GCA_902761825.1 uncultured Eubacteriales bacterium
AGGGAGGCGTAGCAGCGCTACGTTGACCGGAATGAAGCAACGCCAAGACGGAAAAGACACCCAAAGATGATAAGATTTTAGATTGAGAATAGTATTAATGCGTTTTCTTTCGCGGCGGGTTCTTACTTCCCGAAATACCGCTTGAGCAGTCCGGCGAAGGCTTTGCCGTGCCGGGCTTATGCCGGATCAGTATCTGCGACCACAGTCGTTACATACTTGGCGGCCGTCTTGTATTGTAAAAAAATGTGATCCGCACGAGGGACAGCGCACCCTGTTAAAGCCAGCGCCTCCCGCAGCCAGATCCAATTCTTCGTCTTTCAGTTCCTGCTTCTGTTTCTCTTCTGCGCTTTTTTCCCTTCTCTTTTCCATGATGTTTTGCTCCTTATATTGGGTTATGCGGGAAAAACAGCGGACAGCGAAACAAGCGCTGTCCGCTGAAAGATCACTTCCCGAAATACCGCTTGAGCAGACCGGCGAACGCTTTGCCGTGCCGGGCTTCGTCCCTTGCCATTTCATGCACGGTATCATGAATAGCGTCCAGGTTCAGGGCCTTGGCTCGCTTGGCAAGGTCGGTCTTGCCGGCGGTGGCGCCGTTTTCGGCTTCCACGCGCATTTTCAGGTTCTTTTCGGTGCTGTCGGTAAGCACTTCGCCCAGCAGCTCGGCGAACTTGGCGGCGTGCTCCGCTTCTTCAAAAGCGGCGGTCTTCCAGTATTCGGCGATCTCGGGATAACCTTCACGGGCGGCGACGCGGCCCATGGCCAGATACATGCCTACTTCGGAGCACTCGCCCTGGAAGTTGGCGCGCAGATCGTCGATGATATCCTGCGGAACGCCCTGCGCGACGCCGAGAACATGCTCGGACGCCCAGGTCATTTCACCGCCCTGCGCGACGAACTTGGACGCGGGAGCCTTGCAGACGGGGCACTTTTCCGGGGGCTGTTCGCCTTCAAAAACATAACCGCAAACACTGCATACCCATTTCATGAACGTGATACCTCCATTTTTTTTATTTTGCTTACGGAGCATCGCTCCGTTTTGCATTCGTAAGGAAATCAGATAAAGTAAGGATGAACGAACTCGGGGAGCTTTTCTCCGTCCTCGCTGATGCACAGCACGAAGTCGACGCCGTGATTCTCGCTGTAGGCGTTCAGGCTGTCGAAGAACCAGCCGATTTCATTGATATCGGTTTTGATCAGCTTGAGGAAAGCGTCGATGAACACGACCTTCATGTCAAAGTTCTGCGCCAGCATGCCGCACAGGAAGCCATACAGCATTTCAGCGGAACGCATGTTGTATTCCCCGGCATTAACAAAGCGCACCTCGTGACGAAGATCAAACATGTAGCGGTTGTCATCGTCTACGAATACCACGTCTCCGTGCTGCTCGTCCACCGCATGATTGGCCATGTCGAGAATGCGCTTGGTCTTTCCGCTTCCCTTTTTGCCGTATATTACCTGAATCATGGGTTTTGTCCCCCTTTTTATTATTTGTTCCTGTACTTATTATATACGATATTTCCAATAAATGCAAAACTTATTTTCTTAACACTCAGTTTTGCAGCAGATCGGCGAGTTTTACGTCCGGAAGCCGCCTGTCAAGCGTTTTCGCCTGCGCGTCGCGGCGGCAGACGCCCGCGAATGCGCAGCGCTGGCATCGGGTCACGTTGCTTTTTTCCACGACGGGGGAAACGGCGATATTTCCGCGCCTGATCTCTTCCGTCAGCTTGATCGCGGTCTGATGCGCGCGCTTGATCAGCGCGTCAAGCTCCTCCAACGTGCAGGCGAGCTTTCCGCTGCGCGGCGTTCCGTCCTTTTTCAGCACGTCCTCGATGCCAACGGGCGGTTTTTCGCTGTCCATCCATTCCAGCACCTGCGCATCGCTGAGCACCACGCCTTTCAGGCAAAGACGGCGCGCGATTTCGGTTTCAACGGCGCTTTTTTTCTCCTGGCTGACAAGCGGATCTCCCATCCACTGATAAAACGCCCCGGCCGGAAGCGCGTCTTTGTCGTTTTCCATCGCGGCTTCAAGGTAAAGCAGCAATTGCAATTGCATGCCGATATAGATTTTTGCGGCGTCCAGCTTCTGATCTCCGGATTTATAATCCACGACGCGGAGATATACCGATTCGCCGCTGTCATACCGGTCGATGCGGTCGATGCGCCCGCGAACGAGCACCCGGCTCCCGTCCTGCAGGGAAAGCACCAGCGGCGGCGGTCCGCCCGGATAGCCGAATGCGACCTCCATTTCGGAAGGACGGAACTTGCTTTGCGCCGCGCCTTTTGTAAAGATCCAGGCGACGCGCTTGCAGATGCTGATATAGCGCCTTGCTTCCGCCCTGGTGCGCGCCGTATCGATAAAGGCCGTGTCGCGCCAGCTTTCCACAAGCGGACGCATCGCGGCGTCCATCATGGCGTCGCATTCCTTCCGGCCGATTTGGGGCCATTTTTCATTCTCCGGCAGCGCGCGCGTAAACCCTTCCATCGCGGCGTGGAAAAAGTTGCCGCGGTCGCGGGGATCGATGCCCCATTCCTGCTGCTCCTGCGGGCGCAGGCCGTACTGAACGAAATGGCTGTACGGACACGCCGCGTAGCTTTCCAGGCGGCTGACGGTAACGATCCTGTCGGTGAAGAGCTGCTTTGCGAGCGAGGAAGAGAGGTTTTCTTCCAGTTCGTTTCCCTGCATGCTTTTCGCCAGGGATAGCGCAAGCGGTCTGTACCGGTCATTCGCAAGCAGCCAGTTCCAAGCCTTCCGCCATTCGTCGGTCAGCGTGTTGTTCCGGATGTGCTGACCGATCTGTTCCAGCGCGGCCATCGGGGCCAGAGGATGTAGGCCCGCGGCGGAATCGAACGCGCTGCCCAATATCTGCATCTGCGGGAAAAGCGCCTTGACGGTCTGGATCGCCTGCGCGGGCCTTTGCGCGACGCCGCTCTGCGACGCCTGCGCATAGCTCAGGTGCAATTCGCGGGTGGGCGCGGAAAACGCTTTCCAGATATCCAGATCGGCCATCAGGTCGTGCTCTTCCGCCGCCATGCCGAGATAGGCGTTCAGATCGTCGCACAGCGTCTCTTTTTCTTCGTCTGTCAGCAGCGCGCTTTCCGCGCCGCCGTTTATGCCGCTGTCCAGCCCGCATACAAACAGGACCTTGGGCTCGGAGGGGATCAGATTGCCCAATTCGCCGACCGTGACGCAGCGGTCGGTCGGAGGCAGCGCAGCGATTTCATTATCCAGCAGGCCCGCTTCGAGCAGGCTGACCATCGTTTTTCCTGGAATCCGCGCGTTGCCCGACAATTCATACATTTGATCGAACAGGGAAAGCAGGCGCGACCAGACCTGACGCGACCGCAGGACTTCGGCGTCCATATGCTCGGATATCAGCCTGTTTTCCTGTCCCATCAGCGTATCCAGCACGCGGCAGTTTATCAGAAAATCAAGCGGAGCAGAAAGCGATTCGGCGCCGTTGCGGGCTTCGCGCAGATCGCTTTGCAGCTTTTCAAGATAAGGGATCAGCTTCTGCCGCGCTTCTTCCGGGATTCGACGCTCTTCCTCTTCGCCTCTCGTGAATTCGCCGCGCCATCTGGTTCCGCCGATGCCGTACCGGTTGGCGTAATTTTCCAGCAGCCAGCATTCGTCGTCCGAAAGGGGGGCGTATCCGGATTTGAGCAAGTCGATCATATCCTCGCGCCTGTATCCTCCGGATACGCAGCGGAGGGCGGAAAGGATCAGCTGCGATATCCCGTGATACTGCAATTGATCCTTCACGGCGAGATAATAGGGAATATCATAGGAATCAAATACCGATTCAAGCGTGGCTCCGTAAACCGAGATGTCGCCGCAAAGCACGATGATATCGCCCGGGTTCGCGCCGCGGCGAAGCAAAAGCGTGATTTCCTGAGCAATCGAATGCGCCTCTCCGTAGGGCGTGTCGGACGCATACAGCGTTATATGCCGCGGAATGGCGTCGTAAGGAGCGGGGGACGGGCAAAGGAGGTGCTTTTCCAGGTACCGGATCTCATCGGGCGCGTCGATCGGCGCGTTTTCCGTCCAGAGCCATTCTCTTTTCAATCCCATCTCGCGGAACCGCGTCCGCAGCCGTTCGGCGCTTGCGCGCACAGGCGAAAAGCAGTCCCCGTCGGCCGCCTCCTCGCGGTCCATCACCAGAAAGACATGGGTCTGCCTGCTTTCTTTGGATACGGCGCAGAGAAAACGGGCAAAATCGTCCGTGATCATATCGAAGCCGTAGACGAAAACGTCGGCGTCCCTGACCGTTTCCGATAAGGGAAGGACTTCGATCGCGCGGGCCAAAGCGTCTTCGCCGTCCACGTATTTTCCGCTGAGTATACGATCGTATGAAGAAAAGATGCGCGACAGATCGATCATTTTATCCTGATACGCGCCTTCGGGCAGCGAGCGCGCATACGCTTCCAGCCTTTCGGGGGTGATTTCGGCGCGCTTTATGTCCGCGATCCATTCTCCGCTCTGGGCGGCAAATCCCCTTCTCCGGATGGAACGGCTGTAATACCGAAGCTCTTTTTCGCAGGAAAGGAGGGCGCGCGCCATGGCGATGTTTTTCCCGTTGCCGTCGATCCGCGTCCTGCCGCCGCTGTATTGCTGAAACAATCGCTGGATAAAGCGGGTGGGCGATATGACTTCTATATCGAAAAAGCCCTTCAAACGCAGACCGCTTAACAGATCCCTTTCCGCCTGCAGCGTATACTGCTCGGGAACGAACAGGATACAGCGGAGGTTATCCCGGCGTGAATCGGCGATCATTCGCTGCATTTGAGGCCAAAGCCTTCTCGTTCTGCCGCCGTGAATCGTCAGCAAGAGAAATCCCTCCTTTCCCGTTTATTGTAGCATGACGCAAAAAATATGACAAGACAGACAAAGTATAAAGAAAAAAACAGATAAACTGCCTAAAGTTCATATTTATCCTTTGCCAATACGCCGGATTGTGGTATAATGTACTGTGTTTTGCATTCATTTTTCAATGGAGGAAGCGGCGGAGCGTCCGCCGCGGAAGTTCAATGCGAGTTCTTGTAATCGGAGACGGTAAGGTTGGTCATACATTGGTCGAGCATCTTGCGCAGGAAGGCCATGACGTCGTGATCGTCGACAGCAACGATGAGGTGCTTGAACGGACGCAGGACATCCTGGATGTTCTCTGCATCCGGGGAAACGGCGCCAACGCGCAGACCCTGATAGACGCAGGCGCGAAAAAAGCGGACGTGATCATCGCGGCCACCGCCAGCGACGAAACCAACATGCTCTGCTGCCTGATCGCAAAACGCCTTGGCGCCAAATATTCCATCGCGCGCATCCGCGATCCGGAGTATAACGAAAGCCTGAGCATGCTCCGTCATGAATTGGACATCGACATGGCGATCAACCCGGAACGCGCGACCGCAATAGAAATCAGCCGGCTGCTGCGCTTTCCTTTCGCCACAAACGTGGAATCCTTTGCCCGCGGGCGGGTTGAAGTGGTCGCGTTCCGCGTTCAGGAAAACGATCCAATCGCCGGGCTGCCGCTGCGCGATCTGTCCCGTGAGCTTCGGGGCATCCCGCAGGTGCTGTACGCGCTGGTGGAACGCGACGGAAACGTTTTTATTCCCTACGGCGATTACTGCATCCGTCCCGGCGACAGGGTGCACGTGGCGGCCGACGCCGTTACCATTACGAACTATTTCCGCTTCCTCGGCAAGGATAGCGTGAAGATCAAGAACGTGATGCTGCTGGGCGGCGGAAGGATCAGCTACTATCTGGCCAAGATCATCACGCCCATGGGCATCCGCGTGGCGATGATTGAAATCAACCCCAAAAAAGCCGAGGAGCTCAGCGAAGCGCTTCCCGATGTGAACGTCATCTACGGCGACGGCACCGATCAGGAGCTGCTTGACCAGGAAGGTCTCAAACAGATGGACGCCTTCGTCACGCTTTGCGACCGCGACGAGGAAAACCTGATGACCGGCCTGTATGCCGTGCGACAGGGCGTTCCCAAGGTGATCGTCAAGAACAACCGCGTGGCGTACGCCGATCTGATCAGCGCGCTCGGTCTGGACAGCGTGGTCAGTCCCCGCTCCATCACCTGCGCGAATATACTCCGCTACGTTCGCGCCCGCGCCAACAGCGAAGGCACCAAGGTAGAAAAGCTGCACCGCCTGGTCGGCGGGAAAGCGGAAGCGCTCGAGTTTGTCGCGCGCGCCAACGACCCGTATATCGGGGTCCCGCTGAAAGACCTGCATATGCGCAAGGATACGCTGGTAGCGGTCATCGTCCGCAACCGTCAGGTCATCGTGCCTTTCGGCAACGATCACATCGAAACAGGCGATACCGTGATTATCATAGCGTGCGAAAGCGGCATCGGCGATCTGAACGAGGTTATCCGCAAATGAACAGGCGATTGGTAATCAAGGTTTTAGGGGCGATCATGCTGATCGAAGCCCTCGCTATGATCCCGGCGCTGATCATCGGCGTGGTTCATCGTGATCCGAACGACGCGGTCTCGCTGCTTTTTTCGGCGCTGATCCTGGCCGTGATTGGATTGCCCCTGTGGCTCCTGTCCAAACCGCAGGATAAGAACATGCGGGCAAAGGAAGGCTTTGTGATCGTCGCCCTCGCGTGGCTTCTGCTCAGCGCGTTCGGCGCGCTGCCCTTCGTGCTCAGCGGAATGATCCCCAACTATATCGACGCGCTGTTCGAGTCGGTTTCGGGGTTCACGACCACCGGCGCCACTGTCGTGGTGCATTTTGACAACCTGCCGCACGGCGTGATGTTCTGGCGCGCCTTCACCCACTGGATCGGCGGCATGGGCGTGCTGGTGTTCATGCTTGCGCTGCTGCCGCAGATGACGGGGCGCACGTCTCATCTCGTCCGCGCGGAAAGTCCCGGCCCGAGCATGAGCAAGATCGTGCCCAAGATGGGGGATTCCGCCAAGATCCTGTATCTGATCTATACGGCGCTGACGATGCTTGAATTCATATCGCTCATTATCGCCGGGATGAGCGTATACGACGCCGCCATCCATTCGCTGAGCACGGCGGGCACCGGCGGGTTCAGCACGTACGGCGAAAGCATCGGCGCGTTCCACAGCGTCGCGATAGAAATTATAGTAACAGTCTTCATGATCCTGTACGGCGTTAATTTTGCGCTGTACTATCATGTGCTGATCGGCGATCTGCGCACGGTGCGCAAGAGCGAGGAGCTGAAATGGTATCTCGGCATCTACGTTTTTTCGGTGATCGCGATCACGATCTTTATTACGCCGATGTACGGATCGGTCGCGACGGGCCTGCGCTACAGCTCCTTTGAGGTGGCGAGCATCGTTTCCACTACCGGTTTCGGCGTGGTGGATTTCAACACCTGGCCGCAGGCGGCCAAGGGACTGATCATTGTGCTCATGTTCCTGGGTTCCTGCGCCGGCTCGACCGCGGGCGGCATGAAAACGATCCGCATCGCGCTTCTCTGCAAGCTTGGGCTTCGCGAAGTGCGCCGCACCTTCCAGCCGAGAAAGGTGCAGGTCGTCCGCTTTGAAGGAAAAGGCGTGGAAGAAGCCCAGCTGTCGCAGATCAGCATATTCTTCTTCGTATACGTCGCGCTGATCCTGATCGGGATGTTCCTGATTTCGCTGGAAAACAAGTTTGACGTGCAGTCCAACTTTTCCGCGGCGCTGACCTGCGTGAGCAACGTTGGCCCGGCCTTCGGCGCGATCGCAAGCGATTTTGCGGGATACGGGCCTTTCGCCAAATGCGTGCTGAGCATTCTGATGCTGGCCGGACGTCTGGAAATGTTCCCGATTCTGGTGCTCTTCCATCCCGCGATCTGGCGGAAGGGATAAGCCGATATAATGTATTTTTAATTTGATCCGCAAACTGCCGTGTGGTATAATTTGACTGTCATGCCTGAAAATGCGTTTTTAGTGCAAAAATATGTATTTTTCAGCGTGTGCTGCTTGACAATATGACTGCCTGAATTACAATTGTGGCATACCAAACTTTAAGGAGGACAGCAATGCCGCAGAAGAAATCTTATCGTCGCCAGAAGAGGGGCCTTTCGGGGGCCTTTATCGCGATGGGCATTATAAGCTTGATTTATAGCGGCGTTTTTCCGTTGTTCAGGTTTTTTGATTACGCGGTCCTGGCCGTGATCATCGGCGTTGTCGGAAAGGTGTGGCGCACCGCAAGCCAGAAGGCGCATCAGAAGGAAGACGACGCCTATGAGAAGGCCGAGCTCGAGCGTCAGCTGGAGCAGAAGAAGAAGGAAGACGCCGCGCGCAGCGCGCGCGAGGAAGCGGCCCGCAGGGAAGCCGAGCGCGCGAAAGCGACGACCGGCGATCCCGCCGTCGACAGCCTGATCCTCAAGGGACAGCAGATGCTTCAGCAGGTGCGCTCCGAAAACGAGCGCCTTCCCGATCCCGAAATTACCGCGCAGATAGACGCGATCGAAAGCATCGCGAACCAAATCTTCAAGGCCGTGATCGAGCAGCCCCAGAAGGCGAATCAGATCAAGCGCTTTATGGATTATTATCTTCCCACTACCCTGAAAATGCTGGTGGCGTATCGCCGCATGGAGGAAGGTCACGTACAGGGGGAAACGGCGGACAACGCGAAGGCGAGGATCCGCGATTCTCTGAATCTGGTGATTCAGGCGTTTACCAAACAGCTCGCGAAGCTGTATGAGCACGACGCCTTGGATATTACAACCGATATCGACGTAATGGAAACGATGCTGAAGCAGGATGGTTTGATCGACAGCGGTCTGCATGTGAGAACATCGACCGGAGAGGAGAAGAAAGTAAATGGATGAGCGTAATGTACCGGTTCTTTCCCTGAACAACACCGAAGACGAAACGAAAGCGGCCCTGGATCAGGCCGTCGCGCAGCTGGAAGCGCCCCAGGCGCCCAACGCCGACGCCGCGGTAGCCACCGCGCTGGATGATACTTTTTCCGAAAAGGAAAAGGAAGAGATCAAGCGCTTCGCCGGCACGATCGATATTACCAATCCCGACCACGTGATGCTGTACGGCGCCGACGCGCAGAAGAAGGTATCCGAGTTTTCCGATACGATCCTCGCGTCCGTAAAGAACACGGATTCCGGCGAGGTGGGGGATATCCTGACCAAGCTGATCACCGAGCTCAAGGGCTTTGAAGGCGTTTCCGAACAGCCGAAGGGCCTGGGAAAGCTGTTCTTCAGCGCGAAAAAGCAGCTCGCCGCCATTCAGGCGCGTTACGACGTGGTTTCCGCCAACGTGGAAAGCATCGCCGGCAACCTCGAGCAGCATCAGGTGCAGTTGCTCAAGGACGTCGCGATGTTCAACCAGCTCTACGACAAGAACCTGGAATACTTCCGCGAGCTGACGATGTACATCATTGCCGGCGAAATGCGGCTGGAAGAAGTCCGGAAGAACGATCTTGAAACGCTGCGCAAAAAGGCCGAGGAAACCGGCGACACGATGGACGCGCAGGCCGCGAAGGATCTTGCCGATCAGTGCGACCGGTTCGAGAAAAAGCTGCACGACCTGAAGCTGACCCGCCAGGTCGCGCTCCAGATGGCTCCGCAGATCCGCATGCTGCAGAACAACAACGCCCTGCTTGTCGAGCGCATCCAGTCCACGCTGGTCAACACGCTTCCGCTCTGGAAAAACCAGATGGTGCTCGCGATCGGCCTGCAGCATTCCCAGCAGGCCATGAAGGCGCAGAAGGCCGTTACGGACGCGACCAACGAGCTGCTCCGCAAGAATGCCGAAACGCTCAAGATGGGCACGCTTGCGACCGCCAAGGAAGCCGAGCGCGGGATCATCGACCTTGAAACGCTGACGAAGACCAATCAGGATCTGATCGATACCATCACCGAGGTACAGCGCATTCAGCAGGATGGCCGCACGAAGCGCCGCGAAGCCGAAAAGAAGCTCGCGGAAATGGAAGCCGAGCTGAAACGCAAGATGCTTGAAAGCTGATTGGGCTGTCAAAGGAGCTTTGAATGTCTGAAAATACGTCGAGTGCCGAAAAGCCGTTGGTAAAAGAAAAGAAAACGCTGGACTATCGGATCGCGCTGGCGATCATGATCGTCATGATCGTTTGCGCGCTCCTGAACGGCGCTTCCAAGGCCTGGAAAAAGAACCGTTCCAGCGTGGACGCCGCATACGTCGTTCTGGAGGAAAACCTTCAGCAGCGCGTGGAGACGGCGTACAATCTGCTGACCGTCGCAGGCCGCTATCTCGCGTCGGACGACAGCCTGATCGCCGCGGTGAAAAGCGACCTGAAAACGATGGAGAGCGCCGGCGCTTCCGCGGACATGGAAACAAGGGTCAAGGCCGGGTATTCCTTCCCGACCGACGCGCAGTCGCTGCTGAAGGCGCTCTCCGGCAATCAGGCCGTGCAGAATGATTCCCGGGATAAAATGTACGTGGAGCTTATGCTGCCGCAGGCTGTGGAACAGTGCAGCGGCACGGCGGCGATGGAATCCTATCGTTCCGCTTCCCAGAGCTACAACGACGGCCTGCGCAGCTTCAGCGGGTTCCTGGCGCGCCTGACGGGGGTAAGCTTCGCGCCCACCCTGGAAACCGTTTCAAGCAGCCAGTCCGCTGCGGCGGAGTAAGGAGGCGGCAGATGAAACGCATTATTGCTTTAATGATCATGCTGATCATCGCGCTGTCGCTCACATCGGCGAGCGCGGTCGTCTATCCGGAAAAGCGCGGGGCAGTCAACGACGACGCTGCAGTTCTCAGCGAGAGCACCGCGCGCGACGTCGAACTGTTAAACGAGCGCAGCAAGGTGCATTTTACGGTGGTGACCCGTCACTTTTTGGGCGGCGCGGAAGCGCAGTCCTATTGCAGCGATCTGTTTGCGGCCTGGAACCTTTCCGACCAGGACGTGCTATTGCTGCTCGTGATCGGCGAGGAAAAATATGCCGCCGCGATGGGCGGCGAGGTGGCCAACAAACTGATTTCCGGTGAACAGCTCAACAGCCTGTTTTCTTCTAAGCTGCGCCAGCCTTTTATTCAGGAACGCGATTACGACAAAGCCGTCGGGGAGTTTTTGCTTGCCGCGGGGGCGCAGGCTGCCCGCGCGCAGGGGACTTCGCTCAATACCGCCGGGCTGTTCGGCACTTCCGAAGTCTCCGGCACGTCCCAGCAGAGTTCCTCGTCGGGAAACAGCTGGTATAATTTCGGCTCGTGGACGGGAAACCTGTGGAACGGCTTTTTCTCCAGCGAAGATCTGAACGATCCCGATACGACCAGTTATTCCTTCGATTACGATCACGACAGCGGATTCAGCCCCGGAAAGCTGATCCTGATCGTCGCGGTGCTGTTCATTATTCTGCGCAACCGCAGGCGCAGGAAATAATCCGGCGTTATCGTATCCTGATCGGCGCGAAAACGCATAACAAACGAACCTTTGGCAAATACTGGTACAAACGCAGCATAAGGAGCGCTCATGGAAGATCGTCAGGTTACGGTCACTTTCTTTCATCATTCGGGCTTTTCCGTCGGATGCTCGGATACGCTGATGATATTTGATTACTGGCGGGGCGAAAAAAACGAGATAAGCGGAAGCCTCGCGCTGACGGAAAATGATTTCAAAGGGTACAAACAGGTTTTATTCTTTATATCGCATGAACATCCCGATCATTACGATCGGGTCGTTTATGATTTTAAACACTTGAATTACGTTCATTATATCATCGCCTCGGATATGCCCATGGACGCCGAAGGCGACCGCATGGCCGTCGGTGATAAACGCCGCTACGGAAACGCCGCGGTCACGGCCTTCGGCTCGACCGATCTGGGCGTTTCGTATTATGTGGTCATCAACGACGTGCATATTTTCCATGCCGGCGATCTGAACCTGTGGCACTGGCGCGAAGAAAGCACGCTCAGGCAGATCACGCAGGCTGAAAACTTCTTTTACGAAGCGGTCAAACCCATCGCCGGCCTGCCGATCGATATCTGCATGTTCCCCGTCGATCCCCGCATGGGCGGCATGTACGAGGCGGGGGCCAATCATTTTATCATGACCTGCAAGCCCCATGTGTTCATTCCTATGCATTGGCAGGGAAGGACGGAGATCGCCAACGATTTTGCCAGAAGATGCCGGACCAAGTACACCGAAGGGCTTGCGCTGACAAAGCCGAGGGAGCATGCCGTCATAACCTTTGAAAACAACAGCATCAATATCCATGTTTATCTTGCGGCCGAGCAGGAAGATATGCTCAAGCGCCGTCAGCGCACCGAAAACGAGGATGTCGTGCGTCAGGCGCTCCGTTCCTTTGAAGACGGCGATCCGTTTTCCGATTCCGATTTGCCAGTGGATGCCTTTACCGCGGATAAGAAAGCCCAGGAGTAATGCATGGAGCTCAGAAAGAATCAGCAGCTTGACGTCACGGTCGAAAGCTTCGGCGCGCAGGGGGAAGGCGTCGCGAAATGGAACGGGATGCCGATCTTCATTCCCTGCGCGCTGCCGGGAGAACAGATCAGGGTTCATATCGTCAAGACCGAAAAACGGTTCGCCTTCGGAAAAATTGCCGAAATCCTTCAGCCCTCGCCGTCAAGGGTTACGCCGCCCTGTCCGTATTACAGTCAGTGCGGCGGCTGCTCCTGCCAGCATATGACCTACGACGCGCAGCTCGAATTCAAGCGCATGCAGGTGGAAAACTGTATGCGCCATATTGCCATGCTCGACGTGCCGGTGCTCCCCGTGCTTGGCATGGATGATCCCTGGCATTATCGCAACAAGATATCCATGCCGGTTTCGGGAACGTCCGAAGCGCCGCTGATCGGCTATTACGCTTCCAGGAGCCATCGGGTCATCGACGTGAACCATTGCATGACGGCCAGCGAAGCGTCGGATCGCGTTTTTTCCGTCGTCCGGCGGTGGATGAAAGCCGAAAAGATCGCGCCGTATCAGGAAGAAACGCATCGCGGCCTTATTCGCCACGTCATGGTGCGCGAGAGCCGGAAAGGCGAAATCATGGCGGTTATGATCATAAACGCCAGACAGCTGCCGCATGCCGATTCTTTGCTTTCAATGCTTCGCCGCGACGTTCCAAAGCTCGTTTCTCTTTGCGTTTCTCCCAATGAAAAGAAGGGGAATGTGATCCTCGGCGATGAATATACAGTTTTATGGGGAAAAGAACGCCTGGAGGACGAGCTGTGCGGCAACCGTTTCAGCCTGTCGCCGCTTTCCTTCTTTCAGATCAATCCCACGCAGACCGAAAAGCTGTATCGGACGGCGCTCGATTTTGCCGGCCTGGATAAAGGAAAAACGGCCGCCGATCTTTACTGCGGCGCGGGAACGATCTCGCTTCTGCTGGCCGGGAAAGCCGATCATGTGACGGGCGTGGAGATCGTGCCGGACGCCATCCGCGACGCGCGCGTCAACGCGAAGGCGAACGGAGTTAACAACGTCGATTATATCTGCGGCGCGGCGGAAACCGTGATGCCCGAACTTGTGCGCAAGGGAATGCGGCCCGACGTGGTCGTGCTCGATCCTCCGCGAAAAGGGGCGGAAAGCTCGGTTCTTCAGGCGATCCTGCAATGCGCCCCCGAAAAAGTGGTTTATGTAAGCTGCAACCCCGCAACCCAGGCACGGGACTGCCGTATCTTGTGCGACGGCGGCTATCACGCCGTTTGCTGCCAGCCTGTGGATATGTTCTGCCAGACGTCAAACGTCGAGACGGTAGTCTGCTTGAGCAACAAAAATGCAAAGCCGAAGGACTACGTTGAGATCGGCGTGGATGCTGAGGATTATTACAGGATCAAGGGTTCTGGAAAGGGGTCAAAGTAATGGGGGTTTCATTCAGGCATTCCGCTGGCTTTGGTAAGCGGATGGAATACAACCTGGTCGGCAAGATGCTGATGGAAGGGTTGGATGTATACCTTCCACTGGTAGATGACCATGGGGTTGACTGCGTCATCAAAAAAGAAGATGGAACCTTTATAGAGATTCAGATCAAAGCCCGGTCAAACGAGGTGACGTTTGGTGATGCCGGACTGTTTGCAGCGATTACCCATGACCTTACTCCAAATTTCTATTTTGTTTTTTATTCAGAGCGGCTGGATTCCATGTGGATCCTTTCCTCGGAGGAGTTCCTGCAGGAATGCGTGACAAACAAGACCGGTAAGAACGCCGGCAAACGCAGTATTTGGTTTAACGGAAGACGGACTGATAAGAATACAGGAGAGAAGTCGGAATACTGCTTTGAGCGATTTGACAAATATCGTTGCACGGATTTCTCAAGGTTCCATTGATGAAGGCAATTAATGATGTTTTATTAACGAAGCCGGTGCGTCTGAGAACGTATCGGCTTTTGTAGATAAATACTTGTTGTACTAGATGAATTTCAAGGTTATACTCAAGGTCTAATGAGTATCGCGGAGAAAGCTCAGAGAAAACGTGGTTGACCGCCATCTGCGTCAACACCTGTAGGGACATTCTGAGAACCGCATGGTTTCGACACACAAGCCGGATGGATCTGGATACGCTGCCCGAAAGACCTGCCAATTTTGAGTTCCCGGACAACACCGTGCTGACCGAGGTCATGCGCCTTCCCGCAAAATATCGTGGGGTGATTCTGCTTCGTTATTATGAAGGTTTGAAACAGAAAGAGGTCGCAAGCGCCCTGGGACTTACCGAAGGCAAAGTTCGCACGCGGCTGAACAAAGCAAACGAGATTCTGCGGGACAGGCTGAAGGAGTGGTATTACGATGAAGAATCATGAATTTCAAGAGATCGTTGACCAGAACCTTTCCGGGCTCGTATGGGATGAGCGGAAGCGCCAGAAGGTGCTTCACGCCATCAGCGAGGAGGAAAAACCTGTGAAAAAGATTTCAACTACTTTGGTATTGATTGCGGTAATCGTCTGCCTGAGCGTAACTGCGCTGGCTGCAGGACTCATTCTTTCGAGCAATGTTGATGCATCCATGCATGGCGTTTTCAGCATCATAAGATGCTGAAAACGCTCATTTTACGGCCAGAAATTGATATAGGAAGCGGCTTTCAGCCTGTCCGGGGCCTTCCGGCCCGCCCTCGCTAAAAATGTGCCACTGGCACATTTTTCGGGCGCTGCGGGCCCTCGGCGACGTACACGCCTTGGGCTGCCGCCCGGCCTTCGCTAAAAACAGTCCACCGGACTGT
>CACWLY010000041.1 GCA_902761825.1 uncultured Eubacteriales bacterium
TGCGCTGGCCGAAGGCCAGGATTATCATCCCAAGGGAAGATTTTCCGGGCGCTCGAAACCCCTGGACCCATCCCGGCGATGAAGCGCGGAGCGTAAACCTGACTTGTTTCCGTCTGTTTGGCCTGTGGGGCCAAGTGAGTTCCCGGGCAAAGGGAAATCAAAAGGCCAGCCTGAAAATGAATTCATTCATTTTCAGGTCTGTCCATTTGATTTCCGCGGCGCTTCGCGCCGCCCGACCGGCGAAGCCGGTCGCCCGGGAACGGCTGGCTGCGTAATCCAATCAACTCGCGGAAGCTACTGAAATCGCCGTCCGAAGCTACATCGCGGGCTGCTTCTTTGCAGCTTTCTTCTCAGAAGAAAGCGCGTTTTCCCTGCCTGTTTCGCGGGAATACGGCGCTTTTTGTCATAAATAATTGTCTCTCAGAACGCGAATCGCATAAAGACGCGCCGCGGCGGGTCAGCCCGCGTTCCCGGCGAGCGCCTTGACGACTTCCCCGGCGAGGATCAGCCCGACCACGGGGGGCACGAAGGCTGTGGAGCCCGGGGTCTGGCGGCGGCCTGCGGGCAGCGCTTCGCCGCTTTCGGCGGGGACGGCGGGCGGCTCCTGGGAATAGACCACGCGCAGGCGGTCGATGCCGCGCTTGCGGCATTCCGCGCGCATCACCTTTGCCAGCGGGCAAACCGAGGTTTCGTAGATATCGGCCACGCGGAAGGCCGTGGGATCGAGCTTGTTGCCCGCGCCCATGGAGCAGATGATCGGCACGCCCGCCGCCCGCGCGGCCTCCACAAGGCCGAGCTTGCCCTTCACGGTGTCGATGGCGTCCACCACATAGTCGTACCGGCTGAAATCGAACTGCTCCGCCGTTTCGGGCAGAAAGAAGGTTTTGTACACCGTCACCCGGCATTCGGGGTTGATATCCCGGACCCTCGCCGCCGCGGCGTCCACCTTGTACCGGCCCAGGGTGGAATGCAGGGCGATGATCTGCCGGTTCAGGTTGGTGAGCGCCACGGTATCGCTGTCGATCAGGTCCAGCGCGCCCACGCCGCTGCGGGCCAGGGCTTCCACGGCGTAGCCGCCCACGCCGCCCACGCCGAAAACGGCCACCCGGCTGCGCGCGAGGCGCTCCATCGCTTCTTCCCCGAGCAAAAGCGCCGTGCGCGAAAACTGATTCAGCATGTGCCGCGCCCCTTTTCGTAATCGTCCAGGAAGGAGATTTCCTTTCCCTTGTATTTCCAGCCCACCATGGTGTCGAGCTGCAGCGTGTGGATGCTGGCAAAAATGTTGTCCTCGATGGTGGGGTTGGTCTTTTTCAGCTCTTTGATCAGGTTTTTTATTTCCAGCCGCTTGCTTCCGCCCTCGTGCCTGGCGCTGTCCTCGGTAAACCTGCACGCGCACTGGATAAACGAAAGACCGTTGGCCTTCGCCCAGGCGACGATGTCGTCCTCGCGCACCAGATACAGCGGGCGGATCAGCTCCATGCCGGGGAAGTTTTTGGCCCACAGCTTGGGGATCATGGCCTGCAGCTGGCCGCCGTAAAACATGCCCATCACCGTCGTGCCGATCACGTCGTCGAAGTGATGGCCCAGGGCGATCTTGTTGCAGCCCAGCTCGCGGGCTTTTTTGTACAGGCAGCCCCGGCGCATGCGCGCGCACAGGAAGCAGGGGTTTTTCTCCTGCGCGTTGGCCACCTCGAATATATCGCTTTCAAACACCGTCGTCGGGATCTCCAGCCGCGCGGCGTTTTCCTCCACGCGCCGACGGTTTTCCGGCGCGTAGCCCGGATCCATCACCAGGTATTCGACCTCGAAGGGGATCTCGGTATGCCGGTGCAGCATCTGCATCATTTTCGCCATCAGCATGCTGTCCTTGCCGCCCGATATGCATACGGCGATTTTGTCGCCGGGGCGGATCAGCTCGTAGCGCTTGATGGCCTTGCAGAACGGGCTCCACAGCTCCTCATGGTAGCGGCGCACGATGGTCTGCTCGATCAGCTGGACGGGGGTGAATTGCCGGGGCATGGAAAAACTCCTTACATAGTAAATTGATAGGCAATCAATTATACACCGGGTACGGGGGAAAAGCAATCCCGCGCTGGACAAAAGCCGGGCGCGCCACTATAATAAACAGCGAATATCAGATTACGGAGGAAACCGTCATGTCCCGCAGCGCAGCAGAAAACGATTTGCGGCAATCGGGCTTTCTGGACCGGTTGATCGTGATGGAGCAGAATACCGCGACCGTGCAGCTGGCCGCGGAAGCCCTGGGCGTGGAGCCCGGACGCATCGCCAAAACGCTCTCCTTCCTGGTGAAGGACCAGCCCGTGATGGTGGTGGCCGAGGGCGCCGCGCGCATCGACAACGCGAAGTTCAAGCAGGCCTTCGGGGCCAAGGCCAGGATGATCCCGCCCGAGCGGGTGGAGGAGCTGACGGGCCACGCGCCGGGCGGCGTATGCCCGTTCGGGCGCAGGGAAGGCGTGCCCGTGTACCTGGACGTGAGCCTGAAGCGCTACGATCCCGTGTATCCCGCCGCCGGGGACGATCATACCGCCGTGCGCCTGGCCCTGAGCGAGCTGGAGGCCGCCATGCGTCCCGTCGGCTGGGTGGACGTGGCGAAGGAAGCGCCGCCTACCGAAGCGTGAACAGGTTATACAGCGTCAGATAGTCCGCGGGGTTATACCGGCTGATGAAATTGCGGTAATTGCCGAAGACCAGGCAGAGAGCGATAAAAACCGTTGCGGCGCACAGCATCGAGGCCGCGGCGGAGGCGCGTCCCCGGCCTTCGGCGGCGTCGCGGCCGGCAAGCTCGGCCATTACCAGCATGCCCGCCAGGCAAAGCGTGGGCAGCAGGTCGCACACATAGCGGTGCGCAGCGCCCGCCGCGCAGTAATCGATCAGCGCCAGCGGCACGGTGACCAGCAGGGCGCAGAGATAGACCGCGAGCTTGCCCCGGCGGCGCTTGTCCGGCAGCGCGAAGAGCAGCGCCGCGCCCCAGGCGGCCGGCATGGTCAGCGCTCCGGCGTTCACGACGCCGTAGAACCAGTTGCCCGTATGGTTGACCAGTCCGCTTTCGGGCGAAAGAAAGGGGAAATCCGAGGACAGGCGCAGCCCCTGGAAAAAGTAAGCGTAGATCGCGGGCCCCAGTTCCCGGAGCGATATGCGGTTATAGCGCGTGTCCTCGAGCGTCAGCTGCCAGAACTGGCCGAACTCGAAGGGCGAGCCGAAGCGGCGGGCGTTGTAGACCATGATCGCCGCGGCGCCCGCGGCCAGCGGCAGAAGAAAGCAGAGCGCGTCCACGGCCTTGTTCCGGCGGGCGCGTTTTTTATTGAGCAGCACCAGCACGAACATCGGCGCGATCCAGCCCGCCGCCGCCAGCGCGCCGGTGGCCCGCGACCACACCTGCAGCACGGTAAAGACCGCGCACAGGACGAACATCAGCGCGCGCGCGGCGCGCTTTTTCTGACGGCAGGCGGCCAGCGCGGCCCACAGCGCGAGGAAGAAAAAGGCCTGCATACAGCCGATGGCCAGGTGATAGCGGTCGGCGCAGGCCAGCAGCATCAGCGCGTTACCGCCCAGCGCGACCGCCGCGGCCCCCAGGCATACGATCAGCAGCGAGGCCTGCGGGATGAAGCGCCGCGCGGCCTCCCATACGCACAGGAAGGCGGCGGCGACCGTCAGCAGCGCGAAAAAGCAGCCCGCGGTCAGGTAGGAGGGCAGATACCCCATGACCAGATGGAACGGCGCGTAGAAAACCAGCACCGGCGTCAGCCCGAAATAGCTGTAATACTTGCCGTCGCGCAGGGCGTAATCGAACATCACCTCGGCCCCGCTCTCGGCGCGGGCGGTGGGATCGTAGGGGTTTTCCAGCGCCAGCAGCCTTTCGTCGGGCTCCGCGTCCACCGTGCCGCCGCGCGTCAGCGCGTCGTACAGCACGGCGTGCGCCAGCGAGCGGTACTGGTACGCGCTGTTTTCAAAGGGGTATTCGAGCGCCCGGGTATAGGGGAAACGCGCGCTGTCAAACGGCGTGCACAGCGCGCGCACAGCCAGCACCAGCGCGGCGCAGCAGAGAAAGGCGGCCAGATACGCGGCCCTGTGCGCCGCCCTGCGGCGGTCCAGCGTCACGCGCCACAGCTTCATGCAGATCACGGCGGCGGCCAGCAGGGCGGGCAGCAGCAGCGCGCAGAAGCGAAGAAGGCTGAAACGGTACGGCACGGGCGCGTTGAGCGTAAGGCCGGTCAGCGCGGCGGTCTCGTCGTCGGTTTCAAACACGACGCGCAGGCAGCGGAGCGCGCCGTGCGAAACAAGCCGCGCGTAAGCCGTCCGTCCGGGCAGGGCCGGGAAGGAATCGGCCGACGCGCTGCCGTAGCGGTAGGCGTCGTCGCTGACGAGCAGCCGCACGGGGATCAATTGCGTGTCGCCCGAAAAGATCAGCGCGGCGGTTTCGATGCCGGTCAGCGCGAGCCCGTCGAAAACGGCCTCGGTGCGGTAAACCGGTTTCTTGCTCTGCGCGGAGGGCATGACGGCGGTGATGTCGTCGTTTTCGGCCGGGACCTCCTCCCGGCTTACGGCCGCCGCGCTCACGTCCAGCGGAACGGGCGTCAGACCGCGCGTGCGCAGCGCGTCCTGCTGGAAGATAACGCCTTCCAGCAGCAGGCAGACCGCCAGCAGCGCGGCGGCCCAGATCAGAAAGCGCTTTCGCTCGGGCATCATCGGTTCCCTCCATAGGCGGCGTCCAGCAGCTCGAACCGGGCGCGCAGAAAATCGCGGATAAAATCCAGCTCCCGCCACGGAGCCAGGGGATGGGTTTTCCCGGTCACGCTGTCGGTGTACGCGGGAAAGCGTTCGGCCTCGCGCTCCCATACGCCGGTCTCGTCCAGCGCGGCGATCGCCTCCGCGAAGCGCGCGGCGACGGCGTCGGGGGAGAGCGTCTCACGCAGCGCCGCCCAGCGCTCGGCCAGCAGCGCGCGAAAGCCGCCGTCTTCGAGCAGCGAATCAAACAGCGGCCCGGCGTACCACGCGGCGGGATCGGAGGGCTCGGCGGTGTACAGCCGCCCGAAGGCCGCGTCCAGATCCCAGGGCATGGGATAAAACCGCGTCCCGTCCCAGCACAGAAACAGGTTTTTGGTCATGTTGTCGGTGGCCCCGATCAGGTTGACGAACAGGTAATAATCGGCAAAGGCCGTCCGGTCCAGCAGCGACCGGTCGCGAAGCAGCGCGGCCAGCGGCTGCCAGCCCGCGGCGTCCTCGGGATACACCTTGCCCACGTTCAGCCAGGCTTCCCCGCCGGGCAGGCCGGGCGCTTCCGCCGAAAACAGGTCCAGGCCGTCGGCGCGCTCGGCCAGCACGCGGTACAGCGCGCCGGTATCGTTCAGGCCCGCGCTCTTGCGGTCGGGCCGCTCGCCCAGAAAATACAGGCCCTTGTAATATCCGCCGAAGTACAGTTCGCAGGCCGCCGTCCGCGGCGCGGGATAGCCCAGGCCGCGCCAGATATCCAGCCCCAC
This sequence comes from uncultured Eubacteriales bacterium, assembly GCA_902761825.1. Taxonomy (GTDB): domain Bacteria; phylum Bacillota; class Clostridia; order Christensenellales; family Aristaeellaceae; genus SFMI01. Next base: position 5,499 of record CACWLY010000041.1, read on the forward strand.
GGCGCAGCGCAGGCGGCAGGGATCGCTGTATCCGCCCAGCAGCACGTAATCGTCGTCCCGGCGCAGGCCCAGAAGCGAAACGTTCCGCCTGTCGCCCGCTTCGTCCTTCAGGTGCAGGCTGTAATTGCGCTTGCCGGTGAAGGTGAAGGAATAGGTGCCCCGGTATTTGACCGTGACCGGGGTGGAAAAATCCCCCAGCGACAGCAGGCCGGGCTTTGCCGACACGTAATCGAGCTGCGCGGCGTCCAGCCGCAGAACGGGCAGCGCGCCCTCTCCCCGGCAGCGCGCGGCGGGGAGAAGCAGCAGAAGCGCGAACAGCAATAGCAGTTTTTTCATGATTCTTACGCAATCGCCCGCCGCGAAGCGGCTGGAGTGTTGACGGATTTCCCGCATAAATGGTATAATAATCAGTACACGAAACGCCGTTTCGCGTTTCAGTCCAACCGAGTACGAGGAGGTCAACATGAAGGGAATCAAACGGATTGCCGCATGGATGCTGATCCTGTGCATGGCGCTGTCCTTCGCGTCGGCGTTTGCCGAAACCGTATATAAAGAGGGCGACGCGGGCCCGGAGGTAATGGCCATCAAGGAGCGTATGCTGGAGCTCGGCTATTACAACGGCAACATCAGCCACAACCGTTTTAATGATACCATGACCGAGCGCGTAAAGCAACTTCAAAAGATGAATGGCCTGGATCAGACCGGCCGCGTGGACGAGGCGCTCTATCAGCTGATTTTTTCCGACGCCGTGATCAAAAAGGACGGTAAGCCCTTTAATCCTTCGGCCGCGGCGCCCGCCGCCGAAGCGGCCGCTTCCCAGCCCGCCGCCGCCGAAACGCCCGCCGCGCAGGAGCAGCAGGCGGCGGCTTCCGACGATTCCCTGAAGGTGCTCTACCGCGAGGGCGACAGCGGCAAGGAAGTGCTCGCCATCAAGGAGCGCATGTTTGAGCTGGGCTACTACAACACCCTGCCCACGGTGAACAGCTACAACAGCACCATGACCGAGCGCGTGATGCAGTTTCAGGACAGCAACGGCCTGACCGTCACCGGCACGATCACGCGGGAAACCTACGACGCGATGTTTTCCTCCTCGGCCCGCATGCCCGGCGGCGCGCTCTCCGGCGTGCTCAAGCAGGGCGACAGCGGCCAGAAGGTGGGCGTCATGCGCAAGCGCCTGGCCGAGCTGGGCTATTATGAAAACCAGGGCGGCAGCACCTTCGACGCCACCATGACCGCCCGCATCCGGGTGCTGCAGAGGATGAACGGCTTCGAGGAGACCGGCGTCATCGATCCCGAGCTGTACGATTATATCCTCAGCGACAAGTGCACCTACGCCGGCGAGCACGTAAACCCCATGTACAACGCCGGCATGCGCTTTTTCTACGAGCTGGACGGCGAAAAGCTGTACCACGTCAGCTCCAGCGGCAACATCGTGATCTTCATCGTGGACTATTTCGCCAACAATTACCTGAACAGCTGGGTGAAGAGCAACCTCAAAACCATCGGGACCTTTGAGGATTTCACCTATTACAACAACTGCGATCCCCGCTATATCGGCACCTATCCCTCGATCACCCATATGCTGACCGGCAACGAGTACAGCCCCAGCCTGCTGGTGGGCGAGTATTTCGAGCAGTCCTGGAACAGCGAGACCTGCAATTATATTTTCAACAATATCCACGACCGCGGCTATGAGTTCCGCTATTATTACTACACCTCCATTTCGGACGGCGCGATGACCTGGGCGCTGGGCAAGGTGGACAACCTGGTGGACAAGGTAAACAACCCGGACGCCAAGATCACGCCGATTTATTCCTACACCGATTTCAACGACCACCTGAAGCAGGAGGGCGTCAAGCTCGATCAGACCGACAAAAAGTACATCCAGATGATCCACCTGCGCGGCGCGCACGGCCCCTACACCTCGGACGCCAACGGCAAATACAAGAACGACGCGAGCCGCGACGAAAACGTGGTGGGCTACATGAGCATGGTCGCCAATTACATCGAGCAGATGAAGGCCCTGGGCGTGTACGAGGATTCCACCATCATCATCACCGCCGACCACGGCGACAAGGGCAACAACATGCAGGTGGTGTACTGGATCAAGCAGCCCGGCGAGCATCACAGCCAGTGGGTGGAAAACAGCGCGCCGATCTCTCATGACGATTTCCCCGGCACGCTGATGGCGCTGATCGGCGCGGAGTATCCCTACGGCGACAGCATTTTCGACTGGAACCCCGGCGAAACCCGCCAGCGCACCTGCAGCGTGGTGGGCCAGGACCTGGACGCCTATTCCCGCGTTTCCTGCTACAGCGATCTGGGCATGGGCAGCCACAATATCTGGAAAACCTATGTCTACGTGGGCGACGGAAACGAACTGACCAAGCAGGTCAAGCGCGACGCGTTCGAGTACGAGCCGCTCGCGCAGTCCTTTAACTGATTCCAAAGAAACCCGGCGAAGCAAGGGGATGTGAGCGATTTGTCTCGCATCCCTTTCGCCGCGAAAGGATGCAGTCGATTTCATGAACACCGTTATTTCCCTGCTGGGCGTTCCCCTGGGATATGTGATGCGCTTCTGCTATCAGCTTCTGCGCAGCTACGGCCCCGCGATCCTGCTGTTCACCCTGATCACCAAGGTGATCCTGCTGCCCGTGGGCGTATGGGTGCATAAAAACAGCATCAAGGTGGTGCGCCTGCAGCCCGAGATCAACCAGGTCAAGGCGAAATTTTTCGGGGACCGGGACGCCATCGCCGAGGAGCAGAGCAGGCTGTACAAGCGGGAGGGCTATCATCCGCTTGCCAGCCTGATCCCCCTGTTCATCCAGATCATCCTGCTGATGGGCCTGGTCAACGTGATCTACCACCCCTTCGACCATCTGCTGCGCCTGCCCCGGGAGACCGCAGACGCCTTTGTGACGCTTGCCTGCCGCCTGACCGGCGATAATCCCAAGGCTTCCAGCATCCAGCTCAGGGTGGTCAGCGCCGTGCATTCGGGGCTGTACGCCGCCGAGTTTGAGGCGCTCGGCCTGCCCGACGCGCTGCAAAGCGTGCAGGCGCTCAAGACCACCTTCCTGGGCATCGACCTGGGCGGCGTGCCCGCGTCGGCGGGCGGCATCCTGTGGATCATGCCGCTGCTGGCCGGCTGCAGCGCGTACCTTCTGTGCGTGGCGCAGAACCGCTCCAACGTGCTGCAGAGCGAGCAGGGCGCGCTGAACAAGTACGGCACCATGGCGCTGAGCGTGGGCATCAGCCTGTACCTGGGCGCTTTCGTGCCCGCCGGCGTGGCGGTTTACTGGATCGCGAGCAACCTGCTCGCCATCGCGCAGCTGTACGCGCTCAACGCCGCCATCAGCCCGAAACGGTTTGTGGACTACGAAGCGCTGGAGGAGAGCAAAAAGGCGCTCTCCGCCCTGCAGAGCGTGGGCGGCAGGCGCAGCCGCGAGGAAAAGGCCCGCGAAAAGGCCGATTACAAGCGCTTTTTCTCGATCGCCAACAAGCATCTGGTGTTTTACAGCGAGGGCAGCGGCTTCTATAAATATTTTGAAAAGACCATCGAAGAGCTGCTTCGCCACAGCAACGTGGTGATCCATTACGTCACCAGCGACCCGGACGATCAGATCTTTGAGATCGCCAAGGGCAACGAGCGCATCCAGCCCTATTACATCGGCGACAGGAAGCTGATCACCCTGTTCATGAAGATGGACGCCGACGTGGTGGTCATGACGATGAGCGACCTGGAAAACTACCACTACAAGCGCAGCTACGTGCGCAAGGACGTCACCTACATCTACATGTTCCATTATCCGCTCAGCACGCACATGGTGCTGCACACCGGCGCGCTGAACCACTACGACGAGATCCTGTGCGTGGGCGAGTTCCAGTTCGACGAGATCCGCGCCGCCGAAAAGCTGTACGGCGCGAAGGAGAAAAAGCTGATCGCCTGCGGCTACGGCCAGCTTGAAAAGCTGTACGACGAGTACCTGCAGATGGACAAAACGCCGCGCGAAACGCCGCAGATCCTGATCGCGCCCTCCTGGCAGGCCGATAATATACTGGACACATGCATCGATGATATGTTAAAATGTCTGTTGGGCCAGGGCTGGCGCGTGATCGTGCGGCCGCATCCCGAGTACAAAAAGCGCTATCGCGCGCGGCTGGACGCGCTGGTGAACCGCTGGCAGGAGTACAAGGGCGGCGATCTGGTGTTCGAGACCGATTTTTCGGGCAACGACACCATTTACGGCTCGGACGTCGTGATCACCGACTGGTCGGGCACGGCCTATGAGTTTTCGCTGGTCACGCTCAGGCCCAGCATTTTCATCAATACCCCGCCCAAGATCAACAACCCCGATTACGGCAAGATCGGCATCGAACCGCTGGAATTCTCCCTGCGCTCGCGCGTGGGCGTCAGCGTCGATCCCGATCAGATAGCCTCCCTGCCCGATACCGTGCGGCAGGTGCTCGGCGAGGGCGAGCGGTATGGGCAGCAGATCCTGGCGATCCGCGAGCAGTACATCGCCAACTTCGGTTCTTCCGGCAAGGCCTGCTACCGCGCCATCATGGACGCCGTCAAGGCGCACGCCAACAAATAAAAAAGGAGTATCCGCAAATGAAAAGATCCGAACGCCTCTTCCTGGTTCTCATGCTGATCCTGTCGCTGAATATCGCGTTCATGTCCCATGCCTTCGCGTATGTCGATCCCTCCGTCACCACCTACGCCATCCAGGCGATCGTGGGCGTTGTGGTCGCCGTGGGCGCGGTCGCCGCCATCTGGTGGCGCAAGGCCAAGAAGAAGGTGTCCAGCAAGCTGGGCATCGACGAGAACGCCAAGAAGACCACCGAAGCCGACGTGGTCGAGGACGAGGACGATGACGACTGACGCGCAGCGCTTCGCCTATGGCGAAGGGCGTCAAAACCTGAATAAGCTGATGGAGGAAGCGGGCGTGCGTCGCCCCTTCCTCCTTTGTGGAAAACCCTTTGGATGCCAGCCCTGCGCCGAGTGGGAGATCGCCCGCGCGCCGCGGTTTGACGATATCGCGCCCAATCCCGATATCGCGGACTTGCGCCGGGCCATCGCCGCTTTCCGCGCGTCGGGCTGCGACGGGCTGGTGGCTGTCGGCGGCGGCAGCGTGATCGACACCGCGAAGGGCGTCAAGGCTTTCTGGCGCATGGACGCGGGGGACGAGCTGCGCGCGCCGCTCGAGGATACCGGCCTTCCGCTCATCGCCGTGCCCACCACGGCGGGAACGGGCAGCGAGAGCACGCCCTTCGCCGTTCTCTATGAAAACGGCGTCAAGCATTCGGTCAGCCATCCCAGCCTGCGGCCCGGCTTCGTGCTGCTGGACGGCGGGCTGCTTGCGACGCTGCCGGCGTACCAGAAGAAATGCACGCTGCTGGACGCGCTGTGCCAGGCGATCGAAAGCCACTGGTCCAGGCGCGCGACGGCCGAAAGCCGCGCGCTGGCGGAGGCGGCGATGAAAGGCATCCTGGCCGATATCGACGCCTACCTTTCCGGGGACGCGGCCGCCGCGCAGCGCATGCTGAACGCCGCCAACCTCGCGGGCCGGGCTATCGCCCTGACCACCACCACCGCGCCGCACGCCATGAGCTATAAAATGACCAAGATGTACGGCCTTCCGCACGGGCACGCCGTGGCGGTCTGCCTGCCGCGCGTGTGGCGGTATATGGCGGCGCGCGGCGACGAAGCGCTGCGGGCGGAGCTCGATGCCCTGACCGCCCTGACCGGCGGCGCGGACGCCTTTGAAAAGCTGCTCGAAAAGCTCGGGATCGCGCCGCCCGACGTTCCCCCGCGGGATATCGGAACGCTCGCCGATTCGGTCAACGCGCAGCGGCTGAGCAATAACCCGCTGGCGCTGGACGGCGAAGCGCTGCGGATGCTGTACGATTTCGGCAGGCCGGTTTCGCAATAGACTTTCACGGGAAAGGAGCGTATGCCATGAGCAAGCCCCTTGTCAGCGTCGTCATGGCCGCGCGCAACGCCGAGCGCACAATCGCGCGGTCCATGCAGAGCGCGCTTTCGCAGACCTGGCGGGAGATCGAACTGATCGTGATCGACGACGCCTCCACCGACGGAACGCCGGAGGCCGCCGCCTCCTTTGACGACCCCCGGGTGACGCTCCTGCGCAACGAAACCAACCTGCATATCAGCGCGACGACCAACCGCGGCATCGAAGCCGCGCGCGGGGAATACGTCGCCATCCTGGACAGCGACGACGTGTGGCTGCCGGACAAGCTCGAAAAGCAGATGGCCTGGATGGAAGCGCATCCCGAAACCGGCGCGTGCTTTACCTGGTGCCGGATGGTGGATGAAAACGGCGCCGCGTGGACCGAGGCGGAGGAAGGGCTGGTGAAGGTTTACCGTCAGCAGAACCGTTCCCGCTTCAAGTGGCTGCACGATCTGCTGATCGGCGGCAACACGCTGTGCCACACCAGCGCGCTGTACCGCAAGAGCGTGCTCCGCGAGGCCGGGCTGTACGATACCACCTTATGCCAGCTGCTGGATTACGAAATGTATCTGCGCGTGCTGGAGCTGGCCGATATCCATCTGCTGTGCGAACCGCTGGTGGACGTGCGCCGCGTGCAGCGCAACAACGGCAGCAACAGCGCCGTCGAGGGCGAGGCGCATTACCGCGCCATGCACGAAATGGCGCTCGTGGTGTGCGACACCATCCGCCGTATGCCCGGAACGCTTTTCGCGCAGGCCTTCGGCGGCGAAGCGGCGGTCAAGCCCTTCGACCCGGCGCTGCTGGACTTTGAAAAAGGCAGTCTTTTGTACGGCTGCTTCGACGACGAGACTATCCGCCGGGCGGGCCTGGGCATGATCCGCGATTGCCTGCGCAGCCCCGGAATGGCCGCGCTGCTGCGCGAAAAGGCGGCGCTGACCCCGCGCGCGTATTTCCGCTTTTTGCAGTTTGAGGATACCGACAGCCGCATCCGGCGTATGGACGCGCGGCAGTCCAGCCTGCGCGGCGTTCTGGCTATCAACCGCGCCTACGCGGCCTCGAAGCTGCGCGGCCCGCTGGGCAGGGCGCGGCTCGCGGCCAAAAAATGCGTGATCGCGCTCAAGGGCCGCCTGCGCAGGCATGAGCGGCTGTACATGTTCCTCGGCGCGGCCAAGCGCGCGGTGACGGTCGGGCCCAGGGAGGCCGCGCGGCATGTGCGGGAGGCCAGGCGTATCCGGGACGCGAAGATCGCGGCCTGGCCGGAGGAAGCCGAGCTTGCCGCCCAGCGGGAGACGCGCTTCAGCCGGGACATCGTTTTCAGCGTGCTGGTGCCGCTGTACAACACTCCGGAAAAATACCTGCGCGAAATGATCGAAAGCGTGCTGGCGCAGACCTACGGCGGGCTTGAACTGTGCCTGGCCGACGGCAGCGACGCCGAGCATGCCTGCGTGGGCGATATCTGCGCGGAATACGCGGCGCGGGACGCCCGCGTGCGCTACCGGAAGCTGGAAAAGAACCTCGGCTTTGCCGGAAACACGAACGCCTGCATCGATATGTCGGGCGGCGATTACCTGTGCCTGCTGGATCATGACGACCTGCTGCACCCCTCGGCCCTCTACCGGGTCATGGAGGCCGTGTGCGGCCAGGGCGCGGACTTCGTTTATACCGACGAGGCGCATTTCCGCGAGACGCCGGATGACGCGTACCTGCCCAATTACAAGCCCGATTTTTCGCCCGACACGCTGCGCAGCTATAACTATATCTGCCATCTGACCGTGTTCAGCCGTCAGCTGCTCGCGGCGGCGGGCGGCGGTTTTTCCGCGGAGTACGACGGCAGCCAGGATTACGACCTGATCCTGCGGCTGACCGAGAAGGCGCGGCGGATCGCGCACGTCCCGCGCATCCTGTACCTGTGGCGCACGCATGCCGGCTCCACGGCCGCCGACGTATCGGTCAAGGCGTATACCACTGAGGCCGCCCGCAAGGCGCTGGCGGCGCATCTGCGGCGCGTGGGGCTGCGGGGCGAGGTGGCGGACGGGCGCGTTCCTTCCACCTACGATATCCGCTACGCGCTGCGGGAGGAGGTGCTTGTCTCGATCCTGATCCCCAACAAGGACCATGCGGACGATCTGCGGCGCTGCATCGATTCCATCCGCGCGAAAACGACCTATCCCAACTGGGAAATCATCGTGATCGAAAACAACAGCGCCGAGGACGCGACCTTTGCTTATTACGACCGGCTGAAGCGCGACCCGCGCATCCGCGTGGCGGTCTATGAGGGCGCTTTCAATTTTTCCGCCGTCAATAATTACGGCGCGAGGTTCGCCAAAGGCAGCTATCTGCTGCTGCTCAATAACGATACCGAGGTCATCACGCCCGACTGGCTGGAGCGCATGCTGATGTTCGCCCAGCGCGAGGACGTGGGCGCGGTGGGCTGCATGCTGTACTATCCCGACGATACCGTGCAGCACGCCGGGGTGATCCTGGGCATCGGCGGCGTGGCCGGGCACGCGCATAAGTACTTTCAGCGCGGAGAGCCGGGCTTTATGTACCGCATGGCCGTGGCGCAGAACCTGTCGGCGGTCACCGCGGCCTGCGTGATGATCCCGCGCGGCGTATGGGACAAGGTCAACGGCCTGGACGAGAGCCTCGCCGTCGCCTTCAACGACGTCGATCTGTGCCTGCGCATCCGCCGGGCAGGCTATCTGATCGTATGGACGCCCTTCGCGGAGCTCTATCACTACGAATCCCGCAGCAGGGGCAGGGAGGATTCGCTTGCCAAGCAGCAGCGCTTCGCGGGCGAGATCGCGTTCTTCCGGGAGCGCTGGGAAAAAGCGCTGAGCGACGGCGATCCCTACTATAACCCCAACCTGACGCTCGAAAAAGAGGACTTTTCGCTGCGCTGACAGAGAGGAGGCGGCCGATGCGCGCCGGTATCATCAAAAAAGCGATCCTGCTTGCCGCCGCAGCCGCGGCGCTGACGGCGGCCTGCTATGGGCTGACGCTGATCTTTCATTCCCCGGGCGCCGAGGTGAAAAGCCTGAGCGCGCAGGCCGTATCGGTTTTGCCCCAGGCGCAATTGCGGCCCGTCAACGCCTCGCTGCGCGATGGGCGTGCTTTCAGGCCGGAGCGCGAGGACGCGCAGTTGTACATCGAGGGCGTCGAAAGCGAAACGTGCGCGCTGTACCTGGAGACCGAAGAGCCGCTGCCGCCCCAGACCTATTGCCAGCTCTTCTATTCCCTGGACGGGGAAGGGCTGAGCGGCAGGGCGTCGGTCGAAATGCTGCTGCCCTACAGCGCCGATCTGGTGGCCTTCACGCTGCCCGAAGCGCGGCGTTACGCGTTCTTCCGCCTCGATATCGACGCGCCCTATACCATCCGCGATCTGAAAACCTCGCCCGACGCGCCGCCCGGCAGCTATTACGCCTACGCTGAGCTGGTCGGTCAGGGCCTTGTGCCCGTTCCCTGGAGTCGGCTCCTGCTGGGCTTCGCGCTCTTCTTCGCCGGGGGGCTTATGCTGCTGCCCCGGAAGAAGCGCGGGAAAGAGAAAACAAAATAATACTATTCTCAATCTAAAATCTTATCATCTTTGGGTGTCTTTTCCGTCTTGGCGTTGCTTCATTCCGGTCAACGTAGCGCTGCTACGCCTCCC
>CACWLY010000042.1 GCA_902761825.1 uncultured Eubacteriales bacterium
CTGCGCAGCCAGCGCCGGCTGCCGCCCGCGGCAACGTGCCCGGCACCAACAAGCCCGCTTTCACGCTGGAAGGCGCGCGCGCCTGGCACAATCCCCGCACCTATCAGCAGCAGAGCAGCCCCTTCACCCAGCGCTCCGGCGCGGGCTTCACCCAGCAGCGCACGGCGCAGGCCCCGGGCTACGGCCAGCAGCGTCCCGCGCCGAGGCCGGCGGGCACGGTCTCCCGTTTCGGCCCGGACGCCGTTCAGCCTTCCGCCGAGGACGCCGCTCCCGCTCAGGAGAGCGCGCCCAGATACGGCTCCGCCTATCATGCCGACGCGCGTCCCGCGTCCGGCTATAACGGCTATCAGAACGAATACCGTCCCCGCCGCGACAGCTCCCCGGGCTCTTCCATGGCGCTGCCCGATCTGCTGGCTTCCGGCGAGGTGATCGACGCGTTCGGCATCCTCGAGCTGCAAAGCGAGGGCTTCGGCTACCTGCGCACCGGCAATTACCTGCCCGGGCATAACGATATCTACGTATCCCCGGCCCAGATCCGCCGTTTCCACCTGCGCACGGGCGACAAGGTCAGCGGCAAGGTCCGTCCCCGGCGCGAAAACGAGACGCACGGGATGCTGCTGTATGTGACCGAGGTCAACGATATCGATTCGCAGGACATCAAAGAGCCCATCGTTTTCGACACGCTGACGCCCATTTATCCCACGAAGCAGATCCAGCTTTCGCTGAAAGCGCCCGAAAACACCCTGCTGCGCGTCATCGACCTGATCTGCCCCATCGGCTTCGGCCAGCGCGCGCTGATCCTCGCGCCGCCGCGCAGCGGCAAAACCGCGCTGTTCACGGCGATCGCCCGCAGCATCCACGCCCAGTACCCCGAAGCGCAGCTGATCAGCCTGCTGCTCGGCGAGCGCCCCGAGGATATCACCGTGGCCCGGGATACCCTGCCGGGCGAGGTGATCTACGCGGGCTTCAACGAGCCGATGGAAAACCATACCCGCATCTCCGAGCTTACGATGGAGCGCGTCATGCGCCTGGCCGAGCAGAAAAAGGACGTGGTGCTGCTGGTTGACAGCCTGACCGCGCTGGGCCGCGCTTACAGCGAATGCGCGCCGCAGAACGTGCGCATCCTGTCCGGCGGGCTGGCCGCGGGCTCGCTCTCGAAGCCCAAGCAGCTGTTCGGTTCTGCCCGCGCCCTGCGCGAGGGCGGCAGCCTGACCATCGTGGCCGTCATGCTGGAGGATACCGGCATAGCGCTGGATCGCGCCATCGCGGAGGAATTCCGCGGCACCGCCAACATGGAACTGTACATGGACGCGGGCGGCCGCGTGGACTACAAGCGCAGCATGACCCGCAACGCCGCCAGCATGCTGGATGAAAAATCCCAGGCCGCCTACGACAAGCTGCACCGGCAGGCGGCGGAGCAGGACGGCGAAGCCTTCGGCGAATACCTGAACGGCCTGATCCGGCAGAGCGAAAACAACGCGCAGCTGATCGGTCACCTGGAAGAATGACCCTTCATCGTGCAGACCGCCCAGCCCAGATTGTCCGCGCTGACTTCCGCGCTCCAGCCCTGCGGGATCGGGAAGAATGCTCCTTCCTGATCAAGCGGCCTGCACAGCAGCCAGACTTCGTCGCCTTCATCGGATAACAGCCGCAGCGCGCCGCCCTCGTGCAGCGCCCGCAGGTATTCCTCCAGGCAGAAGCCGGCGGCATGCATGGCCGCGGCGTGTTCGCGGCCCACATAGCGCCAGTGCGTCGTCTCGTTTTTTACGCCGGTGACCTCCGCCCTGTCGGGGGGATAGCGGCGGATAAAGCCGTAGCGCCAGGCGTTCTTCAGCAGCCACCTTCCGTCGGCCGTGCGGGCCATTGGGTCGTCCCGGCCCCATTCCTGCGCCGCGCTGAACCGGATATCGAACGCCGTGCTCAATTGATGCTCGCCACAGCCGCTGGATGGCACGTCGGCTTCGGCCTGCGCGATCGCGCTGGCTACCGGCATGGTCCGGCGGTATACCGCAAAAGCCTCGTCCTGCAGCGCCTGCTGCTCCCGCGGCGAGCGCATTCCCGCCGCGATCCGGATGCCGGAAAGCGGGTTCTCCTTTACCATACGGCAAAGCGCGTAGATCGTTTCCTCCGACAGCGATACGCGCTCCTCCGCCGGGACGTACAGATGCACCATGCCGCGCACGTCCCGGGTCTGCGGCTCGGGAAGCCAGGCGGGCAGCGGCGCGTCCGGGGACACGTAAAGCAAATTTCCCGCGTACAGCGTCTCCCGGTCAAAAAGCGTCGGAACGCCCTCCGGCGGCGTCTCCCCCGCGAACAGGCGCAGCCCGTCCACCTCCCCGAGCAGAACCGAGGACGCGGCCGCAGGCGCGGCCCCGGGCGAAACGAGCCGGTCCGCCCCCGCCATCAGCAGCAGCGCAAGCAGCGCCAGCAGCAGCGATCCCCTGTAAGGGTTTTTCATTTTCTCACGCTCCCTTCGCGCTTATCATGCGTATCTTTCACCCCGACTATACATCCGCATATAAAGGAGGTACATATATGAGCGTTTCCATTTCTTCCTTCGGCAAGGCGGCGGACGGCCGCGTGGCGACCCTGTACACCCTGAAAAACAAGAGCGGCGCGTATATCACGCTGTGCGACTTCGGCGCGCGCGTCGTATCGATCTATGTGCCCGACCGCAGCGGCGCGCTGGGCGAAGTGAACATCGGCTTCGACGACGTCGCGCCCTACATCGCGCACGGCGGCCCTTCCATCGGCGCGAGCATCGGCCGCGTGGGCAACCGCATCGGCGGCGCGCGCTTCACCCTGAACGGGACGGAATACAAGGTGCCCATGAACGACGGCGCAAACAGCCTGCACGGCGGCGAAGGCTTCCACACCCGCTGGTGGAGCGCCGAATGCCATGAAAAAGAGGACGCCGACCTGGTGACCTTCCATTATGTCAGCGCCGACGGCGAAGAGGGCTATCCCGGCAAAATGGACGTGGAGGTCACCTACGCCTGGACGGACAAAAACGAAATGTGCATCGACTATCACGCCGTCAGCGACGAGGATACGCTCTGCAACCTGACCAACCACGCCTATTTCAACCTGAGCGGCGAGGATAACATCCTGGATCACACCCTGCAGATCAACGCCAGCCTGATCACGGCCACCGACGAGGCGCTGATCCCCACCGGTGAGGAGCTCGACGTGACCGGCCTGCCCGTGGACTTCCGCAGGCCGCTGCGCATCCGGGACGGAATGGCCCGCGCCGCCGAATATCCCCTGATGGTGGTCAAGAACGGCTACGACTTCAACTTCCGCGTGGACGGCGAGGGCATGCGCCTGCACGCCATCCTGCGCTCGCCCGCAAGCGGCCGCGTGATGCACGTGTGCTCCACCGAGCCCTGCATCCAGCTGTATACCGGCCAGCATTTCAACACCACCGGTCACAACGGCAGGCATTACCCCGTCATGGCCGGCCTCGCCCTGGAGACCCAGCATCATCCCGACGCCATCCATCACGAGAACTTCCCCAGCGTCGTGCTGAAGGCCGGCGAGGTCTTCTCCTCCCAGACCGTATACAGCTTCGGCGTGGAATAAACGGCCGCGCCGGAACGCGTTTCCTGTAAAACCATCCCATGCAGGGGCGGCCTTTCACGCGCCGCCCTTGTTTTTTTGCGTCCGTTCCGGTATAATACTATTCGTTTGAAAAGAGGTGATTCCATGCGTTATCTGCGCCGTCTGGTCTGGTATATCGCGTCCAGGCTCTTTATCGTGCTGCTGCTGCTTGGAATCCTGACCGTTACGTTCTATTACGCCATGAACGCCACGAATATTTACGTGATCATCAAGGACGGCATGGCGCGGCGGGCGCAGGTGATCATGATGGACGAGCCCGCGTCCTCGCTGGACAATTATTTTACCGCCACCTGGATCGAACGCGACCAGACCCTGCAAAGCGCGCTGAACGGCAGCGGCCCCTATCAGAATGTGAACGTCAAAGGCTTCGACCATCGCATTTCGCTGAAAAACGTATGGTGCTGGCCCTGGGAGGACACCGCCACCGCCACAGTCAACGAGCGCATCCCTTCCATCGACGGCAAATCGGTAAACGGCAGCGTGCCCCCCTGGCCCGAAGGCACGTACGCCATGATCCTGACCCGCGAAAGCGGAAACTGGAAAATACGCAACATTACAGCAGTGGAATAAACGCACATGACAAAAACACCCATCCTTTCCCTTGCCCCCATGGCGGGCGTGACGGACTGGCCCATGCGCCTGCTCTGCGCCGAAATGGGATGCAATTACACCACCACCGAAATGGTCAGCGCGCAGGGCCTGCTGCAGGCTCCCGATACGCTGAGAGTATATAAATATCTGTTGGCCGTACATCCCGACGAGCCCAGGCCCCGCGTGCAGATATTCGGACACCGGGTGGATTACATGACCCGCGCCGCCGCCCGGCTCGCCGATACCGGCCTTTTTTCCGGTCTGGATATCAACATGGGCTGCCCCGCGCAGAAGATCGTCTCCTCGGGCTCGGGCAGCGCGCTTCTGCGCGACCTGCCGCTGTGCGCCGAGATCATATCCGCCGTGCGCAAAGTCTCTTCCCTGCCGCTCAGCGTAAAAATGCGCCTGGGCTGGGACGACGTGCATCTTTGCGCCGTCGAATTGGCCAGGATCGCCCAGGACTGCGGCGCGGACCTGCTCACCGTGCACGGGCGCACGCGCGCGCAGCAGTATTCCGGAAAGGCCGACTGGGACGCCATCCGGCAGGTGAAGGAAGCCGTTTCCATTCCCGTGCTGTGCAACGGCGACGTCAATTCCGCCGCCTCGGCCCTCAAAGCGCTCGAAATCACCGGCTGCGACGGCGTGGCGATCGGCCGCGGCGCGCTGGGCAATCCTTTCCTCTTCCGCGAGATCGCCGACGCCCTGCGCGGGGAAACGCCCCGCCCGCCGACCGACGACGAAATCGTATCCACCGCCATCCGGCACGGGCAGATGATGCTGGAATGGAAGGGCGAGCGCTCCGCCGTGCCGGAAATGCGCAAGCATCTGTGCTGGTATATCCACGGCAGGCGCGGCGCGGCCCGCCTGCGCACCCGCATCACCTCGGCGGACACCATGCGGGAGGTGTTCGATCTGCTGCGCGAATTCGCCGCGCTGCAAAAAGCCGATGAATAAAGTAGGTTTTTGCGCGCGATCCTGTTGACAAGCCATGCCGTTCATGGTATGCTTTTAGCGATTCCCGATCAAATTGATCGGATTTCTTGGAGGAAACGCCTTGAAGCTGTCTACCCGCGGGAAATACGGCCTGTACGCCATGCTGTACCTGGCTCAGAAAGCCCACGAAGGCCCGCAGTCCCTCAAATCCATCGCCCGGCTTGCGCTGCCCGACCAGTACCTGGAGCAGCTGCTCGGCTGCATGAGAAAGGCCGGGCTGGTCACCACCGTGCGCGGCGCGCAGGGCGGGTATCTGCTGGCGAAAAGCCCGAAGGACATCACCGTAGGCCATATCATCGACGCCATGGAAGGCCCGCTGAACCTCTCGGAATGCGCGGTGGAAGGCGACGGGTGCGAATGCCCGCTCGGGGACAGCTGCCCCGCCCGTCCGGTATGGGAATATCTGACGAACAGCATCAACGCGCTGCTGTACAGCATTTCGCTCCAGGATATGCTTGATTCAAAGGAGATGAAGCATTCTTGAACCGCATTTACATGGATAACGCCGCCACAACCGCCGTCAGCCGGCAGGTGCTTGATAAAATGCTGCCCTATTTTACCGACGTATACGGCAACGCGAGCAGCATCCACGGCACCGGCCGCGACGCCCGCAAGGCGCTGGAGGAAGCCCGCCGGCAGGTTGCTTCCGTGCTGAACTGCAAGCCGCAGGAAATTTACTTTACGTCGGGCGGCAGCGAGAGCGACAACTGGGCCATCAAGGGCACAGCCTTTGCCAACCGCAGAAAGGGCGGGCATATCATCACCTCGGCCATCGAGCACCACGCCGTGCTGCATACCTGCCAGTGGCTGGAGAAGCAAGGCTTCACCGTGACATACCTGCCCGTGGACGAGTATGGCCAGGTCGATCCGCGGGACGTGGAAGCCGCGATCACGGATAAAACCATCCTGATCAGCGTGATGGCGGCCAACAACGAAATCGGCACGATCCAGCCCATCCGCGAGATCGCGCGGATCGCCAGGGCGCATCAGGTGTATTTTCACACCGACGCCGTCCAGGCCATGGGCGCGATCCCGATGGACGTGCAGGAGATCGGCTGCGACATGCTGAGCCTGTCGGCCCATAAATTCCACGGCCCCAAGGGCGTGGGCGCGCTGTATATCCGTCAGGGCGTGCGCATCGACAACTTCATGCACGGCGGCGCGCAGGAGCGCGGCAAGCGCGCAACGACCGAGAACATCCCTGGCATCGTGGGCCTTGCCGAAGCGCTGAAGCTGGCAACGCAGGATCTGGAAGAAAAGTCCGCGCGCATCGCCGCCCTGCGCGATCAATTGATCGACGGGCTGACCGCGATCCCCTATACCCGCCTGAACGGCCACCGCACCAACCGCCTGCCCAACAACTGCAATATATCGATCCGCTTCGTGGAAGGCGAAGCCCTGCTGCTGCGGCTCGATCTGGCGGGCATCGCGGCCTCCAGCGGCTCGGCCTGCACCAGCGGTTCGCTCGATCCCTCCCACGTGCTGCTTGCCATCGGCCTGCCGCACGAGATCGCCCACGGCAGCCTGCGCTTCTCGCTGAGCGACGCCACCACGCAGGAAGAGGTCGATACCGTTCTGCGCACGCTGCCCGGCATCGTGGAAACCCTGCGGTCCATGTCCCCCCTGTACGCTGATTTTATGGAGGCGCAAAAATAATGTATTCCGATAAAGTACTGGATCATTTCAGCAATCCCCGCAACGTGGGCGAGATCCCCGACGCCGACGGCGTAGGCACCGTAGGCAACGCCAAGTGCGGCGACATCATGCGCATGTACCTGAAGGTGGACGACAGCGGAATCATCACGGACGTCAAATTCAAAACCTTCGGATGCGGCGCGGCCATCGCCACAAGCTCGATGGCAACCGAAATGGTGAAGGGCAAAACGCTGAAGGAAGCGCTCAAATTGACGAACGCCGCCGTGGCCGAAGCGCTGGACGGCCTGCCGCCGGTGAAAATGCACTGCTCGCTGCTGGCGGAGGAAGCGGTCAAGGCCGCGGTGGAAGACTATATGAAAAAGCATCCGGAGGCCGTGATCGACTGATCGCCCGAAGGATACCGGAGGAAACAATGCCCGATATTCACGGCAATCTGGAGGGCGTGCGCAAAAGCACGATCTCCGAACTGCAAACCTTTTACGATTATCCCATCGACAGAGACGAATACCTGCCCCTGGAGCTCGCCAAGGCCATGGGCAGGTATTCCTGCGCTCTGAACCGGGAAATTTCCCTCTACATCAGCCGGGACGGCGAGGTGATCGACATCACCGTGGGCGATACGGCCAGCGTGCCGCTGAGCGATATCCGCCTGCGCAGAAGCTCCCGCCGCCTTTCCCGCGTGCGGTGCGTCCATACCCATCCGCGCGGCTCGGCAGAGCTCAGCGACGTGGATATCACCGCGCTCAAATCGCTGTGGCTGGACAGCATGTGCGCCCTGGGCGTGGACACCGAGGGCAGCGTCACCGGCGTTCAGGCCGCTTTCCTGCATGAGCGGGTCAACGGCGAGCCGCAGCCGGTCTGCACGCCCATCCTGTCCCTGCGCCGCCTGCCCCAGAAGGGATGGATGGACGAGATCGCGCTGTCCGACCAGCGGGTGCAGCAGGGCGAGGACAAACAGGAAAACGACGCGCCCGAGCGCGCGCTGCTGGTTGGCATCGACAGCATGGAATCGCTGGACGAATTGGCCGCCCTGGCCGAAAGCGCGGGCGCGGTGGTGATCGGCCGCTCCTTCCAGCGCAAGACCCGCCCCGACACCGCCACCTATATCGGCAGCGGCAAAGCCGAGGAGCTTTCCCTGGACGCCCAGGCGGCGGAAGCCGATATGATCATCGTGGACGATGAGCTGACCGGCGCGCAGATCCACAACCTGGAAGATATCACCCGGGTCAAGGTGGTGGACCGCACCACGCTGATCCTGGATATATTCGCCCAGCGCGCCCGCACGGCGGAAGGCCGCCTGCAGGTATCGCTGGCGCAGCTGAAATACCAGAGCAGCCGCCTGATCGGCCAGGGGCTTGTGCTGTCCCGCCTGGCCGGCGGCATCGGCACCCGCGGCCCCGGCGAAAGCAAGCTGGAAATCGACCGCCGCCGCATCCGCGAGCGCATCACCCAGCTGCGCCGCGAGCTGAGCGAATTGGAAAGCCAGCGCGCCCTGCGCCGCAAAGCCCGCGAGCGCAGCGCCATCCCCGTGGTCGCGCTGGTGGGATACACCAACACCGGCAAATCGACGCTGCTGAACAGAATGACCGGGGCCGACGTCTACACGCAGGACCGGCTCTTCGCCACGCTGGACGCCGTATCGCGCAACGTGCGGCTGCCGGACGGCGGAGAATACCTGCTGGTGGATACCGTCGGCTTTATCCGCAAGCTGCCCACCGAGCTGGTGGAAGCCTTCCATTCCACGCTGGAGGAAGCCGCCCTGGCCGACGTGCTGGTGATCGTCAGCGACGCCGCCTCTCCCGATCTTCTGGCCCAGCGCGCCGTGGTGGAAGACGTGCTGCAAAAGCTGGAGGCCACCGGCCAGCCCCGCATCGACGTGCTGAACAAGTGCGACAAAGCGCCGGAGGAGGATTTTTCACCGATTCCCAAGGCCATCCGCATCTCCGCAAAAACCGGCGAAGGGCTGGACCGGCTGACCGACGCCATCGCCTCCGCCCTGCGCGGCCGCGAATGCAAGGTCAGCGTGCTGGTGCCCTTCGACAGATATGCCGTTATCGGCGAAATGCGGCAGCTGGGAAGGGTGCTCAGCGAGGAATACCTCGATAAAGGCACGCAGGTCACCGTGATGCTGGAGCCCGCCGCCTACGGGCGGCTGCTAGCCCGGTATCCCGACATCATGGAAGGCGGCGTTTCATGATCCTCCGGCTTGCCGCGCTGATTCTGTCGCTCATAACCACTTTTTCCCTGAGCGTGGAAAACCTCGCCGAAGCCCTTTCCCCGGACGGCTTTCTGACGCTGGTGAACCGCGAATACACGCTGTCCCGCGATTATGAGCCGGACGACCTGGTGTATCCCGACGTAAAGCACAGCGGCAGCGCGTATCAGATGCGCGCCGAGGCTGCCGCGGCGCTGGAGGAGCTTTTCGCGGCGGCCCGGGAGGAGGCCGGATTCACGCTGTACGCGCATTCCGGCTACCGCAGCTACGAAACCCAGCGGAACATCTATGAGCGCAAGATCAAAACCACCCGGGATCTCAGGCAGGCGCGGCTGCTGGTAGCCGATCCGGGAGCCAGCGAGCATCAGCTCGGCCTGGCCATGGACGTCAAGAACAGGCCGGACGGCCTGCTGAACGCCGCTTTCGGCAAATCGCCGGAAGGGATCTGGCTGGCCGAAAACGCCTGGAGCTTCGGCTTCATCATCCGCTACAAGGCGGAATGGACCGACGTGACCACCTATGCCTACGAGCCCTGGCATGTGCGGTACGTCGGGCAGAAGCACGCCGCCATCCTGCAGGAAGCGGATATCCCGCTGGAGCAATACGTGGAAACGCTGCGCGCGCTGGCCGCCGACGCCTGCGCTGAAGGAGACTGATTATGCGAAGACTGTTTTTTCTTCTGATCGCGCTTGCGCTGCTCTGCCCCGTATTCGGGCAGGCGGAGGACGACGCGCCCATCTGGGATTATCCCATCGATCCGCTGACGCTACGCAATGCCGAGGGCTATCTGACGCTGGCCAACCGCGACCACCTGCTGGACAAGTCCTACGCGCCGGAGGATCTGGTCACCGTGACCGCAAGGCACATCAGCGGCAAATTCCAGCTGCGGAAGGCCGCGCACGACGCGCTGCTGCTGATGTTTGACGCGGCGAAGGAAGACGGCTGCACGCTGTATGTCAAAAGCGCCTACCGCAGCTATCAGACCCAATACACCATGTACAATAACCGGCTGAATAAAAATCACGGCAAGGACGACGGCTGGGTCAGCTATCCCGGGGCCAGCGACCATCAGACAGGCCTGGGCCTGGACGTGCTGAACTATGCCTGGACGCAGAAGGACGGCATGAACTCCGATTTCGCCCGGGACAAGGAAGCCCAATGGATGGCGGCGCACTGCCACGAATACGGCTTTGTGATCCGCTATCAGGAGGACAAGCAGGAAATAACGGGCATCAATTTTGAGCCCTGGCATCTGCGCTACGTTGGAACGGCCTGCGCGAAGTACATGTTTGAAAACAACCTGTCGCTGGAAGAGTTTACCGAAGAACGGCTGGCGTATATCGCCGATTTCAACGCCCGGGGCGGAGACTTCGACGCCTACTGCAAGGCGCTGACCACCCTGCCCGACCCCACCGCCACCGGTCAGGTGGACGGCGACGGGGACGCCGAGATCTCCTTCTTCCAGCCCTGACACACTGTTTTACGGGAGTATGAGCCATGCCTTCATTGCGGGATAAGCTGCGCGCCACCCAGGGCGCTCCCCGCCGCAGCGCGCCGTCGCGTCCTGCGGCGTCGGATTGTTTTGTGCGCGAAACCCGCTTTCCGCTGCCGGAAGGCGCGCGCCTGGCCGACGGGATCCTGCAGCTGATGCAGGGCGATCCGAACATCCCGCAGCACATCGCGCCCGACGGCTTTCTGTTTCTCGATACCGAAACCACCGGCCTGAGCCACGGCGCGGGAACGGTGGCTTTTCTGGTGGGCGTGGGCGTGATCGAGGCGGGCGAGCTGGTCGTGCGGCAGTATATGATGCGCGATTACGACGAGGAAGCCTTCGTGCTCCGGCGCGTTCAGCGCGATCTGAGCCGCTGTCAGGTGCTGGTGACCTATAACGGCCGCAGCTTCGATATACCGCTGCTCGAAACGCGCTTCATCATGCAGCGCATGCCCCTGGACACGTCGGAGATCCCGCACGCCGACCTGCTGCACACCGCCCGGCGCGTATGGAAACTGCGGCTCAAGCGCTGCACGCTGTCCTATCTGGAAGAGCTGATCTTTCATGAGCCCCGCGAGGACGACCTGCCGGGAGCCGAGGTTCCGCAGCGGTATTTCGATTACCTGAAGCGGCGCGATTTCTCGCTGCTGGAGGATATTCTCCGGCACAACGCCCAGGATATCGCAAGCCTTGCCCGGCTGCTGTTCGTGCTGGGCAGGCTGCACGAAAACCCGCTTTCGGCGGAGCATCTGCAGGATATATACAGCCTTGGCCGGGTATACGAAAAGCGCGGAAACCTGCAGAAAGCGCGGATGTGCTACCGCGCCGCCGACGCAGGCAGCATGAGCGCGCTCAGCCGCGAAAGGCTGGCCGACACCTTCCGGCGCGAACGCAGGCCCGAGGAAGCGGCGGCCATTTATGAAAAGATGATCGCCGGCCGGCAGGGCGGGGCGAAGCCGTACATCGCCCTGTGCAAGCTAATGGAGCACCGGCTCAAAGCGCCGGCTGCCGCGGCGGATATCGCGCGCCGCGGGCTGATCTACGTTTCTGACCTGCCGCAGGACGAACGCACGCGCGCGGACTTCGACGATCTGACCCGGCGTTACGCGCGGCTGCTGCGCAAAACGGACGGCTGTTGATTTTTGACGGACAATGCGGTATGATTCTTTCGGAGGGTGATGAAAAATGGGTATGTTTGATTCCTTGAAGGCCCGCAAAGCGCTGATCGCGCATCGCAAAGGCGATATCGCGGCGGCCCGCGCCGCCTATGAGCAGCTGTACAACAGCGGTTTCATCAACGCGGAATACATGGTTTCCTGGTCCTATATCCTGCTGCGGGAGGGCGGCGAAGCCAATTTTAAAAAGGTCAAGGAAATACTGGCCAAAGCGCAGAAGGACCCCGCCATCAGCGAGCAGCGCCGGGGCGATCTGCTGGTCAATTTCGCCGTGGCCGATTTCCGGCTGGGCAATCTCGACAAGGCTGTGGAACTGATGGAGCGCGTGCATCAGAAGAGCCCCCGGGGCGAGACCTACGGAGCGCTGGGCTATCTGTATATCGAGCAGGGCGACGCCGAAAAAGCCCTGGCCTTCAACCAGAGCGCGCTGGAATACGACGACGAGGATCCCGTGTCGCTGGATAATATGGGGCAGATCTATTACCGGCTGCTGAACGATAAGGAAAAAGCGCTGGAGTATTTCACCAAGGCACACGAGCTGAAGCCCGGCCAGATCGATACGCTGTGGTTCCTGTCCCGTTACGACCTGGAAAACGGGAAGACGGAAGACGCCGTCGAAAAGCTGGAGACCGCGCTGAAGGGGCGTTTTTCCCCGCTCAATTACGTGACCAGAGAAAAAGTGCAGGAAGAGATCAAGCGGATCCGCGGATAATAGCCGGGACCTGTCAAGTCATAAAGCTCCCGTCAAAGAACCCGGCCGGAGGGCATTCAAGGCTGTAAAGCGCCTGTCAATCGAGCGCACATCGTCAGTGCGGCTCAAATGGCAGGCGCTTTGTTTTTCAGTATGGACGGCGGCGCGCAGCCATGGGGCGATATCAAACGCGCAGATCAGAATTTTTTAACCGGATTATTTAAGTTTTGGGCTTGCCCGTCGTCTATTTGGTTGAGGAGGTGATCAACGGTGGGAATGATTCAGGCGCCGAATCAGACCCCGGCAGACCGACTTGATCAAATGGTACGGCAATATGAAAAGGATCTGCTCCGCATCTGCTGCATTTATCTGCGGGATCGCGCCGCGGCGGAGGATGCGGTGCAGGAGACCTTTCTGAAAGCATTCCGGAGCATGGATTCATTCCGCGGCGAGAGCAGCGAAAAGACCTGGCTGATCCGGATCGCGATCAACTGCTGCCGGGATTACAGGCGCAGCGCCTGGTATCGGTACATCGATTCCCGCGTGTCCGTCGATCAGCTGCCCGTCCTGTCTTCCGCGCCGCCGAGCGACGATCATATTGCGCTGACCATGGCTATCATGAAGCTGAAGCCCAAATACATGGAAGCCGTTCTGCTGTATTTCTACGAGGGCTGTCCGATCAGGGAAATCGCAAGGATGCTGAACCTGACGGAAGCCGCTGTTTCAAGCAGGATCCGGAAGGCAAAGCAGAAACTGAGAACCGAACTGGAAGGAGGCGAAGGCGATGAAAAATGATCGGGAAATCATGAACAGCATCCGAGCCGCGATCGACGACTGCACACGCGGGATTGAGGAGATGCCTTCGCTGCAATACCGGATCGCGCGAAAGGCGAAAGGAGAAGAACCGATGGCAAAAAAAATATCCGGCGCTTTGGCGCTGGCAATCGTTCTATTCATTATGCTGGCAAGCGTTGCTTTTGCGGTAACAAACGGGTTTGGAATCCTGTATTATCATCCCGAGCAGTCTGAAAACAAAGCTTACACGGACAAGATCCTGTCCCTCAATCAAACCTGGGAGGGAGAATATTTATCTGCCACGATCCACGAGGCCGTATTTGACGGAATGAAAATGTCGTTCACCATGTCGATCGTTCCCAGGGACGAAACCGATCCGATCTACGTGATCCCCCGGATCAGGGCGACCGCCAACGGCAAGGCCCTGAACACGTTCGTGGATCACGCAGGCGGGTTATATATGAATGACGGCTTCTGGATTCCCTGCATGGAGCCCGATCTGGCATACGATTATGACAGGATCGGCGTCGACGTCATGCTCACTGAAGATATGCGGACCTTTGCCCCAACCGCCGAAAACGTGGAATGGGAAATTACGTTTGACGTTCTGCATCCCGAATGGCCCATTGAGTACACGGAAGAGGACGAGCCGATGATCGGAGAGCCCGAATGGACCGACGCCGAATACGCGGCGTATGATCAGCAGTTTGCGGATGCCTGCCAGGCAAAGCATATCCTGCTGGATCGGGCGGCTATGCTGGGTTCCTTCGCGTCCGCGCTTGCGTCCTGGCAGGATCCCGCGGAAGATATGCCCTTTATCGACTGGTTTGAGGATACGCTTACGCGGGAAGCTTTCTCCATGAAGGAACAGGGCGTTTTCAGATTCTCAACGGAGCCGCATCTGGTCAGGCACGCAAAAAATCCCGTCCGTTTCACGCTGCCTGACGGACTCGTCGCTGAGCTTCAGGATCTGACCGTTTCGGTGGACACCGTCGAAATCATACTGAAAATTACCCGTCCGGATTCCGATGAGCCGCTTCAGATCGAGCATTTCCAGTCCTGGCATGTGGCGCTTCTCGCGGAGAATGCGGACACAAAGCTTCTCGGCGGCGTATGCGGGCCGGATAAGGACGGCAGCGGCCTGCTCTATACAGCACAGTGGTCGATCAACGGCCCGACGGATCGCATCATTCTGCTTCCTGTGGATACCGGCCTGAGCCGCGAATTCACCGAACTGAACGGGAAACTGCCGGAAGCGTATCAGGACGAACCAATATACGTCGATCTTGAATAATAGTATTCGCGTTCTAAGATCCATGATGCAAATAGGAAAATAAGACAAGAAGCGCCGTATTTCCGTGAAACAGGCAGGAAATACGCGCTTTCTTCTGGCTCGCCCCGCGCTGCTCCCTGCGGGAAGCGCGGGTTGCGGGCGGCAATCTGCGGATTGCCCGCCCTT
>CACWLY010000043.1:0-8516 GCA_902761825.1 uncultured Eubacteriales bacterium
GTGGCCGATATCGTGATCTTCGGCCGCATCGCCGCCGAAAGCGCGATCGAGTATGTCGGAAAGTGATCCTTCGGATCGCTGCGTGACTTTTTAAAAAAACGGAACTGCCCCGCCTGACGAAGGCGGGGCGTTCTCTTTTTTTATACTATTCGCGTTCTATGAGCAATGATGCAAATAGGAAAATAAGACAAGAAGCGCCGAATTTCCGCGAAACAGGCAGGAAATACGCGCTTTCTTTAGGAAAAGAAAGCTGAGCAAAGAAACCTGCGTTTGCGGCCGCCCCTGCTGCAACGCTTTCCGCCAACTGGCTTATACTATTCTCAGTATAAAAGATTATCAGATTTGGGATGGATTTTTCGCCCTGGCTAAGCTGAATGGAGGGAGGCGTAGCAGCGCTACGTTGATAGTATTATATCATATCGGCCAATCTGTGTGACAGGATAATCATTCACAGTAAACGGATATCGCTCATAAAGCTCTGTTCCTTATTTCAGCTGCGCCTTCAACTCCTGAAAGCTCTCCAGTGCGCTCTGCAGGTTTTCGATGATATCGTCCGCCAGCACGTCGGGTGAAGGAAGATTATCCAGATCAGCAAGGGACTTGTCCTTGATCCAGAAAATATCAAGACTGGTCTTGTCCCGCGCCAGAATGTCCGAAACATCGAATTTGCGCCAGCGCCCATCCGGGTTCTCTTCGCTCCATGTTTCGGTGCGCTCATAACGGTTTTCCGGATGATAGCAGGCGATGAAATCCTGCAAGTCGGAGTACTGCATCGGGTTCTGCTTCAGCGTAAAATGGATATTGGTGCGGAAATCATAGATCCACACTGTTTTCGTCTGCGTTTCGGCGCTGGCCGGGCGCTTGTCAAAGAAGATCACGTTTGCCTTGACGCCGGGTTTGTAGAAAATGCCCGTCGGCAGGCGGAGGATCGTATGCAGATCGGTGGTCTGGAGCAGCTTTTTGCGGACGATCTCGCCCGCGCCGCCCTCAAAGAGCACGTTGTCCGGCACCACCACGGCGGCCTTGCCCGTGGCTTTCAGGATCGTGTTGATGTGCTGCACGAAATTGAGCTGCTTGTTGCTGCTGGTGGTCCAGAAATCCTGACGGTTATAGACGAGATCCTCTTCCTCCTGTTCGCCCTCCTCGTTGGTGAAGGTGAGGGAGGATTTTTTGCCGAAGGGAGGATTGGTGAGCACGTAATCCACGCGCCAGCCGGGATCGGTGAGCAGCGAATCGCCGCGGGCGACGGGCACGTTTCCGTAAATGTCGCCGATATTGTGCAAATACAGGTTCATCAGGCACAGCTTGAAGGTTGTGGGCACCAGCTCGTTTCCGTAGAAGGTTTCGTTCTTCAGAAACTTCTTCTGCTCTGTATCAAGCGCATAGTTCTTCGGATCGGCAAGAAACGCTTGCGCGGCAAGGAAAAATCCGCCGCTGCCGCAGCAGGGATCGGCGATGGTTTTCATGGGTTCCGGGCGGATGCAGGCCACCATGGCCTGGATCAGCGCACGCGGGGTGAAATACTGGCCCGCGCCGGACTTCACGTCCTCGGCGTTCTTTTGCAGCAAGCCTTCATAGATTTCACCCTTCACATCGGAGGACATGGAGACCCATTTTTCCCGGTCGATCATCTGCACGATACGATAGAGGATGGCCGCGTTGGAAACCTTGTTGATGGCGCCTTGGAAGATTTGGCCCAGGATGCCGCCCTGCTCGCCTAACTTCTCTAGCGTCTTTTTATACTGCTCCTCCAGAGCCGAGCCGGTGAGGGTGTTCATATCGGACCAGCCATAGCCGGCCGGGATGCCGGTCTGCCTGTTATACGGCGGCTTGGCATACTCATCGGACATTTTCAGGAAAATGAGATAGGTCAGCTGCTCCAGGTAATCACCATAGGATACGCCGTCGTCGCGCAGGGGGCCGCACATGCCCCAGACCTTGGAGATGATGGCAGTGGATTGTTCAGGCATTGGGATTCTCCTTTTTCTGCGATAATGAAACTTAAATCCATCGTCGAGCAGGGGGCTATTATAGTTATTTAATTAAATCCTTTTCTCACACTAACAGTTAGTCGATTAATCTCTGCGATAAGCTCATCTTGATTATCTATGTTAAGAGTACATGTTAGAGCGATTTTTCTCTCTTTACCATCATCTTTGTCGGGAATACTTGTTATCTCATCATACAACTTTTTCACAAAGTCATCGATTGAATTGAGAGCAGACATCGGTAGCGCATACAACAGTTCGAGAAGATGGGAATATCGTTCATCAACATGCAGAGCTTTAAAATACAATGCCCAACTAATCAATCTTTCATACATTGAAGCAAGTTGTTTTGAAACATATAATATCATTTCTAGGTCGCTTGGAATACCTGGTTTACCAATCGCATCATCAATTACTTTATTAAAGATTATCCCCATACTATTTACTAGATTGGTGATTTCATTGATTCTTGCTGAAATTACATCTACAAAGTCAATTGATTCTATTGATAAGGAAGGACTGTCAACAAGGCCATATTGATAATTCCACCTTTGAGATTTAAGATTGTCAAAATCATTTTTTAGTACATAGGCCAGGAATTTGTATTCCCATGCATACGGTTGCTCAATTAATACTCGCGCTGCATCAGATGGAATACCACAGTTCAATACTGAGTATTTCGGCTTTGTTTTCAAGCTTATATATTTCAATCCGTCTGCAAAAATCCCAAGCAGCTGGTTTTTAAGAGTTGCTTTTATATCACTAACTGATTCGTAAGTATATACCCACTGATGCATCTCATCATATATTTCAGAGACAAACTCAAAAATCTTGGGGCTGTCTACTACAGAAGTAAAATCCCCGTTCTGATTGTTTCTCCATAGAGGCAAACTATTATTCAATTGCTTGCTCACAAAAACATAGATTGGAATGCCCTTTGCTTTTGCGTGTAGGTATTCGAGATTTGTTATTGATTTTCCTTGGTCTGTTACATAGCCATATCGAGTACCTATAATCAATATAAAAATATCAGCACTATTGTCCACATTGTTCAAGCAGTTTTCAAATGTTCCTTTACAAGGATCAACAGGAAAAGAATCAAACTCTGAAAGCATTACTTCAAAATTGTAATTATTCCTGAAAAAATCTCTAATATCCTCTCTGATTTGCTTTAGATCATAACAAGTAGAACTAACAAAAACGGTCGGTGCTCTCCCTATTGACATAATATACACTCTCCTTTACTTTTAAAAGTGTTTCTTTGTTAATAGCTTCCACTAAACGCTTCTTTGAGAATGCTCTGCCGCATGGCTTCTGCTTGCTGCAAAGCAGTGTCTACTGTCTGTTCAATACTGTCACAGACAGAGAGATTGGATTCAATTTCTTCAACTATTTTTTTCTGCATTTCAATATCAGGCAGAATTACAACGGGATCTATTAGAGCCTTGATACCAACGTTTCCTTGGCCTACGTTTCCCGTCTCATAGCTAAAGAACATATCTCGGTACTCAGGAGAAGCTAAGTAATACTGATAAAACTCTGGAAGCGCAACCGATTGATCAAAACGCAAAGCAGCAACACGCTGATTAAGAAGATAATTGCTCTGATCAGTCACCATTGCAACAAAGCCATAATCACGTTTGCCTCTTGATCCTGTCAGTGTAATAATGCAATCGCCTCGCTGGAGTAAATACTTTTCAAGGATTGAGTCATCTGCTTCGGCTGTTTTGGTCAAATCCCGTGAGAAATCGAATCGTCGCTCTTTTACATTGCCAATTTTTACAACGATATAATTTCCGTCAGGTGTATACTTACTGCTCTTAAAAGCATATCCTCCTGTTGCTTTTGAGAATTCTTTTAGTTGCTTTCGAGGGTAATCGCCTTCAAGCGCCTCTTTGAGCACCGCCTGCCGATACACCGCAAGCTGTGCTTTTGCTTTTTGCAGGGTTTCCACGCCAGCGTCGAGCTGGGAGAACAGTTCCTCGATCCGGGTAACAATGCGCTCCTGCTCTGAGAGGGGCGGGATAGGTATTTCAAGATTCTTTACAATATCCTGTGTTATCGCTTTAAATGTTGTCCCCGTTCCTTTTGATGCTAACTGTGCCTCAAAGTATCTAAAAAACAGAAGAACATAACGTGTGAGAAGCACTTCCGAAGGCCGAATCGCTGTAAGGCCACGTCCAATGCATACTCGGCAGGGTGCCAAATTTGTTGGGCCAACAGGTGCTCTTACCGATAAAAGAATATCATCTTTTTCGGCAACCTTTGTAGGTTGGCTACAATACACGCGGATTGTTGGGTATAACTCTCCAAAGTCTGCTTTTCCTTGAAAGAAAGGAAGACCGATT
Organism: uncultured Eubacteriales bacterium; assembly: GCA_902761825.1. Classification (GTDB taxonomy): domain Bacteria; phylum Bacillota; class Clostridia; order Christensenellales; family Aristaeellaceae; genus SFMI01. The sequence continues at coordinate 4,337 of CACWLY010000043.1, forward strand.
CCATCAGTATTGTAGTATTTTGATTCCGGTGATTGCCCGGCAATAATTGTACAGCAGTCTTTAAGGTGCATCTCATTTACCATCCTTGATATCAAGCAAAACAGATTGATAATTACCTTGAATGCCATATAAATTCTTTAGTTGAATTATACACAATTCTTCAATGCCTGAAAGGAATTGTGCATATTGTGTTTCAGAAACAGATGTCGTAACAATAAAAACTTCTTGTTTTTCAGCATAAGTTGCAGTAATAGTTGCTTGGTATTCTCCGTTTTCCCAGAATAATTCCTTTTTTAATGCCGCCTTTAATTCACTATAGGACTCCATGCCTTTTAGCAATGATAATGCTTTGTTATAATCGGGTTCAGAAGCCTTGATCTTTTTGCAATCCTCAAAGAGTTTATTGTATTCTGGTCTAATCGCTTTTCCTGCTGAATCACTTGGATCGCTAAACTCAATAAAGGCACAAGCAACATGGTCTGCATCAATTCGGAACGGATGAGCAAGTTCCTCAGCAGAAGCCTGTAACCCCATAATGCTTTGACTTGCGGGTGAGTAGAATTTGAGCCATTCGAGATTTAGCTTTTTTTCATCCTTTTTCCTTACAATACTGATTGAGACTTTTTTCAGCGATATCGCACGCTTAAGTGCCTCAAAAACTCCATCAATACGGATATATGATCCGCTCAGATTACAATAGGCAAATGCATGTCCAGTAGGATAATACTTCAAGACAGCTTTTCTTTTCTCCCTATATATCCATTGAATTAATGGAACAAGAACTGAAATAACTAATGCGGCAATTGCCAACGCAATAGAAATCTTTTCATATTTTGTCATGCCATCAGCTAAGACAGCTGTGTTCATCTCTTCGGATAAAGCTATTGTGTTCATCTTTTATCCTCCTTTATGCTACCAATTCCACATTCATTTCCCGCAAAACCGCCTCATACTGTGTCCCGAACACCTCATAAAACCTGCCCAGGCCGCCCTTGCGGTCAAAGGGGCTGAGGTCCAGGTCGTCCGGCTCGATGCTGAGGGAGACGGCGATGTGATCCTTGATCAGGCGCAGCCATTCCATCTGCTCGTCCGTGAAGTGCACGGCGCCGGCGTTGCGGCGCAGGGTCCACTGCATGAAGTTATAGTTCACCTTATCCGCGAAAGGCGAAAGGTTATCGGCGTAGCCCATCTCAAAGCGGATGATGGAAATAAGGTCGGTAAGCTGCGCCACGGTGCCGCGCCTGACCTTTTCCGGCTTCTTGATGGCGTAGCAATCCCACAGGCGCTCGACGGTGATATGCTGCGCCTTCAGCTTTTCATACAGCGCCTTGAGCTGCGCGATCGCCATGGGCCGGTCCTTATACCGCTGATCATAGATGATCCGCAGGGCCAGGATCTCGTCTTTGTGTTCTTCGATGAATTCCCGGAAGGTCCTGATGATCCGGTCCGCGTTGGCCTGTTTATCAGCATCGTATCCGGCGAACAGGACGGAATCGAGATTCACGGAGTCGATGACCTGCTCATGGCTGCGGCGCACGTTTTCGATAAAATCCCGGATATTGGGATCATAGAAGGGCTGCACCGCCTCTTTGATGAGTTCCTTCCTGGCTTCGTCCATGCGGCGCTGTTCGTCCTCGGTCGGCTCGTGATCGTCGGACAGATCGACGCCGGCTTTGGCGGACACCACATCCGGGTCAAAGGCGTCCAACAGGCGCTGGGCGACGTTCCCGGCGCTGCTGCCGACCGTGCCGCTGAATTCGGCGCGCTCCCTGTCGGTCATCTGGCTGTTCAGGCGAATGATACGGTTTGCCAGCGAGGTGAGGGTATCCTCGTCCTTCGCGCCCATGGCCACGTTCAGCATCAGTTCCTTCATGCTGACGGAGGGCTTGCGCTCCAGGGTGCGGGTCTCGGTCTTTTTGGATTTCGTTACGCCGACGGCGTCCACGATCACAAAGTGATCCTTGTTCTCGGTGGCGGAGGGCGTGACCTTCTGCAGATCGTCCTTGCCCAGGGTGCGGGTGCCGCGGCCCTTCATCTGCTCGAAATAGTTCTTGCTGCGCACGTCCCGCATGAAGATCAGGCATTCGATGGGCTTCACGTCCGTGCCGGTGGCGATCATATCCACGGTCACGGCGATGCGGGGATAGTAGTCGTTGCGGAAGGCGCTGAGCACGGTCTCCGGGCGGTCCGCCTGACAGGTGATCTTCTGGCAGAATTCATTGCCCTCACCGAACTCTTCCCGGACGATCTGGATGATGTCGTCCGCGTGGCTGTCGGTCTTGGCGAAGATCAGGGTCTTGGGCACCTCGCGGCGGTGCGGGAAAAGCATCGTGGGCAGGCATTCTTTGAAGGTGCGGATCACGGTCCGGATCTGGCTGGGATTGACCACATCCCGATCCATCGTTGATGCGGTATAGTCAATATCCTCATCCATCTGTTTCCAGCGCTTTGCGCGGGTGAGACGGTCACGATACTCGATCTGTTGCTTCATGATATGAGCGCCGTTTTTCGTGACATCGGTTTCTATGAGGAAGATATCCTCGCCCACGTTCACGCCGTCGATGATGGCCTGCTCGCGGGAATACTCGCTGACGATATTCTGATTGAAAAAGGCAAAGGTACGCTTGTCCGGCGTAGCGGTCAGGCCGATGATGAAGGCGTCGAAATACTCCAGCACCTGATTCCAGACATTGTAAATAGACCGGTGGCATTCATCGACGATGATGCAGTCGAAAAACTCCGGCGGGTACTTTTCGTTATAGACGACTTCTTTTGCGGCCTGCGCATCGGCTCCGCTCTGCTCGAAGAGGGATTCTTCCTCTGCGGATTCATCCATCTCTTCGCCTTTCAGGATGGAGTACATGCGCTGAATGGTGCTGATGCAGATCTGAATGTCATTCGGTATGTAAGAACTGTTCAGGCGGCGTACGCCATAGAGCTGGGCAAAGGAACGGTTATCATCATTCGGCGTATAGGCGAGAAATTCACGCTCCGCCTGTTCGCCCAGCGATTTGGTGTCCACAAGGAACAGGATACGGCGCATTTTCCCGAACTTCAAAAGACGGTATGCCGCCGTGATCGCCGTGAAGGTTTTCCCAGCGCCAGTCGCCATCTGTACCAGCGCCTTGGGCCGGTTCTCGGCAAAGGAAGTATCCAAATTCTGAATGGCTGTAATCTGGCATTTGCGGAATCCGGTGGTGTCAAAGACCGGGAAGTGCTTCATATTGTTGCGAATGGTATCATCCTTCGCAAGGAGCGCAAGCAGCGTGTCCGGTCTGTGGAAGGAAAACACACGGCGGGAACGATATTTTACATCGTCATAATCGGTGAAGCGCGTCAGCTGCCCGGTGGCTTCATACGCAAAACGGATGCGATAATCCACGCTGATGTATTTGAACGTGCTGTTGGCATAGCGCCCGGACTGGCCTTCAACGACGGTGATATTTTCGCCCTGTTCGTCCTTCTTCGCTTCGATCACGCCGACAGGCTTGCCATCGACAAAAAGGGCATAATCTACCAGCCCGGTGCTGGTAGGGTATTCCCGTACAGCCACACCGAGGGATGCCATGGGATTCACTTTTTGCAGATCCTGAACGACCCAGCCGGACTGTTCGAGCCGCGCGTCGATCAGCTGTCGGGCTTTCTCCTCAGGCGTCATTTTGCTCTCCCTCCGTATCGTCAGGCACAAACTCCACGATATCGTCCAACGTGCAATCCAAGGCACGGCATATCTTTTCCACGGTCTCCAATGAGATATAGACGTTCTTTTTGAGCCGTGCGGTGATGTTTGCGCTGTAACCAGCCTGTTGCTGCAGCTGCACCGCTGTCATATCCCGGTCGACCAGCAGATGAAACAGTTTTTTGTAGGATACGGCCATCACGCACCTCCTTGCGCATTCTTACACTACAAACAGTTTCATTAATTATATCACGAAATTGTGAATAATGCTACTGCTACCAGAAAAATGGTGGCAGTTTTTTTATTTTTCTCCGCTCAAATCGTTTCACAATCTCCAGTGGAAAGTGTGAGAAAGACCATCAGGAACGCCTGGCTCTGATACCGATGTGCAAGGTGTATCAAGGTCTTATACTATTCTCAGTATAAAAGATTATCAGATTTGGGATGGATTTTTCGCCCTGGCTAAGCTGAATGGAGGGAGGCGTAGCAGCGCTACGTTGA
>CACWLY010000043.1:8524-23196 GCA_902761825.1 uncultured Eubacteriales bacterium
GGGAGGCGTAGCAGCGCTACGTTGACCGGAATGAAGCAACGCCAAGACGGAAAAGACACCCAAAGATGATAAGATTTTAGATTGAGAATAGTATTATACAAAAGTCGCCTATAGGCATAAATTGATGCCCTATAGCCCTTTTGAAACGATAGCAAATCTGCCAGGAGGCCGGGATTGGCCAATCAGGGCAGGAAACGGCTGCTCTGCCGTATGTCCACAGTTCATGATGCACCCGTCAATCCCCGGAAAGAGCCTGATTTCAGGGCTTTTCCGGGTAAAAAGAAACGGGCCGATAACTGACACATTGTATCAATTATCGGTCCAGTTTTGGTGCCGAAGACGGGACTCGACTTCGCCTGCGGGCGAAGCCCCTTCGCGGCTCTCAGGCTCCACAGGAGCCTCATTCACTCCCGCTCTGTTCGAGCCCCTTCCGGCACTCAAAAAGCTCCCCTTCGGGGAGCTGTTTTGTGGTGCCGAAGACGGGACTCGACTTCGCCTGCGGGCGAAGCCCCTTCGCGGCTCTGAGGCTCCACAGGAGCCTCATTCACTCCCGCACTGTTCGAGTCCCTTCCGGCACCAAAAAAGCTCCCCTTCGGGGAGCTGTTTTGTGGTGCCGAAGACGGGACTCGAACCCGTACGGCCGAAACCGGGGGATTTTAAGTCCCCTGCGTCTGCCATTCCGCCACTTCGGCGCAAGGCATATTATAGCATACTTTGCGGCGGGTTTCAATGCGTCCCGCGCGTTATCGCTTGTACTTTTGTCCGCTGCGGCGGTAGGCGTGGGGGGTGATGCCGGTGTTTTTGCGGAACCAGCGGCAGAAATAGTTGTCGGTGGCGAAGCCGGTCATATGCGATATCTCCTGCACGGTGAAACGGCTGCTCTGCAGCAGCTGCTTGGCCCGCTCCAGCCGCGCCTGGCTGATATAATCGCTCAGGGTCACGCCACTGGCCTCCTTGTACGCGCGGGAAAGATAGACGGGATGGAAATGGCAGAAATTGGCCAGCTGGTTCAGCGAAAGGTCGCCGTCCAGGTGCGCGCAGATATAGTTGTTGAGCGCGGGCAGCCAGTTGGGGCTGGAATCGGCTTCGCGCGGGGGCGTCTGCTCGCCGGCAGGCTCGGTTCCGTCCGCGGAGAGAGCGCGCTCGATCGTGCTGATCACCACGCCGTCGCCCTCGCCCTTGAGCACGTAGGCGAAGGCGTGCTGCTCCAGCGCCGTGCGCGCGTACTCAAACTCGGAATATCCGGTCAGGTAGATCACGCGGCAGTCGGGCTGCTTTTCCTGCAGCCGCCGGTGCAGCTCCAGTCCCGAGCAGTCGGGCATATTGATATCGGTCAGGAGGATATCGATCTGCACGTTATCGGCGATCTCAAGCGCGCGCTCCGCCGAATAGCAGCAGAACACCTGCAGCCGCCCGACAAAAGCCTCGGCCAGCGTGTCGTGCAGGCCCTCGGCAAGCAGCACTTCATCGTCAACGATCAGCAAGTTTTTCATGATTTTCTCCTTTCCGGAACGTCAGGATGGCGGTCAGTCCGTTGCTGACGCTCCTGAGCTCCAGGCTGTGTTCGCCGCCCTGATACAGCTGCAGCCTGCGGTACAGGTTGCGCAGGGCGTTGGAATCTCCCGCGTCGTCGCTCTTCAGCCGTTCCCACAGCATGCGCACGTGCTCCTCGTCCATCTTGCCGCTGTTGTCGGCCACGATCACCTGGAAGCTGTCCGGCAGCACGCGGTAGCGCAGCGATACCACGCCGCCGCTGGTAACGTCCCTGACCCCGTGCTGGAAGGCGTTTTCCACAACGGGCTGGATGATCAGCGAGGGGATGCGCTCCTCGGCGATCTCCTCGGGCAGCGGCTCGGTCTCGATGTGCACGCGGGGCTCGAAGCGCACGCTCTGGATCTCCAGGTAGTTCATCACGTGGTTGATCTCCTCCCGCAGCGGCACCACGTGCTCGGGCATTTTGGTGATGTAGCGGTAATAATTGCTCAGGTTCAGGCTGAGCCTGGCGATGCTTTCGTTGCCCTCCGAGCGCGCGATGCGATAGATCAGGTACAGGGAATTGTACAGGAAATGCGGGTCGATCTGCATTTGAAGCTGCTTGAGCTCGGCCTTCTGGGCGCGGTACTGCTCCTCGTACACCTGGCCTGCCAGCTCCTCGATATGCGCCACCATATCGTTGAAGCGCGCGTAAATATCGTCGTAGTCCGTGCCCCGCGTTCGCACGACGCGGAAACGTCCGTCCTTTTCGGACTGGCGCATGGTATCGAAAATATCGTTGAGCGGCCGCAGAATGAACACGCGGTAGTACAGCAGATAGGCCGCCAGCAGCACGATGGCGAGCAGCGTCAGCAGCCACAGGGCCAGGCGGTAATTGACGAAGGGCGAAAGCGATTCGTCCACGCGGCGGTAGCAGCGCAGCACGCAGCCCGTGCGCGAATCCTCGTGCTGCGCGTGAAATACCCTCTTTTCGGACGCCCGCGAAAGCGCCTCGCCGTCCCCGCCCACGGCCAGCGGCGTGCCGTCCTGCCGGAGCAGCTGCATGCCGTCGATGCGCTCGTTGCCGATCTCCATCAGCCGCTGCATCAGCGTCTCGGGCAGGATCGATATCGCGATCATGAACAGCGGCCTGTCGCCCTCGTAGCGCGGCAGAAGCAGCCATAGCCTGCCGTTCCATTCAACGGTCGTCACGCGGTTCTTTTCGGTGCCGGCGATCAGGTTTTCCCACGCCTCGTAATCCAGATCCAGGTACAGCGTCTGGTCGGTGATGATCGTGCGGCCCTGGTTGGGCAGCATGACCTGCACCTGCTCCGCAAGCGGCGAGGCGCGCTTGATCATGTATTCCTGCGCGGAAAGCGCCTTGATATAGGTCAGCCGCTCGTAATCCTGCATGATGTCGCTGGCGATCACGTAGCGCATCAGCTGCTTGTCCGACATCAGCTCCATCATGAAAAAGCTCAGCGTGTCAAAATCGCTCCGCAGCTCTTCCGCGATGTATTCGGTATCGGATTCCAGCGCCCGGGCCATATCCTGCCGCACGTTGCGGATGCCCAGGGCGTTGATATATACGCCGATCACATAGAAAATCAGCACGGCCGCAAAGGTGATCGCCACCAGCCGCAAAAACGCGGATTTTTTGAGGCTCAGCGTTCGTCCGCGCATACAAAAAACTCCTCGCCCAAATAAAAAACTCTTTTGCGCTATATGCTCACACGCAGTATAGCACAAAAGAGTTTTTTTTGCAAAATATATTGTTTTCAGCCCTTGACCGAGCCCAGCACCATGCCTTTGACGAAATAGCGCTGCAGGAAGGGATAGACGAGCAGGATGGGCAGCGAGGCCAGGAAGATCTGGGCGCACTTGACCGTTTTATCGGACACGAGGGCCAGGGCCTGCCAGTCGTTGGCGCCCATATTGGTCAGCTTCATATCGATGACGATCGTGCGCAGGTAGCTCTGCAGGGGATACTGATCGGGGTTGCTCATATACAGGATGCCGTTGAACCACTCGTTCCAGTGGTACACCGTGGAGAGCAGCGCCACGGTGGCCAGGGCGGCGGTGGAGGTGGGCACGAAGATCTGCCACATGATACGCCACTGGCTCGCGCCGTCGATGATGGCGGCCTCCTCCAGCTCGCGCGGCGTCTGGCGGAAGAAGTTGAGCAGCAGGATGATATTGTACACCGGCACGGCGCCCGGGATCACCAGCGCCCAGAAGGTGCCTATCAGTCCGGTCTGCCGGATCACCATGTACAGGGGGATCAATCCGCCCGATACCAGCATGGTCAGGAAGAAATACCAGGAATACAGCGTGCGGAAGCGGAACTGGTCCTTATCCTTGCTCAGCGGATACGCGCACACCACGCAGAACACCATATTGATGCCGACGCCGACGATGACGCGCTCCACCGACACCAGCATGGAATGCCAGAAGGCGGCGCGGCGCGCGACGTAGGCATAGGATTCCAGCGTGAAATCGACGGGCCAGAGCACCACCAGGCCGCCGGTGGCCGCCGCCGAGGAGGACAGGGAGATAGCGAAAATATGGATCAGCGGAACCAGGCACGAAAGGGCCAGGAAGCCGATGAAGAAATAATTGAACACCACGAAAAACCGGCTGGACCAATGCTTTGATTCTACCATGCCCGATCCCTCCTCAGAAAATGCGGTAATCGGCGAAGCGGTACGCGCAGTAATAGCTCACCGATATGAACAGGGTGGACACCACCGATTTGAACATGCCCATGGCGGTGGCTACGCCGAACTGGGCGTCGATCAGGCCGATGCGGTAGATGAAGGTATCCAGGATATCGCCGGTGGCGTACACCTGCTTGCTGTACAGGTTGAACACCTGGTCGAAGCCCGCGTTGAGCACGTTGCCCAGCGAAAGCACCATCATCAGCACGATGATCATGCGCATATTGGGCAGCGTGACGTAGCGCATTTTCTGGAAGCGGTTGGCGCCGTCGATGGTGGCGGCCTCGTACTGGTTGGGGTCGATATTGGTGATGGCCGCCAGGTACACGATGGTGTTGAAGCCGAACTCCTTCCACACGTCGGTTAAGACCAGCGTAAAGCGGAAATGCTCGTTGCTGCCCAGGAAGAAGATAGGCTCCACGCCGAAAAGCCCGAGGATGCGGTTGATGAAGCCGCCGGAGGGCGAGAGCACGTCGATCAGGATGCCGCCCATGATGATCCAGCTGAGGAAATGCGGCAGGTAGATCAGCGTCTGCGCCGTGCGCCGGAAAGCCGCCGAGCGGATCTCGTTGAGCAGGATCGACACCGTGATGGGAATGGCCAGGTGCAGGATGATCTTCCAGAAGGCGATGATCACGGTGTTTTTCAGCGCGGTGATCGCCCCGGGCAGATGGTACAGGTAAATGAAGTTATCCCAGCCCACCCATTTCTGTTTGCCGAACAGGCCCTTGGCGGGGATGAACTTCTGGAATGCGATGATCAGTCCGCCCAGGGGGATATACATATAGATGAAGACGATGATGACCGCCGGCAGCAGCATCAGGTGGAAGGGAAGTTCCTTGCGGAACCAGCGCTTGCGGCGGGGCGGCAGGACGGCCTGTGTTTTTTGCATAGAAATCACTCCGAATATTCAGATTGGCGGCTTGCGATCGGCGGTGAAAGCGCCCACCGTCAATCGCAAACCGTCAAAAACGGGAAAACAGCCGGGAACCGGCGGCAGGCGCCGGTTCCCGACGGGAAAAAAGCGATTATTTGACGGAAGCGTACCACTCGTTGACTTCCTCGGTGATATCCTTGCCGCCCAGGGCGTTAAAGTCGCTGAGGAACTTGTCGAACTCGTCCACTTCGGCCTCATTCAGGATGATCTTGGTGAACACCTCGTCCTGCAGGTCCTTCAGGGTGGACATGCGGCTGGTCATGGTCTCGGTGGGCGCGCCGACAAACAGGTTGTCCTGCAGCATGCCCTTGTTCTGATAATCGATCAGCACGCCGTAAGCGCCTTCAGCGCCGTAGATGCGCTCCCAGCCCCACAGGGCGAAGCCCTCTTCGGAACCGGACTCGAAGGCCTTCAGCTTCTGCAGGATGCTGTACGCCTCGCCGGTCACCTTGCTCTCGTCGCCGTCCTTGCGGTACTGCTCCAGATCCAGGAACGCGCCGTTGTTCTTGTTGGGGTTGGTGGGAACCACGGGGCTCAGCTTCCAGATGGATTCGGAATCGAGCGGAGCGTAGTAGATGCCGTTCTCGTTGTTGGGGCCCCAGTTCTTGTCGATGAACACGTTGAACATCTTGACCACGGCTTCGGGATGCTCCACACCCTTTTTCACCACGGTCCAGCTCAGGGTGCCCACGTCGGTCTGGGCCTTCAGGGGCTTATCGGTGGCGGGAACGATGGAGACCGCGCGCCACTGGGCGTCCTTATCCAGGTTCACGCAGCTCTGCAGGGGATAGATGGAGTTCCACTGCGCGCCGTAGAACAGGCCGCACTTGCCGGCAGTCGTGGCCTCGGCCACCTTGCCGCCGTCCTTGATGCCGAACTCGGGGTCGATCAGGCCCTTCTTGTACATATCCTGCAGCGTGCGCAGGGCTTCCTTGGTGCCGGGCAGGGTGGAACCGTACACCAGCTGGCCGTTCTCGTCCTCCACCCAGATGCCGGGATAGGAGTCGAAGCCGTTGAAGAAGCCGCGCAGGCTGAACAGCTGGCCCCACAGATCCTTGGCGATGGCGATGCCGACGGTGTCGTCGACGCCGTTGCCGTCAAAGTCGGCCTTGCAGAAGGCCTCGGCGGTGGCGATCACTTCTTCCATGGTGGTGGGGATGGGCAGGTTCAGCTTCTCCAGCCAGTCCGTGCGCACCCACAGCAGGTCGGCGATCATGAGGGTGCTGTCCACATTGGGCAGGCCGTACAGATGGCCGTTGATGGTGGCGGCGTCGAAGGGGCTGGTGCCGGTCTCCAGCATGATCTCCTTGGTGAAATCGCTGGCATACTCCTCATAAATGTCCTCGAGGGGCATGATCAGGTCGGCTTCGGCCAGCTGCTTGAGCTGCAGGGTGTTGACGTTGACAAACTCGGGGATATTGCCTACGCCCAGCTCGATGTTCAGCTTCTGCTCATACTCGTCGCCGCCCTTGACGATCCAGTCGTAATCCACGATCACGTTCAGGGTATCGCGGTACAGGTCGCACCACAGGTTGTCGGTCATGGTCTTGTCGGGATGCTGGGAGAAATAGTTCGCGTCCAGGGTGTCGTCGGTGCTGCGCACGAAGTGCACGGTCACGGGCTCTTCATACTTGCCGAAGGGATCGGCGGCCAGAGCGCAGGACGCCGTCATGATCAGCGCCAGCACCAGAGCCAGCAGGGCAGTCAGTTTCTTCATTGACGATAGCCTCCTTTTAAAATGGGGTATTCTGCTTTGAACCGCCCCTTTCCCGGACGGTTCCTTTGTCTGCATTATCCTACCGGCGTTCCGCTTTTTTCAATAGGAGATAATCAATAACGGTAGCATTCTTTCAACTTCTGCACGATCTGGGCGGCAACAGGACAGATCGTGCATATCTCTTTGCGGAAATCGGAAAATTTTCTTACAAAATTATTACGTTTTTCGTCTCCCAATTATTGACATCGTAAATCTTTTGTCATAAAATAAGGATGTACAGGTATGTAACAGGAGGCTGCCCATGTTTTACAAGCAAATGAAACACCTGCTGGCCGCGCTGCTGATCTGCGCGCTGCTGATATCGCCGACGCTGACCGCGCTGGCCGATTATCCCTTCCAGGGGCTTGTCAAAACCACCGCGCCAATGCGCAACGGCGCCGGCGCCGCCGCGCAGACGCTGATGACGCTGCCCGCGGGCGATTCCGTGTACGTCACGGGTGAGAGCGGCAGTTATTATATTGTGGAATACGACGGCAGGGCGGGCTACGTGGCCAAGACGGCCATCGGCAGCGGCATCGCCAACATGCCCTCCGACGAACAGGCCGCGCGGTACGCCTCGCTTTACCAGGGCAATGAAAGCCAGCTGGTAAGCGATATGCAGTCCGCGCTGATCGAGCTGGGCTTTCTGAAGGGTTCGGCCGACGGCAAGTACGGCGAAAAGACCGCGAAGGCCGTGGCCGCCTTCCAGAAGAAGAACGGCCTGTCCGACGCCGGCTGCGCCGACGCCGCCACGCTGGGCAAGCTGTTTGAGGAAGAATGCCGGGACGCGAAGGGCAGCACCCGCCGGGTCACGGTGGTTCCCACCATCGACGGCTTCCCGGTATCCTCCGGAAAGAAGGGCGAACTGGTCAGCCGCATCCAGTCCTCGCTGACGGTGCTGAACTACTACCTGGGCGAGGTGGACGGCGTGTACAACAGCGCCACGGTCAAGGCCGTCAAGACCTTCCAGACCAAGAACGGTCTCAAGGCCACCGGCGTCGCCGACGCCGGGACGCAGTCCGTGCTGTTCGGCAGCAGGGCGCTGAACGCGAGCGCCACCGCCACACCCAAGGCCACCGCCACGCCCGTGCCCGAAGTGATCGGCTGGGAAAACGGCAAGCCCTCCTCGGGCAGCGCCGCTGCTTATCCCTTCGACGCCACGGTGCTCGAACCCGTGAACCTGCGCAAGAAGGCGAGCGCCTCCTCCGCGCGCCTGCTCACCGTGCCCAAGGGCGCGACGGTGACGGTTTCCGCGATCACGGGCGACTTCCTGCACGTCACATACAGCACCGGCAAAAAGACCTATACCGGCTACGTGATGTCCCGCTATGTGGACATTCCCGCCGTGTACCTGGGCGGCAGGGAGCTGACCGAGGACAGCCAGGCCCAGAAGGATTACGTATCGATGTCGCAGGGCGCGTCCGGCGTGGCCGTGACCTCCCTGCAGGACGCCCTGCGGGAGCTGGGCTTCTATACCACCGCCTCCTCCGGCACCTATGACGCGGCCACGGTAAGCGCCGTCAAGGCCTTCCAGAGCAAGAACGGCCTGCTGCAGACCGGCGTCGCCTCCCCCGAACTGCAAAAGCTGATCTTTACGGGCAAGCCGCTGAGCAGCAAGGGCAGCCGCGTATCCGTTGCCGTTCTGCCGCCCATCGACGGCGTGACCATGCGCTCGGGCGACGCCGGCTATCAGGTGGCCGAGCTGCAGGAAGCGCTGCGCGATCTGGGCTATTACACCGCCGAGATCACCGGCTCCTACGACACCGCCACCTTCGTGGCCGTCAAGCGCTTCCAGGAGGCCAATCACCTGACGGTGGACGGCGTGGCAGGCCCCAAGGTGCTCGCCGCCGTGAACGCCATCATCGCGCCTTCTCCGGCGCCCGAGATCCAGATCGCCGCCGCGACGGCGACCCCGGCCCCGATCACCGCCGACAACGTGGTGGTGCTGCGCCGCGGCACCCGCGGCATGGCGGTCACCCGCGCGCAGGAGCGCCTGGTCGCCCTGGGCTATTACAGCATCACCCCCGACGGCATCTATGACGCCGACGATATCGCCGCCGTGCGCGACTTCCAGCTCAAGAACGGCCTGACCGCCGACGGCGTGGCCGGCCTGGAAACCCAGCTGCGCCTGTACAGCGACTCCGCCGTTTCGGCCCTGTCCACGCCCGCGCCGGCCTCCAGCGCCAGCGTTTCCGACACGCTGCGCATCGGCTCCACGGGCAGCGAGGTCAACCTGCTGCAGGCCCGCCTGACCAACCTGAAATACTTCAGCGACACGATCGACGGCCAGTACGGCACCAAAACCGCCGCCGCCGTGGCCGCCTTCCAGAAGGACAACGGCCTGACCGCCGACGGCGTGGCCGGCCCGCAGACGCTGAGCGCCATCTACAACAGCAAGGCGAAGGCCGCCTCGGCGCAGTCCGCCGCGCCCGCCGCCACCGCCGCCCCGATCGCCACGGGCGACGCCCTGCATATCGGCTCGGCCGGCGCCGCGGTCAAAAACGTGCAGCGCGCGCTGATCACCCTGGGCTATATGAAGGGCTCGGCCGACGGCATTTACGGCACAAAGACCTATCTCGCCGTGCAGGCCTTCCAGAAGGACAACCGCCTGACCGTCGACGGCATGGTGGGCCAGGCCACGCTGGCCAAGCTCGAAGCCGCCGCGAAGGCGAAGGGCGGCGTATCGGCCGCGCAGACCTCGGTGTTCAAGCGGCCCGGCGCGAGCGAGGTGCGCTACGCGGACTGGTACGCCGAGATCCGCGCCCAGGCCAAGCTGATGCCCGACGCGATCATCTACGATTACCAGAGCGGCCAGTATTACAACGTGCATATGTTCTCCTTCGGCAAGCACTGCGACGCCGAGCCCGTGACCGAGGCCGACACCCGGACGATGTACCAGATCATGGGCAAGGAGGACTGGACGCCGCACGCCGTATGGGTCATCCTGTCCGACGGCAAGGTGTACATGGCCTCCACCCACAGCCATGGCCACGAGGTAGACAACAACCCGGACAACGGCCTGCAGGGACATATCTGCATTCACTTCCCGCGCGAAATGACCGACGACGAGAAGGAGAGCATGCCCTACGCCGTCCGCCACCAGCAGGAGATCCTGCGCGGCTGGCAGGAAACGCAGAGCATGCGGTAAAAAACTTGTTTACAACGGCCGGGGAGCGGCGTTCGTCCGCTCCCCGACAATACCATTGCGAGAGGTTTTGTTTCATGCTGAGCATCGCCATCGACGGTCCCGTTGGGGCCGGTAAATCCACCATCGCCGACGAGGTTTGCCGCCGGCTGGGCATCCTGCATCTGGACACCGGGGCCATGTACCGGGCCGTGGGCCTGGCCGTGACCGCGTCCGGCGTCGATCCGCAGGACGAGGCCGCCGTTACCGCCCTGTGCGAAACGGGCGGCGCGCGCGTGGACGTGCGCTATGAAAACGGGGCGCAGGTCACCCTGGTCAACGGCCGGGACGTGACCGGCCTGATCCGCAGCCAGGAGGCGGGCACCGCCGCCAGCGCCGTATCGCGCTACGCCGCCGTGCGCCGCATGCTGGTCGCGCGCCAGCGCGAGCTGGCCCGGGAGCAGCCCATGCTGCTGGACGGACGGGACATCGGCACCGTGGTGCTGCCCGACGCCTCGCTCAAGATCTACCTGACAGCCTCCCCCGAGGCCCGCGCCATGCGGCGGCTGAAGCAGCTGGAAGAGAAGGGCGAGCATCCCGATTTCGACGCGATCCTCTCCGAGGTCAACGCCCGCGATCATCAGGACATGACCCGCGCCGTCGATCCCCTGCGCAAGGCCGCGGACGCCGTGGAGGTCGATTCCTCCGACCTGAATTTTGAAGAAACCGTACAGGCGATCCTGCGCCTGGTGGAGGCTGTCAATGGCTGAACAGCGGAAAATAGAGCGCACGCCGGTCTATACCCTGTGCCGGATCATATTCGGCGCGCTGTTTCACACGATCATGCCGGTTCGGTATTTTAACGCCGAAGCGCTGAACGGGGCCGAAGCGCCTTACATCATCATTTCCAACCACAAATCGGCCATCGATCCCTTCGTGCTGGCCTTTCCGACCAAGCGGTATGAGATCCGCTTTATCGGCAAGCGCGAGCTGACCGGCAACAAAATCCTGGAATGGCTGGTCAAAAGCCTGCACATGATCCCGGTCTCCCGCCACGCCACCGATATGAGCGCGATGCGCGCCTGCATGCAGGCGCTGCGCGAAGGCCAGGTGCTGGGGATCTTTCCCGAGGGCACCCGCCATCTGCCCGAGCTTATGCAGACCGTGGAATCGGGCGCGGCCATGATCGCCCTGCGCGCCAACGTGCCCATCATTCCGGTGTATATCAACAGCCGTTTCCGCCTTTTCCACCGCCTGCGCGTGCGGGTGGGCGATCCCATGCAGATCGACGACATCAAGGCCCAGGGGCTGAATTCCGACACCATCAAAATGCTGTGCGACCGTATCCGCGAGACTTTTTATGCCCTGCGGGAGGCCGATAATCAGGCACAATGACCAAAATCGCCCGTGTGGATTGTGAAAATATACAAAATTTTCGCAATCTCACATTTTTCTTTCTTTCCCGGCAGGAAATAAAGGAAAGACGGCGAATAAAGGTTAAATGCCCAGAAGTGTCGAAGGGCAAAGGCTGAGAGGGATCCAATGACTGTAACGGTAGCCAGGCACGCCGGCTTCTGCTCGGGCGTGCAGCGGTGCGTAGCCATGGCCCAGGAGGCGGCGAAGCAGGCCGCCGCGCAGGGCATCCCCTGTTTTTCGCTGGGCGAGGTGGTGCATAACCCCTCGGTCACCAGCCGGCTGTCCTCCCTGGGGATCACGGTGGTTCATCGGGTGGAGGAAGCCCGGGGCGGGATGCTGATCCTGCGCAGCCACGGCGTATCCCCCGATATCCCGGCTCAGTGCGAGGCGCTGGGCATTCCCTTCGTGGACTGCACCTGCGTGAACGTGCAGGCGCTGCATAAAACCGTGGACGCGTACCGCGATCCCGGCGGCAGCGTGGTGCTGGTGGGCGAGCGCGACCATCCCGAAGTGCAGGGCACGGCGGGCTGGAGCCACGCGCCCGTTTACGTTGTTTTTTCCCCCGAGGACGTGATGGTGCTGCCGCCGCTGCCCCGCGCGCTGGTGGTGAGCCAGACCACGATCCCCGAAGAAAAATGGGAGCTGCTCATGCCGCTGCTTCGGCGGAAGATCGCGGAGCCCGATTTTCACCGCTCCATCTGCGCGGCCACGCGCATGCGTCAGCAGGCCGCAAAGGAGCTCGCGGCGCGAAGCGACGCCATGATCGTCATCGGCGGGCGCAAAAGCGCCAACACGCGCAAGCTGTACGAGGCCTGCGCCAAACTATGTTCACGAACCGTCCTGGTGGAATGTGCGGCGGAGATCCCGTCACACTTTATCGATACCCACACCCATCACATAGGAATAGCCGCCGGCGCTTCCACACCGGATTGGTCACTTAAGGAGGTTATCACTGCAATGAGCGAACTGGACAACAAAGTGCTCGAGAACTCCGAGCCCGTGGCGAACGAAGCCGCGAAACCCATCGACGAGAATGCTGACTTTATGGCCAGCGTGGAGGCCTCCATGCGCCGCATCCACAACGGTCAGACCGTGACCGGCAAGGTGCTGCAAGTGACCGACGACGAGATCGGCGTGGACATCGGCTACAAGACCGATGGCATCATCAAGCGCAGCGACCTGGTTGACGCCGACGTGAAGGTCGGCGACGAGATCGAAGTCGAAGTCGTCAAGGTAAACGACGGCGAAGGCAACGTGATCCTCAGCCAGCGCAATATCATCAACAAGAAAGCCTGGGACGCGCTGATGGCCAAGTTTGAGGCCGGCGAGTACGTCGAAGGCGTTGGCAAGGAAGCCGTCAAGGGCGGCCTGATCTGCATGGTGGACGGCGTGCGCGCCTTCGTGCCCGCTTCCCGCCTGAGCAAGCGCTATGTCGAAAAGATCGATCAGTTCGTGGGCCAGACCATGAAGCTGAAGATCATCGACGTGGACGCCGCCAAGAAGCGCATCGTCTGCTCCCGCAAGGATGTCATCATCGAGGAAGAGGCCACCAAAAAGGCCGCTGCCTGGGAGAAGATCGAAGAGGGCGCCGTCATTACCGGTATCGTCCGCCGCTTCGCCGATTTCGGCGCGTTCGTCGATCTGGGCGGCGTGGACGGCCTGATCCACATCACCGATCTGGCCTGGTACCGCGTGGGCCATCCCAGCGAAGTGCTGCAGATCAACCAGGAAGTGCAGGTCAAGGTGCTTTCCGTGGACCGCGAGCGCGAGCGCATTCAGCTGGGCTACAAGCAGCTGCAGCCCCAGCCCTGGGACAACATCGAAGCCAAGTATCCCGTCGGCCTGATCCTGGAGCGCAAGGTTGTGCGCATCCGCCCCTTCGGCGCGTTCATCGAGCTGGAGCCCGGCGTGGACGGCCTGGTGCATATCAGCCAGGTTGCCGCTACCCGCGTCGCCAAGGTGGAAGACGCCCTGACCGTCGGCCAGGACGTGGCCGTGAAGGTGCTGGGCGTTGATCCCGAGGCCCATCGCATCAGCCTGAGCATCCGCGAAGCCCTGGAAGAGAGCGACGCCTTCGATTACGGCGAAGGCATCCCCGGGGAAGAAGCGCCCGCCGCTGCTGAAGAAGCGCCCGCCGCCGCCGAGGAAGCGCCCGCTGCCGAAGCGCCTGCCGAGGAGTAATCCGTTTTTCCGCAAGCCGTCCTTTGCGACGGCTTGTTTTTTTTGTGAAAGGAGCATGTTAACATGGCATACCTGCAAGTCAGCCTCATGACCGAAAGCCTGATGCGCACCGTCGGCGTCACCGTGCTGCTGCCCGCCGATAAGCTGCCGCGGCAGGAAGAAGCGCCCTTCAAAACGCTCTACCTGCTGCACGGCATTTTCGGCTCGCAGTACGACTGGATCAACGGCACCAACGTGCAGCGCTGGGCCGATGAAAAGAACCTGGCCGTCGTCATGCCCGCCGGGGAAAACATGTTTTACGTCGATCAGCCCGACGCGCACACGATGTACGGGCAGTTCGTCGGCGAAGAGCTGGTGGAGCTGACCCGGCGCATGTTCCCGCTTTCGCGCAGGCGCGAGGACACCTTTATCGCCGGGCTGTCGATGGGCGGCTACGGCGCGCTGCGAAACGGCCTGAAATACGCCGACACCTTCGGCTGCATCGCAGGGCTCTCCACCGCCGATATCGCCGAGGGCATCGAGGCGCGCACGGACGACGCGCCGCGCTATTACAATACCCGCCGCTACGCCCAGGCCGTTTTCGGCGATCTGAGCAAGGTGCGCGGCAGCGACCGCGATCTCTCCCGGCTCATGAATACGCTCGCCGCCTCCGGCAAGCCCCTGCCCCGCGTCTACCTGGCCTGCGGCGCGGACGACCCGCTGCTCGACGGCAGCCGCCGCCTGCGCGACCGCTTCCGCCAAAACGGCTTCGACCTCACCTACGAGGAAGGCCCCGGCTCGCATGAATGGGATTTCTGGAACCGGCATATCAAGCGCGTCATCGACTGGCTCCCGCTCAGCGGCAAGGCCGGCATCAGCAGCGGAAACGTGGGGCTGGACAAGTAAGACGGATTCCCATAGGACGGATAAAGAACAGAAAAGAGAAGGGGATATTGCAGAAGCCAATCTGCAATATCCTCTTTGTTTACAGGTATATTGGTTCTCATAAAAGAACGAGCAACAGTGATACTATTCTCAGTATAAAAGATTATCAGATTTGGGATGGATTTTTCGCCCTGGCTAAGCTGA
>CACWLY010000044.1 GCA_902761825.1 uncultured Eubacteriales bacterium
GGGAGGCGTAGCAGCGCTACGTTGACCGGAATGAAGCAACGCCAAGACGGAAAAGACACCCAAAGATGATAAGATTTTAGATTGAGAATAGTATTATATGAGAACCAATATACCTGTAAACAAAGAGGATATTGCAGATTGGCTTCTGCAACATCCCCTTTTTTATATTATTTCTCGTCTAAAAGCATTGAAAGACGCGGAGCGGATCATTCTCTCCGGGATTGCCGTCCGGAACCCAGGCGCATGGGCAGAGCGCGGGGCGCGCAAAGCAGCGCCAGGGTGAAAAAGACGCCCGCGGGTTCAGAAAAGAATCCATATTATTCTGTCACCCGTTTTCTTCCGTCCCCTCCGCGCCATAAGCCAGCTCGAGCTTGCAGAACAGATCCTCCAGCGTCATGCGCACGTCGACGCTGTGCGGATGGGCTTTCCTTCCGGATTGTCGGCATAGGTCAGATCGTCGCGCAGGACGGGGGCTGGCCGCATGCGCCAGTTGCCGCGCCAGCGGTTCATCAGCAGCACGGCGGCGGTGGTGTTGTCGCCCAGCACCCAGTTTTCGCCCGTGCGCAGCAGGAAGCCCGGATTGTACTCGGCATGGTTCTCCTCCACCAGCTGCCGGTACAGGTAGCGTCCCAGCGCGCCGCAGGGATACACCCGGCGCTTAAGCTCGGCCAGCGTGACCTCGAGCGCGCAGTACACGTCCTGCGGCGTCTGCCATATTTCGGCGGCGCTCTTCAGCGCGGCGCGGGCGGCGCACGGGTCCTGCATCACGTTGAATTCGGCCCGGCCTTCGGGATACGGGCCGCCGCCGTTCCAGAGGATCACGACGTTCGGGGCGATGTCCGGCGCGGCGTTCAGCGCGGCCGCGACGTTGGTCATCGCGCCCATCACCGCAATATAGAGCTTGCCCGGCCTGCGCGCCTCGCGGATGATCATCCGCGTTCCCTCGCTGTCCGGGGCGTCGCTTTCGTCCTTCAGCGGATGCGCGCAGCCGCGGGCAATGGGCACGTCGTCGATCTGCGAGAGCGCGAGCAGCGTTTCCAGCTCGCGGTAGCTTTTCTCCATCGATTCGCCGCCGTACCCGGCCTTCTGCTCAAAATGCGTCGCCACGATGCCGCGCACGTCGAACATGGGCGTCAGCAGATGATGCGTGATCGCGTACTGATCGTCGGCCTCGTTTTTCGCGTCGGTATCCAGCAGCACCCGCAGCCGGGACGCCGCCGGGATATCCAGCCCGATCCTTTGCAGAATTTCATTGCGTTTCATCGGCGATTCCTCCCGAATGCCTCAGTCGTTGGGGATTTCGTTCAGTTCCCGGTTGAGCGCGCTCACGTCCGGCTCGCCGTCGCGGTCGTGGGCAAGGATGGACTTGAGCGTCAGCCCCAGCGGGATCACGTTCTTTTCGGTCATGACCCGCACCAGATCGGGGATATACTTTTCCAGCACGCGCCGCGCGTCCGGGCTTTCCAGCAGGTCGTTGGCGGTATCCTGGATGGAGAAATACCCCTCCCGCCGCTCGTCGTTTTCGTCCAGGAACCAGTTGCGCACCGGGCCGCCCTCCTCCTCGGGCAGGCAATAAGCGGGATCGGGCGCTTCCGCCCGCGTCCACACGCATTCGTCCGCGCATTCCCCGGCGGTTACGGAGATCCGGTTTTCGCCCATGCGCAGCGGCACGTTTTCAAACGCCGCCGCGCCGTTTTGCGTTTCGGCTTCGCCGAAGGGCTCGCCGTTGACGCGCAGCGCGACGCGCGGCAGGTTGGTATAGCATTTGACGCTCGCGCGCTCCTCCGCGCGATGCGAAAACCGCCTGCCGCACAGATGCAGGAAGGGCGCGTCCGTCCAGCGCGCTTTATAGTAGTAGAACGCGTCCTTGCGGATCCGGCGGTCGTGGGTGACCAGCCCCTTCGCGTTGATGAAGCGCTGGCCGCCCTCGTTCCTGCGGGCGCTGGAAAAATCAAACATGTTCCAGATAAAGCTGCCCCACAGCCAGGGGCGGCTTTCTATCTGCGGGTACACCGTTTCGTGCCAGAGCGCCTGATACTCCTCGGAATAGTCCTTCACCTTCGGCTGCGCGGAATGCAGGGCCAGGTTGGCGTCCACGCCGTATTCGCTGATGCCCAGGGGCAGGTCGGGCCGCACGGCGTGGAAGCGATCCAGATACGCGCCGTAATCGCTCATTTCGCCGTAATACCAGCCGAAATACACGTTGTAGCCCACCAGATCGGTGATCCCGTTCAGCTTGCTGACGGGCTTCAAGGGATACAGGTTCGCGGCGGCTGAGAAGCGTTCGGGATCGAGCGCCTTCACCAGCGCGTGCAGCTCCCGGCAGTTTTCATGCATGAAGGGCGCGTCGCGGAACATGGCGATCTCGTTCTGAATGCCCCAGCAGAAAACGCTCGGATGATGGATGTTCTGCAGGATCAGCTCGGTCAGCTGCTGCCGCGCGTTTTCCATCAGCGCCGGGCTTTCGGTCATTTTGAGCATCGGGATCTCGGCCCAGCAGAGCAGTCCCGCCTCGTCGCAGCAGTCGTAGGCGGCCTGCGGATGCTGGTAATGCGAGAGGCGCACGGCGTTTGCGCCGATCTCCCCGATCAGGGCGAAATCCTCGCGGATATCCGCCTCCGATACGGCCGAATATTTGCCCGCCCGGTCCTGATGCCGGGCAACGCCGCGCAGCTGATACGCGCGCCCGTTCAGCCGCAGCCCCTCGCTTCCGCCGATCTCCACCCGGCGGAAGCCCGTGCGGACGGTCACCTCGTCGACGGCCTTCCCGCCGATAATCAGCGTCGCCCGCAGGGTATACAATCGCGCCTCGTGAAGCCCGTTCCACATTTCGGGCGCGTCCACCGTAAGGACCGCCTGCTCGTCCGGTTTGCCTTCCGCCCGCGCGACGACCGCGCCACGATCGTCCGACAGCGCGTAGGCGATCACCGCGTCCGCGGTATCCCCCGCGGCGTGCGGCTCGACGGTCAGCACGCCCTGCCCGGCCCCGTTCACGGCGGCGCGCACGATCACGCCGTCCGTTCCGTGCCAGCACCGGTCAAAGCAGGTTTCCCCGCAGACCAGCAGGGCCGCCGGGCGGTGCAGGCCGCCGAACACCGTAAAATCGCCGAAGGAGGGAAGGATATCCTCGTTTGGCGCGTTCTCCACGAAAACGCGCACCGTCCAGTTCTCCTCCCCGTAAGCCGCCTCGGGAACGGGCAGGCGGAACCGCGAATAGCCGCCGCAGTGGCCGCCGGCAAAATGCCCGTTCACGTACACCCGGCAGTTCTGATCCGCGCCGTCAAAGGAGAGCAGCGCGCGCCGCCAGGCGGGATCGCGGCGCAGCGTTTTTTCGTATACGGCCAGCCCGCGGTAGGCGTCCCCGTCGTCGTACCAGGTATGCGGCAGAGAGACGGTCTGCGAAGGGCCGTCCGGAACCTCAAGCGGCAGATCGCCGAGGGTGCGCCCGGGCAGCCTGCGGAACGACCAAAGATCATTGAGCGAAAGGGTATTCACGTTACTTTCCTCCTGTCCGTATCACGGTTCCCGGCCGCGTCAGAACGCGCCGGCCAGTCCAAGCAGCAGTCCGCCCGCTCCGCACAGCGCCATGATCAGGATGGGATTCGCTTTCCATTTGCGCAGGGCGAAGAACGCGGCGGCGAACAGGGCGATGCCCGCCCATCTGGCATTGGCAAGGGCGACGGCGTTTCTTCCGCCGAAGGCCACCTGCAGCAGCATGTTGATGCCGGCGGCGGCGATCAGCGCCACCACCGCCGGGCGCAGGGAGGCCAGCACGCTTTGCAGCAGCGGCATTTCCCGGAAGCGCCGGTAAATATGCGCGAGCAGCGAAACGATGATCAGCGAGGGCAGGATGGCCCCGAAGGTGGCGACGAGCGCTCCCGGCACCCCGGCGATCTTGAGCCCGACGAAGGTCGCGCCGTTGACGACGATCGGGCCGGGCGTCATTTCCGCGATCGTAGCCAGGTCCATGAGCTCGGCTTCGGTCAGCCAGCCGTGCACGTCCACCGTCTGGCTGCGGATCAGCGGTATCGCCACGTAGCCGCCGCCGACGGAGAAAAGGCCGGTCTGCAAAAAGCTCAGAAACAGATCCAGCAGCGTCACGCGCGTTTCCCTCCCTTCCGGGCCGCGAGGGCCATGATCACGCCGATCAGCGCGGCGCTCAGGATGATCCAGGCGACGTTGATCTTCAGGAAGAAGGTGGCGACAAAGGCCGCCGCCATCACGGCGAGGTACACGCCGTTTTTGGTTTTCAGCACGTTCCTGCCCAGGCTCACGGAAACGTCCAGGATCACCGCCGCCACGCCGCAGGACATGCCGCGAAGCACCAGCGCAACATAGCGGTTCGCGGCGAATTTCTGGTAGAACAGCGATATGACCGTCAGGATCGCCATGGGCGGGATGATCGTGCCCAGCACGGCCGCGAGCATGCCGGCGAAGCCGCCCATCTTCCAGCCCACCTGAATGGCGGCGTTGACGGCGATCGGCCCGGGGCTGGACTGCGCAAGCGCGGTCATATCCAGCATTTCGCGCTCGTCGATCCAATGCAGCTCGTCCACGAACTTGCGTTTCATGAAGGTGACGATCACAAAACCGCCGCCGAAGGTGAAAGCGCTGATATACAGCATGCTGGCGAAAAGCGTCAGCAGCCTTTTCGGTTTGCTCTGCTCCATAGCCTCCGTCCTCCCGGCCTCAGTCGCGCTTCGCCAGCGACAGGCAGAAGCGGATCACCTCGCCGATGCCCGCTCCCCGGTCGATCAGATCCAGGATCTCCGGGTCGTGCCCGTCGCCCGCGACGGCGCGGCCTTTGGCAAGCAGCATTTCCCGGGTGAAGCGCCGGTCCTGCTCAAACGGCACGATATCGCT
Organism: uncultured Eubacteriales bacterium; assembly: GCA_902761825.1. Taxonomy (GTDB): domain Bacteria; phylum Bacillota; class Clostridia; order Christensenellales; family Aristaeellaceae; genus SFMI01. The sequence goes on from CACWLY010000044.1 coordinate 4,864, forward strand.
CGTTTCCTGCAGCCATTTCATCAGCCGGAAGCGCATGTCGGTCACGGTTTCCTGCATTTCCGGCCTGCCGATCAGATTGACGGTTTCCCGGGGATCGTTTTCCATGTCGTACAGCTCGTCGCCGCCCATCAAGCGGCTCACGTATTTGTAGCGGCCGTCGCGCAGCATCACGCCCTTGCTGTGGGCGGTGTCGTCGGCCTGGGCTTTTTTCTTGGGCCAGTACACGTCGTGCGGATCGGCCTCGCGCCCGTCCGGGCCGTGGTATTCGTCGCAGTGCTTTTCGCCCGGCAGGCGTCCGCCCTCGCAGCACACGAAATCGCGTATTGTCGCCCGCCGGTCCTTCAGCGCGGGCAGCAGGCTGCGCCCGAAATGCGTATGCGAGGGCTCGGCGCCCGCAAGCTCCATGGCCGTGGCGTAAAAATCCACCAGCTCGGCCAGCGAATCGCTGACGCCCGGATCGAGCGGCGTGCCCCTGGGCGGCTTGATCAGCAGGGGCACGCGGGTCAGGCAGTCCTCGAAGGCGTTCTGCGCCTTTTCCGGCAGGCCGTAGTCCCCGGTGAAATCGCCGTGGTCGCTCAGGAAGAAGATGGCGCTCTCGTCGTATATGCCCTCCTCCTTCAGCGCGTCCGTCAGGCGTTTGAACTGCGCGTCGATCTTGGCGCACATGCCCAGGTATACCGCCCGCAATTCGTCCCAGTCCGCCTCGGTATACCCGTCCATGCCGGCATAGCGGCGGATGCCCTCCAGGATCGCGCTCTTGCCCGCGCAGTCCTCCGCGCGGACGCGGGGCGGCAGCTTTTTGCGGTCGATCGCCGAATAGTACGGCTCCTCGATCTCATAGGGCGGATGCGGATAGAGCAGCCCCAGGAACACGCACAGCGGCTGATCCGGCGGACGGTTCCGGATGCGCCGGATGGCGGCGTCCACCGCCTCGTCGTCGGCGTTCCGGCGCAGGCCGTTTTCATCCAGGCCCAGCTTGCCCTCCATATGCGAATAGTAGTTTTTATTGCCCGGTTCCCCGCGCAGTCCGGGCCGCAGCGGCCCGGGGCCGGGGCGCTCCCGGCCGCCGATACAGATCTCGCTGGCGTGGCTCTCGGCCCAGCCGGGGATCTGCCCGGCCAGCAGATCGTTGCGGTCGTTCATCCACACGTAATAGCCGGCGGCCTTGAGCTCGCTGAAAAGCGTATCCTCCCCGGGGCGCAGCAGATAGCTCATCGTGCGGTGGCCCCGCACGTGCGGGTACAGGCCGGTAAAGAAGCTGCACCGGCTGGGCACGCACACCGGGTTCTGGCAGTACGCGCGGCTGAAGGAAACGGCCTCGCTTGCCGCGAAGGCGTCCAGGAAGGGCGTATGCGCGGCGGCGTTGCCCAGATGCCCCAGGGCGTCCGCGCGCATTTCATCGGGATTGAAAATGATGATATGAGGCTTTTTGCCCATTCGGCTCCTCCTTTATCTGTCGGGGTGCTTTTTCTGGGATTTTCTGTATTCGTTCGGCGAGGTGCCGTTGATCTTTTTGAAGATGCGGGAGAAGTAGTTGCCGTCGGAGAAGCCGCACTGCTCGGCGATCTGCTGCACCGACAGCGAGCCGCTGCCCAGCAGCGCCGTGGCCCGCCGCACGCGGATCTGGTTGATATAGTCGGTCACCGTCATTTCCACTTCTTTATGGAAGCGGGAGGACAGGTAGTTTTTATTGACCGAAAAGCGGGAGGCCAAGCTTTCCAGGCTCAGCGGCTCCATATAGTGGAAATCGATGTAATTCAGGCAGTCGCGGATGCAGGCCGAATAGCTCGCGAGCGAATGGCGCTGCACCAGCAGGCAGTAATGGCGGATCATTTTGGGGATCAGCGCGTTGACCTGCTCCACGTTCTCGGCCGCCTCGATCTCGGCGACGAACTGGCCGCTGATGCTGTCGATATACAGAGGATGCACCGCCGCCTGCTGGATCGCCTTGCGGAAGGTGGTGTTGACGGCGATGATCATATCCTTCGCGTCCCGCATCGGGTCGGTCACGCGCTGATCGAGCGTGAACCCCATGAACAGGTTCTGCTGATAGGTGGCCTCCGCGATATCCCCCCGGCGGATGGCGTCCAGCATGGCCTCCTCCACCGCGTAGCGCGCTTCCACCGAGGCGTAGGGAATGGAGGACAGCGCGATGGCGGGCTTTTGCCGGGTCTCGCCGGGCCGGTCATGCGTGACGCGGACGATCTCCAGATCGGGATTGGCAAGATACCGGGACAGAAACGCCGAAAACATATGCCGCCAGCTCAGGTAATCCCGGATGATCGGGATGCGCTTGAAATACCAGCGGATGGCGTCCAGCGAATCCTCGGAAAGCGAGCGGCGGGCGATCAGCTCCCGGAAATTGTCCTCGGAATAGGTGTGGTACAGATACGGCCCGAAAAAAGCGTTGATGCCTTCCTCGGCGTTCCTGCCCCGGAACACCAGGTAGTGCAGGCCGAACTCGTCCTTGTAATCGACCGCGCCTTCCTCCGGCACCGTATCCAGGATCCGGCGCGCGAAGGCCGTATAATCGTACTCCTCGTACAGCTGGTCGCGGAACTGGAAATCCAGCGCCGAGGCTTCCATGGAGGAGCAGTCGTTCCGCAAAAACAGATACTGCACCCGGTACGAGCCGAGGATGTTCCGGAGCACCTCCTGCAGGTCCATGAGGATCACGGTTTTCACACCCTTTGCCAAATACAGTTAATTTTATGCTAACCATAGCATAGTTTGCAGGAATCGTCAATCGAATATGAAAATTGTGCTAAAACAAATGAAAGCAGTATGTGTTTTTCGGAAGAAAACAGTGTTATATTATACATGGTATCACAAGCGACCGTTTTTCAGTACAGGTTCGCGCCTGGCGACTCTTTGAAAAGTGAGATGGTGCAGATGGAAAAGGAAATCATCTTTGAAGCGAAGCATATGCGCAAGGAATTCGGCCCCACCATCGCCCTGAAGGACGTTGATTTCACCCTGCGCAGGGGCGAGATCCGCGGCCTGGTGGGCGAGAACGGCTCGGGCAAATCCACGATCATGTCCATCGCCAGCGGCATGCAGCCCGCCACGAAGGGCGAGATGTTCTACAAGGGCCAGCCCTGGAAGCCCGCCACCATGGTGGAGGCCCAGGACGCCGGCATCAGCATGATCCTGCAGGAGGCCAACACCATTCCCGGGGTCACCGTGGCGCAGAACATCTTCGCCGGCCATGAAGCCGATTTTTCCAGATTCGGCGTCATCAACATGGTCAAAATGAAGCGCGCGGCGCAGAAGGTGCTGGAAAGCTTCGGCATCGGCCATATCAAAGCCGGCGACCTGATCGACCGCTACACCTTCGAGGACAGAAAGCTGGTCGAGCTGGTGCGCTGCGTCACCGACCGCACGGAGATCCTGGTGGTGGACGAGACCACCACGGCGCTGTCGCTGGAAGGCCGCGAGATTCTCTACAAGCTGATCCACAAAATGGCCGATCAGGGCAAGGGCATCGTGTTCGTCTCCCATGATATGGACGAGATCCTGGAGCAGTGCACCGATCTGACCGTGCTGCGCGACGGCGATATCATCGGCCATCTGAACCGCAGCGAAATGGACGCGCCCGACGCCGTGAAGACCATCCGCTACATGATGGTCGGCCGCGAGATCGGCGATAAATATTACCGCGAGGATTACGATACCTCCCACGGCGACGAGGTGGCGCTCGAACTGCAGGACGTGAGCCTGGGCAGGATCAGGAATTTCAACCTGAAGCTGCACAAGGGCGAGATCATCGGCATGGGCGGCCTGTCCGGCTGCGGCATGCACGATATCGGCCGCATCGCCTACGGCCTGGAAAAGCTGGAAGGCGGCAGGGTGATAAGAAACGGCAAGGAGATCAAAACGCCTTTGGCGGCGATCAACAGCGGCATCGGCTACATCTCCAAGAACCGCGACACCGAAGCGCTGATCTTAAACGGCCCCATCCAGGACAACATCGTATTGCCTTCCATCCCCGCGCTGGAGAACAAGACCTTCATCAGCCCGTCCTCCGAAAAGCGCCTTTCCGACCGCGAGATCGACAATTACCGCATCAAATGCCACGGCGGCAGGCAGTACGTGAACACCCTGTCCGGCGGCAACAAGCAAAAGGTTTCCTTCGGCAAATGGACGGCCAAGGGCAGCGAGGTCATCATCATGGACTGCCCCACCCGCGGCGTGGATATCGGCGTAAAGCAGGCCATGTACGCGCTGATCGAGGAGATGAAAAAGGAAGGCAAGGCCATCCTGATGATCTCCGAGGAGCTCAGCGAGCTGATCGGCATGTCCGACCGCCTGATCATCATGAAGGACTTTGAAGTGACGCATCAGGTGGAACGCCGGCCCGATCTCAAGCAGACCGACCTGATCGAGTACATGATTTAAGGAGGGCTACATGACAGCGATTGCACAAGAAAAAGAAAAGCAAACCTTGCAGCAGTGGCTCAAAGCCCACGGCTCGGCCATCGCCTCCCTGGGCGGACTGGTTTTCTGCATCATTTTCTTCACCATCGGCACGGGGATCAAGGGTGAAAGCATCTGGAGCGCCAGCAAGCTGTCCACCCTGATCTGCGACGTGATCGTGACCGCGCTGATGGCCGTGGGCGCCGTGTTCATTTACTCCCTGGGCAACATGGACGTCAGCATCGGCCGGCAGGTGGGCCTGTACTCCACGCTGCTGGTGCTGATCGGCAACGCGACGGGCAGCCTGCTGCTGGGCATACTGGCCTGCATCGTGATCGCCGTGATCATCGGCATCATCAACGGCGCGGCGGGCGAACTGCTGCACATGTATTCGGTCATTTCCTCGGTGGTGTTCATGATGGTCATCAGCGGCATCACCACGATCATCTATTCCAACGTCGGCAGCAAAAACATCATCCTGTCGGGCATCGATCTGAGCTTCTTCCGCTCCCCGCTCAACATGGTGATCGTGCTGGTCATCGAATACCTGATCATCGGCTATTTCTTCTACTTCACCAAGTTCGGCAAATACGCGCGGGCCATCGGCGCAAACCAGCGCGCGGCGGCCCAGAGCGGCGTCAACATCATCAAATACCGCGTGATCCCCTACATTTTCCTGGCCTTCTGCCTGGTGACGGCCTCCCTGTTCCAGATGGGCTACACCGGCGCGGCCTCGGACGCAACGGGCACCGGCTTTGAAATGAACGTCATGGTCTCCCTGATCCTGGGCGGCATGCCCCTGAAGGGCGGCATGAAATCCCGCCTCTCCTGCGCCGTGATCGGCGCGCTGACCTTCTCCCTGCTGGCCGTGGGCCTGCCCATCATCGGCGTGCCCACGCGCATGACCTTCATGATCAAGGCCCTGATCTTCCTGGTCGTGGTGCTGATCACCTGCCGCCAGAAGACCGGCCCGCTGCCGCGCTGAACCCGGTTCCCGCAGGCTTCGGCCTGTGCAAATACGATAACAAAAACAAGGAGGATTCCCATGAAAAAACTGATCGCTATCGTCCTGACGCTCGTCCTTCTGCTAGGCGTCGCGGCCGCTCCCGCCGCCGCCGAATCCAAAGGCAAGATCCTGTGGCTCTCCAACCTCAACAGCGGCATCCAGTATGAATTCTACGTCGCCTACTGGAAGATGATCGCCGAAAACCTGGGCTACACCTTCGACGTCGTGTACGGCGACATGTCCAACGACCCCGCCGGCAACCTCAAGCAGGTCAAGAACTCCTACACCTCCGACGTTGTCGGCCTGATCATCTCCATGGACGGCGGCGTCGTCAACATCATGGACGAATATCCCGATCTGTGGACCGTCGGCTTCTTCAGCGACATGGACTCCGTGTTTGAAGAGAACGGCCCCAGCCACGACGTGATGAACCGCGAACGCTTCCTGGGCAACATGGGCGACAACTTCATCAGCGGCGCTTCCCTGGGCGAAGCCTACGCGCAGGAAGTCATCGCCCGCGGCTATAAGAAGGTCGCCACCTGCATCTTCCCGGCCTTCGCCTATCCCAAGCACACCGTGGCCGACGCCGCCTTCCGCGCCGCCATCGCCAAGTACAACGAGACCGCTTCCGAGCCCATCGAGATCATGGGCGACGCCGAAGTGCTGGCCTTCAAGCCCCTGAGCGACAGCTACTTCCTCGAGGACGGCCACGACGAGCTCGAATGCCTGGTCGGCTTCTGCGCCGGCACCACCTTCATCTATCCCAAGGTTGTGGAAGCCAAGGCCATGGGCTTCTGCCGCGACGATCTGCAGATCATCACCGGCGGCTTTGACAACGATCCCGACCTGCTGGCCGACTGCGGCGACGAAAACAACATCGTCTGCCTGACCATCGCGGGCGTGGAAAGCGCCATCTGGCCCATCGCCATGCTGGACGCCGCCATCTCCGGCAACATGTACAAGGATTATCCCGGCAAAGAGCGCATGAACTCCGCCGTGTACACCATCAACAGCACCGACAAGTTCGAGGCCATGATCGAAAAGTCCCCCATGGGTCCGACGCTTGATCTGAGCAAGGCCCAGGCGCAGTGGGACGACATGAAGGACTACTTCACCTCCGTCAACCCCGACGCCAGCTACGCCGATCTGACCGCCTTCTGCCAGAGCTTCACCGTGGAAGGCTACATGAAATAATCGTTTCCCCTCCCCGCGACCCGAACAAACAATGATAAGAGGCTGATGTCCATGAAAAAAGCGTTGGAAATCCTCAAGCGCGTCGCCGGCACGCTGATGCTGCCCGTGATCATGTTCGTCATCATGAAGATCCTGTGCGACGCGAACGGCAAAACTTTCTTCGGCACCCTCAAGATGTGGAAGGCGCTGCTCCCCAGCATCGCGGTGTCTGTATGCTGCGCCATGGGCATCGGCCTCCAGTTCAAGAACGGGCGGTTTGACTTTTCGGGCGGCTCCATCATGCTGCTCTCCAGCATCATCGCCGGCAACGTCGCAAAGAATTCCGGCACCGGCAGCCCGCTGCTGTTCGCCGCCCTGTGCATCGGCCTGTGCGTGGCCTTCAGCGTGCTGGTAGCCGTCGTGTACGTGTACGGCCGCCTGCCCATCATGATCGCCACCATCGGCATGGCCCTGCTGTATGAGTCCATCACCAGCCAGATCTTCGGCGGCGGCGGCATCAACCTGGTGTCCGTCAAGTTCATCAAGCAGCTGTCCGCCTATCCGCTGGTGCTGATCCCCTTCGCAGCGGCGGTGCTCATATACGCGATATACAATTATTTGACGACCACCGGCAAGCAGAGCCTGCTGCTGGCCAGAAACCAGCAGGCGGCGGTGAACATCGGCGTCAATGAGAACAGAAACGTGATCATCAGCTACGTGTACAGCGGCCTGATCTTCGGTTTCGCGGCCATCATCTGGTGCTCGCTGGGCAAGCGCGACGCCATCTTCTCCTCCCTGAGCACGGTCGGTGAGCTGTTCTCCAACATCCTGCCCGTGTTCGTGGGCCTGTATATCGGCGTGTTCTGCGGCGACACCATCGGCATCATCATGGGCTCGGTCGCCATCTGCCTGATGAAGTACGGCCTCGAACTGGTATTCAAGGCCGAGCTGGGCGCGGCGATCTCCACCGCGATGATGGGCCTGTTCGTGTTCCTGGTCAACTTCGTGGCCGGCCAGGGCGGCAACATCAAAAAGCTGTTCGGCAGGCTGATCGGCCACCGCGAACCGGCGAAAGCGTAAAACAAAAGCACAAACGCAAAGCAACCACCAATTGGCGGGCGATGGCGTATACGCCGCGCCCGCCTTTTTGAAAGGACGACGCGCATGATCATCACCGATATCCGCCTGAACGGCATCCGGGAGCCGCTGGGATTCGAGCTGCCCTATTGCTCCCTCTCCTGGAAAGTGAAGGAGACCGCCTCCCGCCGTCCCGTCCGGGAAAAGCTCACCGTAGCCGCGGACGCCGGTTTCACCCGCGTGCTGTACGAAAAAGAGGCCGAACGCCTGCGCGCCTCCGGCGAGGCGATCCCCCTCGCCCTGTCCCCCAGGACGCGGTATTTCTGCCGCGTGGAGACCGAGGGCGACGCGGGCGACAGCGCCTGCGGCGTTTCCTGGTTTGAAACGGGCAAAATGGACGAGCCCTGGCGCGCGCAGTGGATCGGCGCGCAGCCCGAAGACCGCTTCCATCCGGTCTTTTTCCGCGATTTCACACTGCCCGCGGACGCCGTTTCCGCCCGGCTGTACGTGAGCGGCCTGGGCCTGTACGAAGCGTACCTCAACGGGGAAAAGGCCGGAAACGACCTGCTCGCGCCTTTCTGCAACGATTACGGCGACGCCGTGCAGGCGCAGACCTATGATGTGACCGCGCTGCTGAAAAAGGGCGGCAACACCCTGCAGATCTTCACCGGCAACGGCTGGTACAAGGGCCGCCTGGGCTACGAGGGCAGGCGCGAGGTGTTCGGCGACCGGTTCCAGGCGATCGCCGAGCTGCATGTCGCGCTGCCGGACGGCGGCGAGGCCGTCGTATGCACGGACGAAAGCTGGCTGTACCGCGGCAGCGATTTTGAAGCCACCGATATCTACGACGGCGAAACGCTGAACCGCCTGCTCTGGCAGGGAAAAGAGAATCCCGCGCGTCCCGTTCAGCCGCTGCCGATGAAAAAGCTGACCGACCGCTACAGCCTGCCCGTGACCGTGCGGGACAGCCTGCCCGTGCGGGAGGTCATCCATACCCCCGCCGGCGAGACCGTGCTCGACCTGGGGCAGAATTTCACCGGCTGGCTGGAATTCACGGCGGATTTTCCCGCCGGCACGACGATCACCCTGGATCACGGCGAGATATTGCAAAACGGCAATTTCTACAACGACAATTACCGCTCGGCCAAAGCGCGGATGATCTACGTGTCCGACGGCCGCAGGGAGACGGTGCGCGCGCATTTCACCTATTTCGGCTTCCGCTACGCGCGCGTCACGGGCTGGCCGGGCGAAGCGCGCGGGGAGGATTTCACGGGCCGGGTGGTCTATTCCGACCTGCCGGACGCCCTGCGCCTGCGCTCGTCCGACGAAAAGCTGAACCGCCTGGCCGCGAACGCGTACTGGGGCCAGCGCAGCAATTTCCTGGATATGCCCACCGACTGCCCGCAGCGCGACGAGCGTCTCGGCTGGACGGGCGACGCCCAGGTGTTCGCGCCCACGGCCTGCTTCCAGATGGATACGCGGGCCTTCTACCGCAAATTTCTGAAGGATCTGCGCGCCGACCAGGTGAAGCATGACGGCATCATCTGCAACTATCTGCCCAACTTCGGGGGCCCGCCCGGCGGCAGCAGCGTATGGGGCGACGTCGCCACCTTCCTGCCCATGACGCTGTACGATTTTTACGGCGACGAGGCCGCGCTGGCCGAAAGCTATCCGCTGATGCGCGACTGGGTCGGCTGGATCCTGCGCCAGGACGAGGAGCACGGCGGCAGGCGGCTGTGGGACTTCGGCTTCCACTTCGGCGACTGGCTGGCCCAGGACGGCGTGACGCCGCAGAGCATGAAGGGCGGCACCGAAGACGCGTTCATCGCCAGCATGTACTATTACGCCTCGGCCGGAAAGGTCGGGCGCGCCGCGCGCATCCTGCAAAAAACGGAGGACGCCGAAAAATTCTGCGCCCTGGCCGGGGAGATCAAGGCCGCGATCCTGCGGGAGTATTTCAGCCCGAACGGCCGGCTCTGCGTTCAGAACCAGACGGCCTATCTGCTGTGCCTGAACTTCGGCGTTTGGGTGGACAGGGAACGCCTGATGGCCGATTTCCGCACGCGGCTGCAGAAGGACTGCTACGCGATCAAGGGCGGGTTCGTCGGCGCGACCATGATGTGCCGCGTCCTGGCTGAAAACGGCATGGAGGATTTGGCCTCGTATTTCCTGTTCCAGGAGGGCTTCCCCGGCTGGATGCGCTGCGTGAACCTGGGCGCCACCACGATCTGCGCTGGAACAGCGTGCTGGACGACGGCACGATATCGGGCACGGGCATGAACTCGCTGAACCATTATTCCTACGGTTCGGTCATGGAATACGTATACCGCGATCTGGCAGGCATTCAGAGCCTGGCCCCGGGGTTCGCGCGCGTGCGCTTCGCGCCGCAGCCCACCCGCAGGCTGCAGGAACTGGACGTCGCCTACGATTCGGTCAGCGGCGAATACGGCTCGCACTGGCGCGTCAACGCCGACGGCACGCTGTACGTCCGTTTCCGGGTGCCCTTCGGCTGCACGGCGGAAGCCCTGCTGCCCGGCACGGAGGAAAAACTCGAGCTGACCGCCGGCGTCTATGAAAAAACCTACCGCCCCGGCGTGGATTACGCGCAGAGATATACCATGGACAGCCGCCTGGACGAGATGAAGGACGATCCCGAAGCCCTGGCGATCCTCGGGGAGGATCTGCCGCAGGCCCTCGATTCCATCCGGCGCGGCGACATCGAAATGACCTCCATGGCGTTAAGCGATCTGCAATACCTGTTTTTCTTCGGCTACAATCCGCAGATGATGCGGGAAGGAACCAAGCGCCTGTTCAGGCTCAGAGCTTTTTGAGGAGGAACCGCCATGATCGATCTGAAAGCCAATCCTTTCTTTCTGAACGACGAAGCCATTCGCTGGGTGGAGGAGACGAAAGCCTCTCTGACCGTCGAGGAAAAGCTGCAGCAGCTGTTCTTCCCCCTCGGCTATTCGGCGAACGAGGGATACCTGCAATATGAACTGCTGAACCGCCATCCCGGCGGCGTCATGTTCCGTACCGGCCGGATCGACGAGCTGTTCGCCGCCCATTCCTACCTGCAGACGCACACCAAAGTGCCGCTCTTCCTGGCGGCCAACCTGGAGGCGGGCGGCGACGGCATCGTGGCGGAGGGCACGGCCTTCGGCAAGCAGATGCAGGCCGCGGCCACCGGCGATCCCGAGCAGGCGTACCGCCTGGGCAGGGTCAGCTGCGCCGAAGGCCAGGCCGTGGGCTGCAATTACGCCTTCGCCCCGGTGGTCGATATCGATCTGAATTACCACAACCCCATCACCAACGTACGCACCTACGGCAGCGACCCCGAAATGGTCAAAAAATGCGGCCTCGCCTATATGCGCGGCGCGAAGGAATGCGGCAGCGCCGTATCGATCAAGCATTTTCCCGGCGACGGCGTGGACGAGCGCGACCAGCATATCCTGACCAGCGTCAACAGCCTCAGCTGCGAGGAATGGGACCGGACCTACGGCGATATCTACAAAACGCTGATCGACAACGGCGCGCTGACCGTGATGGTGGGCCACATCGCCATGCCCGCCTATCAGAAAAAGTTCAACCCCGGCTGTTCGGGCAGGCCGACGCCCGCCACGCTGTCGCCCGAGCTGCTGCAGAACCTGCTCAGGGAAAAGCTGGGCTTCAACGGCATGATCATCAGCGACGCAAGCCCCATGGTGGGCTTCCTGTGCGCGATGGACCGGCGGCAGTCTGTCCCCTACTGCATCGAAGCGGGCTGCGACATGCTGCTGTTCAACAAGGATTACGACGAGGATCTGGCCTACATGAAGGAAGGCTACGAGCGCGGCATCCTCTCCGAAAAGCGGCTCGACGAGGCGATCACCCGCATCCTGGCGGCCAAGGCGGCGCTGGGCCTGCACGAAAAGCAGAAGCAGGGCGCGCTGGCCCCGAAAAAGGAAAACCTGTCGGTCATCGGCTGCGATCAGCACAAGGCCTGGGCCGCGGAATGCGCCGACAGGGCCGTAACGCTGGTCCGGGACGCGCAGCGCCTTCTGCCCCTCGATCCCGTCCGGCATCACCGCGTGCTGTTTGAGATCCTGGGCAAATGCCCCAGCGAACAGCGCGTCGCGGCGCGCTTTATCGCCGATATGGAAAAAGAGGGGTTTGAAATGATCCCCTACGAGGAAGAGGTCTTCGACTTCACCAAGCCCATGCACATGGAAACGGTGGAGGAATTCCGCGCCAAATACGATCTGGTGATCTACATCGGCAACGTGGAAAACGCCTCCAACAAGACCACCTCCCGCCTCAGCTGGCACGCGCCCTACGGCGCGGGAAACAACATCCCCTGGTTCGTGGAGGTCGTGCCGACGCTGTTCATTTCCCTGCAGAATCCCTATCACCTGCTGGACGTTCCCATGGTGAAAACCTTTATCAACGCCTATTCCAACCACGACCTGATGATCGACACCGTGGTGGACAAGCTGATGGGCAGGAGCGAATTCAAGGGCGTAAGCCCCGTCGATCCCTTCTGCGGCAAGGAATACCTGCGCTACTGAGGAGGTGCTCACATGAAGTTTCAAGCCGTGATATTCGATCTGGACGGCGTTATCTGCTTCACCGACGAATACCATTACCGCGCGTGGAAGGCCATGGCCGACGGCATGGGCATTCCCTTCGACCGGGAGATCAACAACCGCCTGCGCGGCGTGAGCCGCATGGACAGCCTGGAGATCATTCTGGAAAAATACGAAGGCCCGGCGCTGAGCGAGGAAAAAAAGGCCGCGCTCGCCCGGCAGAAGAACGACCTGTACCGCGAATCGCTCAGGGAAATGAGCCCGCGCGACCTGAGCGGCGAGGTCAAAGAGACGCTGGACGCCCTGCGGGCCATGGGGCTCAGGCTCGCGATCGGCTCTTCCTCCAAAAACACGCCCTTCATTCTGAAGCAGATCGGCCTGGACGGTTATTTTGACGCCGTCAGCGACGGCAACTGCATCACCCGCTCGAAGCCCGATCCCGAGGTGTTCGTCAAGGCGGCGGAAATGCTCGGCATCCCCTGCGTCGACTGCCTGGTGGTGGAGGACGCCGTATCGGGCGCCGAGGCCGGGCACGCGGGCGGCATGCAGGTGGCCTGCCTGGGCGACGCCGCCCTGAACGGCGCGGGCGACTGGAACATGAAGAGCATCCGCGAGCTGACCGATATCGTCAAGGGATAAGGAGGACAAACGCATGGTCGACCTGAGGGCGAAGCCCTTTTATCTGAACGACGCCGAGGCGCAATGGGTGGAGGATACCATTGCTTCCATGACGCTGGAAGAAAAGCTGAGCCAGCTGTTCGTGCTGCTCAAGAGCGTTCCCGGCGCGGACGAGGAGCAAATCAGAAGCCTCATGGAAAGCGCGCGTCCCGGCGGCATGCGCTGGCAGGGCGGCGACAAGGAAACCGTATACCTGCAGAACCGCCTGTTCCAGCAGTACAGCCGCGTACCGGTGCTGATCGCGGGCAACTGCGACGACGGCGGCAACGGCGTGCTGCCCGCGGAGGGCACCTTCGTGGCGACGGCGGCCGAGGCCGGCGCGAGCGAAGGCACCGAAACGGCCTATCGCATCGGCTATGCCGCGGGAAAAGAGGCCGCCGCCATCGGCGTCAACTGGATGTTCAATCCCGTGGCGGACGTGTACAGAAACTGGCGCAACACGATCGTCAACACCCGCTCCTTCGGCAGCGATCCCGAACGCGTAACCGACTGCGCGCGGGCGTACATCCGCGGCATCAAGGACGCCGCGCCGGACATGGCCTGCACCTGCAAGCATTTTCCCGGCGACGGCTGGGACGAGCTTGACCCGCACATCTCGCCCGCCCACAACGAGGCCGGGGTGGAGGAATGGTTTGCCACCTACGGGAAGGTATACCAGACGCTGATCGACGAGGGCCTGGAGACCATTATGACCGGCCAGATCTCCCTGCCCGCCATGAGCCGCGCGCTGCGGCCCGGCCTGCGGGATGAAGAGATCCTGCCCGCGTCGCTTGCCCCCGAGCTTTTGCAGGACCTGCTGCGCGGCAGGATGGGCTTCAACGGCCTGATCATCTCCGACGCTTCGCACATGATCGGCATGGCGGGCGTGATGAGCCGCCGCGAAGCCGTGCCGCGCTGCATCGCGGCGGGCTGCGACATGTTCCTCTTTGCCAACGACGTCGAAGAAGACCTGGGCTATCTGAAAGCCGGGTACGAGCAGGGCGTCGTGACCGATGAACGCCTGAGCGACGCCCTGCACCGCGTGCTGGGCCTGAAGGCGCATCTGAAACTGTACGACGAGGCCGCGCGCTTTCCCGACCGCGCGCAGCTGGAGTGCGTGGGCTGCGAAGCGCACCGCCGTTTCACCCGCGAGGCCGCCGACGCCGGCGTGACGCTGGTGAAGGATACCCGCGGCCTGCTGCCCATCGATCCCAGGCAAAAGAAAAACGCCCTGCTGATCTACGTGCAGAGCACGCCCAACAGCAAAGGCTACAAGGGCGACGGCGTGCGGGAGCTGATCACGGAGGAATTGGAGCGCGTCGGCTTCCACGTGACCCAATGCCCCAGCTTCTACGATCTGGAGCTTCAGAACGGCGTGCATCCCATGAACTTCGTGCGCCTGATGATGACAGGCCGCCGCGAGGATTTCAAGAAGAAATACGACGTTGTGTTCGTGTTCATCTATGTGAAGGGCTACGCGCAGAAAAACGTGGAGCGCCTCAGCTGGAGCAGCGGCCACAGCATGGAAATGCCCTGGTACACCGAGGAAGTGCCCACCGTGGGCGTCAGCCTCAATTACACCAACCATCTGGTGGACTGCGCCAACATCCACACCTTCATCAACGCCTACGGCCCCTGCCGCGAAAACGTGCGCGCCGCCGTGGAAAAGATCGTCGGCAAGAGCGCTTTCCGCGGCAAAGCGGACGAAACCGTGTTCTGCGGCCGCTGGGATACCAGACTGTGATTCAGGAGGAAAACGATCATGCGCCCATCCCGTTTCCTGATCGGTGTCGATTCGGACGGCACCGCCTTTGACAGCATGAACATCAAGCACCTGGACGCCTTTATTCCCGCCGCGCTGGAGATCTGGCCGATGCCGGAGGAAATGGCGCAGCGGTTCACCGGGATCGAAAAGACGGTCAATCTGTTCTCCTCCCTGCGGGGCATCAACCGTTTTCCCGGTCTGCTCGAAGCCTTTGAGCGGCTGGAAAAGGAGTTCCCCGGCGCGAAGGAGCTGCCCGATCTTCATGATCTGCGCGCCTACATCGCGGGCGAAAGCCGCTATTCCCCCGCCACGCTGAAAGCCTGGATCGCCGCGCATCCCTCGCGGGAGCTTAACAAAACGCTGGCCTGGTCCGACCGGGCGGACGAGCTGTTCACCCGCGCCTGCGAGGGGCTCATGCCCTATCCCGGCGTATCGGAAGCGCTGAAAGCGGCGAGCGCGGCGGCGTCGGTCGCCGTGGTGTCCTCGGCCGCCAAGGCCGGTCTGGAAAAAGACTGGGCGGCGGGCGGGCTGACGCCCTTCGTGGATTATCTGATGAGCCAGGAGGACGGCAGCAAAACGGCGCAGCTGCAAAAGGCCATGGCGCAGTGCGACCAGCCCGCGCTGGCCCTGATGCTGGGCGATACCGACAGCGACGGCGAAAGCGCGCACGCGGCGGGCGCGCTGTTTTACCCCATCATGCCGGGAGACGAGGAAGCGTCCTGGCAGCGCTTCCGGGAGGAGATTTTGCCCCTGTTCCTCGCCGGGAAATACGGAAGCGATGAAGAAACGAAATATTACAGCCGGCTCAAGGACATGCTGAGCTGAGCACGGAGGAGGAAACGATGGAACTGACGATCAAAAGCGGCCTGCCCCGCCTGCCCCATAAAAAACACTGGCAATTCTGCGTGGGAAGCGGCCACGCGCTGCTCGCCCTGCGCGCCGATTACGCGCGGCAGCTGAAATTCATCCACGATACGCTGGGTATCGAGCGCGTGCGCTTTCACGGCATTTTCTGCGACGACATGCGCACGTTCAGCGACCTGTCCATGCAGAACGCCGTTCCCGGCGCGGAGCAGTTCACCGAATACAATTTCAACGCCTGCGGCGCGGCCTACGACAACGTGCTCGCGGCCGGGATGAAGCCCTTTGTGGAGCTTTCCTTCATGCCTGAAAAGCTGGCGCGGAAGGACGAAAAATGGCCGTTGACCGGCATGTTCTTCTATCGTCCCATCATCGCTCCGCCCGCCGACTACGCGGCCTGGCGGGATTATATCGGGGCTTTCGTCCGCTTCCTGCTCAAGCGCTACGGCGCGGAGGAGGTGCGCTCCTGGCTGTTCGAGATTTGGAACGAGCCCGACATCCCCTACGTGTTCTTCAACGGCTCGCGGGACGAGTATTTCCGCCTGTACGCCGAAACCGCGCGCGCGGTCAAGGCTGTTGATCCCGCGATCCGGGTCGGCGGCCCGGCCACCAGCGGCAGCAAATGGGTCAGCTCGTTCCTGAAATACTGCCGCGAAAACGGCGTGCCCGTGGACTTCGTATCCACGCATCAGTACGCCGGCGATCCGCTGGGCGGCGTGGAGGACCAGGGCGACGAGAACGGCCAGACGGGCAGCGGACACGAAGCCTGGCTGGAGCGTATGCGCCGCAACGCGGAGGACCTTGCGAAAACGCGGGAAAAGACCTTCCTGGCGGGCTACCGCGTCACCAGCCCGGACAAGTCCGAAATCACCGACATTCCCGACAACCTGTTCCGCAAGAACGTTGTCAAGGTGAAATCGCAGGCCCAGGGCCTGCCGGTATACTATACCGAGTGGAACGAAAACGCCATTTTCTCGGCCTATACCAACGACACGCGCAAGGTTGCCGCCTACGACGTGAAAATGGCGCTCGCCGTGGCCGGCGACGTGGCGGGCTCGTCCATCTGGTGCTTCAGCGATATCTTTGAAGAGCTGCATCCCTTCGTGCAGGAGTTCCACGGCGGCTTCGGCATGCTGAGCCAGCACGGCATCCCCAAGCCGGTCTATTACGCCATGAAGCTGCTGGCCGACGCGCCGGATACGCGCATCGATCTGGGCGCGGAAGCCTTCGACGGCGAGATCGGCGCGGCCGCCTTCGCCGATGAAAGCGAAACGCATATCGTGCTGTTCCGGCAGAAGATGAAAAACCTCGATCTTCCCAAAGAGGAAGCCGTGATCCGGCTCGAATGCGCCCGCAAGCCCGCGGGCGTGACCGTGAAGCGCATCGACGAAGACCACGGGAACCCGCTCAAACTGTGGGAGGAGATGGGCGCGCCCGAGGTGCTCAGCCGCGAAGAAATCGACGATCTGGCCGTGCGCAGCGCCGTCGCCGCGGAGGAATGGCCCTTTGAATGGGCCGGCGGCGTGCTGACGATCCGCGCGGCGCTGGGCGTCAACGACGTGTACGGCTTTGTGATCCGATAAACCGGCAAAAAAGACGGAGGATTATTGAAAATGACGAAAAATGTGCTGAATACCGATCTGAGCGGCAAAGTGGCCGTCGTGACCGGCGCGGGCGGCGTGCTGTGCTCCTATTTCGCCAAGGTGCTGGCCCGGGCCGGCGCGAAGGTGGCGCTGCTGGACTTGAACTTCGACAGCGCGAACCGGTTCGCCGAGGAGATCGTCGCCGAGGGCGGCGTCGCCAGGGCGTACAGCTGCAACGTGCTGGACAAGGACATTTGTTATCAGGTGGCCGATCAGGTGCAGGCCGATCTCGGCCCCTGCGATATCCTGCTCAACGGCGCGGGCGGCAACAATCCCCGGGCCACTACGGACAAAGAGTACTTTGAAATCGGCGATATCGAAGCTGACACCAAATCCTTCTTCGATCTGGACAAGGGCGGCGTCGAGTTCGTGTTCAACCTGAACTTCATCGGCACCCTGCTCCCCACGCAGGCTTTCGCCCGGCAGATGGTGGGCCGCGAGGGCTGCAATATCCTGAACGTCAGCAGCATGAACGCCTATTGCCCCCTGACCAAGATTCCCGCTTATTCCGGCGCGAAGGCCGCCGTAACCAATTTCACCCAGTGGCTTGCCGTGCATTTCAGCCGGGTCGGCATCCGCGTCAACGCCATCGCCCCCGGCTTCTTCTCCACCAAGCAGAACGCCGCCCTGCTCTTCAATCCCGACGGCACTCCCACCGCCCGCACCGGGAAAATCCTGGCCGCCACGCCAATGGGCCGCTTCGGCGACAGCGAAAAAGAGCTTTCCGGCGTGGTGCTCTTCCTGCTCAACAACGACGCCGCGAGCTTCATCACCGGCGTGACGATCCCCATCGACGGCGGGTTCTCGGCGTATTCCGGCGTGTAATACTATTCTCAGTATAAAAGATTATCAGATTTGGGATGGATTTTTCGCCCTGGCTAAGCTGAATGGAGGGAGGCGTAGCAGCGCTACGTTGACAAGATTTTAGATTGAGAATAGTATAACATCGAGACGCGTTCTGAGAGCCAATTCACGAAGGATAAGGGGAGCAGGGAGAACGTTCGAGGCCTCCGCGATCCGGGGCCTACCGGCCCGCCCTCGCTGTTCGCTTGCGCTGGCCGAAGGCCAGGATTTTGATCCACTGGATCAATTTCCGGGCGCTGCGGGCCCTCTCGCTCTGCGCCAGGGGACTTCTGCATCCGGGGCCTTCCGGCCCGTTTCTCGCTGTTCGCTTGCGCTGGCCGAAGGCCAGGATTAACGGCCCAAGGGCAGTTTTTCCAGGCGCTCGAAACCCCTGGCCCCATCCCGGCGAACCGGCTTGAATAAAAAACTAACAATTTGCTCCTGTGACTCGAAACACGCCAAGCGAGTTTCCGGGCAAAAGAAAGCCAGGAAGCCAGGGGGCTGTTGCACTAAGAAAAAGTGCAGCAGCCCCCTTTTTATAGGCATTCAAGCAGCACAGCAGTCAAGAAATGAGCAAATTCCTGAATTTTGGGATACACAAATAAGACTGTCACGATTTTTACCTG
>CACWLY010000045.1 GCA_902761825.1 uncultured Eubacteriales bacterium
TCAACGTAGCGCTGCTACGCCTCCCTCCATTCAGCTTAGCCAGGGCGAAAAATCCATCCCAAATCTGATAATCTTTTATACTGAGAATAGTATTACCGCCTGTCAAAGCTCAGCATGATGCGGTCGTCGTTCAGGTCATGGCCCGAAGCGTCCTGGAACTGCCGCAGCAGATCGGGCACCGACAGCCGGGAGCGCGCCTCGCCGGCAATATCCAGGGCGATCCTGCCGCGGTCCATCACGATCGTGCGGTTTCCCATCCGCAGGGCGGACTGCATATTATGGGTGATCATCAGGCAGGTGAGATGCTTTTCATCCACCAGCCGCCGGGTCAGCGAGAGCACCTTTTCGGACGTGCCCGGGTCCAGCGCGGCGGTGTGCTCGTCCAGCAGCAGCAGCTTGGGCTCGGCGATGGTCGCCATGAGCAGGGACGCCGCCTGGCGCTGTCCGCCCGAAAGCAGGCCCATTTTTGTTTTCATGCGGTCTTCCAGCCCCAGGTTCAGGGAGGAGAGCAGCTCGCGGAAATACGCGCTGTCCCGCCGGTTGACGGCGAAAAAGGAGCGGCTGGCCTTGCGCGTGTAGGCCAGGGCGAGGTTTTCCTCGATGGTCATGTTGGGCGCGGTGCCGCGCATGGGATCCTGATACAGACAGCCGATGTTCAGCGCGCGCCGGTAATCCCGGAGGTTTGTGATATCCTCGCCGTCAAGCAGGATCTTGCCCTTGTCCAGGCGGAACTTGCCCAGGATCGCGTTGAACAGCGTGGACTTGCCCGCGCCGTTGGAGCCCAGCACCGTGATGAAATCGCCCCGCGCCACTTCCAGCGACAGATCGTCGAGCGCCAGCTTCTGGTTGGGCGTGCCGCGTTCAAAGGTCTTTTTGAGGCCGATCAGCGATAAGCCGTTCATGCGTTTTCCTCCTTCTCCGCCCGGCGCTCCCGGATCGCCTGCCGCAAAAGCGGCAGCGTCAGCGCGATCACCACGATCACGGCGGAGAGCAGCTTGACGGCATAGCTGGGCATATCGATTTTGTAGGCGAACTGCAGGATCACGCGATAGATCAGCGAGCCGAACACGGCCGAGACCAGCCCGAGCGTCACCGAGCCTTTTCCGAAGAACACCTGCCCGATGATCACCGAGGCCAGGCCCACCACCAGCATGCCGCTGCCGAAGTTCAAATCGGCGTAACGCTGCTGCTGACAGAGCAGCGCGCCCGAAAGCGCCACGAGGGCATTGGAGATCATGATGCCGATCACCCGCGTGCGGTCGGCGTTGATCGAAGAGGAGCGGACCATTTCCTCGTTGTCGCCGGTGGCGCGGATCGCCATGCCCGTGCGCATGCGGAAAAAGACCGAGAGGATCACCAGCAGCACCGCGACGATCGCGCCGGTGAGGATCACGGCGCTCAGGTTGGCGTCCAGGCGCCTGTTGCCGGTCAGCGAGACCAGGAAAGCGCGGAAGGACTTATACAGCGTGTCGCAGGCCACCTGGGTTTCGGCCCCGGCGCTGTTGACGGCCGTTTTTTGCAGGTACAGGTTGGACTGCCCGCCCAGCACCACAAAATTGACGGTATACAGGCCGGTCATGGTCAGAATGCCTGACAGGATGGGATTGATGCGCAGCCGGGTCTGCAAAACGCCGGTGCAAAGCCCGGCCAGCGCCCCGGCCAGCGCCCCGCACAGCAGCGCCGGCACCGGATGCCCCGCGATGGTGACCACCGCGCAGACGCACATGCCCACGACAAAGCTGCCGTCGATGGTCAGGTCGGGCATGTTGAGCACCCGGAAAGCGATGAACACGCCCAGGGCCATCGGCACGTAGATCATGCCCTGGCTGAGCGCGGAAATCAACAGATTCATGATGGTCATGGCTGCGTACTTCCTTTGGAGAGTGTGCCCGGAGGACGGGAGAGCCCGTCCTCCGGGGAAAAACGGTTATTCGCCGAAATGGCTGGTGCCGTCGGCCTCCACCAGCACCCGGTAAGCGGAAAGGATATCGTCCGTGATCTCCATGCCCAGCGTGCCGGCGGCCTGCAGGTTGACGAACCGCGCGTAATCGCTCAGCGTTTCGTAGGGAATGTCCTCGGGCTGCTCGCCCTGGGCCAGCCGGATCACCAGATCGGCCACCTGGTTGCCCAGCTGCACGTAGTCCACACCGATCGTGGCGAACCCGCCGTCGGCCACCATGGAGTCCGCCCCGCAGTAGACCGGCACGCCGTAGCTGTAGGCCACGTCGATATAGGTGGACATGGCGGAGGCGATGGAGTTGTCGTTGCCGGTATACAGGGCGTCGATGCCCCTGGAGATCAGCGTTTCCACCGCCGTTTGCAGCTCGGACAGGTTGGAGATGGAAACCTCCTCGTAGGCGATGCCGTTCGCGTCGCAGTACGCCTTGGCGGCGTTGATGGTGGATACCGAGTTGGTCTCGCTCGAGGTGTAGAGGAAGCCGATCTTCTGGTAATCCGGCTGGAAATCGGAGATCAGCTTTACGATCTCCCCGGCGGGGATGTTGTTGGATACGCCGGTAATGAAGAAGCTGTCCTCCCCGGTCAAGCCGGCGGCTACGGGATCGGACACGGCGGCGAACACCACCGGGACGACGCCGTCCTCGAAGACCACCTTGGCGCTCTGGGCGGTGTTGGTCGCGATGGGCACCAGAATATCCACGCCGTCCATCCTGATATTTTCCAGAATGGTGGAAAGCGCCGCGGTGTCGCGCTCGGCGTTCCCGGTCACGATTTCAAACTCGATATCGCTTTTTTCCAGCGCGGCGATGATTGTATCGCGGATCTGATCGAGAGAGGTGTGGGACATGGGCTGCACGACGGCCACGCGAACGGGCGCGGCCAGGGCGGAGGACGCGGACAGCGCGATCAGCAGCGCGCAAAGGGCCATGCAGATCAGGTTGCGTACAAAACGACGGTTGAACATAAGGACAGCCTCCTTTTCATCATTCAAAATAACTGTTCATACTATTCTCAGTATAAAAGATTATCAGATTTGGGATGGATTTTTCGCCCTGGCTAAGCTGAATGGAGGGAGGCGTAGCAGCGCTACGTTGACCACGGAAAAGACACCCAAAGATGATAAGATTTTAGATTGAGAATAGTATCAGTCATGATAATTGGAAACAGGATGAATCGCGCTTTCGGGAGGGGGTATGCAATACCCGCCCGCGAGTTATTCGATTTGTTTCGCCAGCCCGGTATACCGTTTCAGCACATCGACGCTCGCGTCGAACGCGGCGCGCTCGGGCGCGGTAAGCGGAAGCTCGACCACGCGCTTTATGCCGTTCCGGCCGATTGCGCAGGGAACGCCGCAGCTGATGCCCCGCACGCCATATTCCCCCTGCAGGGCCACCGAAAGCGGAAGCTCTTTCTCCGCGCCGGTCAGCAAGGCGTGGGTCAGGAAGGCCACGGCCCGCCCGATACCGAACTCCGTGGAGCCCTTGCCGTTGATGATATCCATGCCCGTCTGATGCGTGCGCAGCAGCGCTTCTTCCGCGTTGAAGCCGGGCACCCCGGCGGCCGGTTTTCCGCTCAGCCGCAGCGCGCTGAAGGGGATCATGGAGGAATCCCCGTGCTCGCCCATCACGACGGCGTGGATCGCGCTGCGCGGAACGCCGGTCTGCTCGCTCAGAATGCGGATCAGCCGCGCCGTGTCCAGCAGCGTGCCGGTGCCGAAGCAGCGGCTCCGGTCCATGCCCAGCGCCTGCCGCAGGCAGTCGGCGATGATATCGCAGGGGTTCGTGATGCTGATCACCAGGCCGCCCGGCGGCGACGCCTCCAGGCTGCGGGCCAGGTCCCTGACCATGCGCACCGAATCGCCCAGCAGGTCGAGCCGGGTCTGCCCGGGCTCGCGCGCTTTCCCGATGGCGCAGACCGTGATATCGGCGTTTGCGCAGTCGGCGTAATTTCCGTCGCGGACGATGGGACAATGGGACGCGAAGCTCAGGCTGTCCGCGATATCGGCCGCCTGCGCCGCCGCCTTTCCCGGGATCCTGTCCACCAAGACGATTTCGCCGATGATTGGGTCCGCCGTCAGCGCCATGGCGACGTGCGAGCCCACGTGGCCCGCGCCCAGGATCACAATTTTAGCGGACAATCGATCACCTCCGTTTTTCCGGACGGTGTTTCCATACAAAAAACCCCGTCCCGCAATTGTCGATTGCTGGGACAGGGCTGAAATTCTCATTCCCTGCGGTGCCACCCGGCTTGGCGCTGCGCGCCCACCTTTGCGCCGTACCATCATACGGCCTCGTTTGATAACGGAGAGAAAGCTCCGTCGCCCCTACTGAGGCCCGCGGCCCGTTCGGTTTGCCCTCCAAAGTCCATTCGCTTCCGCGCCGTGTACCGCAATCCCACCGCCTGCGGCTCTCTTGACATGCTGACCGGGAGCTACTCCTCTTTGTCAAAGGTTTGCATAATTATACCGGGCGATCGCGTGCTTTGTCAAGGGGGTGTACAATCAAAGAACAATCGCGCTTTGCGCCCTTTACGAAAGCAGCGCCCTGTCGTTGGCGAACTCCTCGCCGCTGGCCTTGAAAAACGCGGTCATCAGGTCTTCCACGGTCAGCTTCTGCTTTTGCTCGCCAGCGATATCCAGGATGATCTTGCCCTCGTTCATCATGATCAGCCGGTTGCCGTAGCGGATCGCGTCGCGCATGTTATGGGTGACCATCAGGGTCATCAGGTTGTTTTCCCGGACGATCTTTTCGGAAAGCTCCAGCACCTTTTCGGCGGTGCGCGGGTCCAGCGCGGCGGTATGCTCGTCCAGCAGCAGCAGCTTCGGCTTTTTGAGCGTAGCCATCAGCAGCGTCAGCGCCTGGCGCTGGCCGCCGGACAGCAGGCCCACCTTCGCGGTCATGCGGTCCTCCAGGCCGAGCCCCAGCGCGGCCAGCTGATCGCGGTACTGGTTCCGCTCCGCCCGCGTGATGCCGGGCTTCAGCGTGCGCCTTTCCCCTCGGCGGGCGGCCAGGGCGAGGTTTTCCTCGATCTGCATGGTGGCCGCCGTGCCGGTCATCGGGTCCTGGAAAACGCGGCCCAGCAGCGGCGCGCGCCGGTGCTCGGGCAGGCGCGAAATATCCTTTTTGTCGATCACGATGCTGCCCCGGTCGATGGGCCACACGCCGGCGATCGCGTTGAGCATGGTGGATTTGCCCGCGCCGTTGCCGCCGATCACGGTGACGAAATCGCCGTCGTTCAGGTGCAGGGTAAGCCCGTCCAGCGCCACCTTTTCATTGACGGTTTTCGCGTTGAAGGTCTTTCTCACGTCGGTCATGTCAAGCATGGCGGCCGCCTCCTTTGCGCATGTTCATGTGGGCCTTCCAGTATGGGATGCCCAGGAATACGGCCACGATCAGCGCCGAGAGGAGCTTGAGCAGGTTGGTGTTCAGGCCCAGCCACAAAACGACCTGGATCACGATATAATAGATCACCGCGCCCAGGGCGACGCCCGTGAGCTTCAGCGCGAAATTGCGGAACAGCTTTCCGAAAATCACCTCGCTGATGATCACCGCGGCCAGGCCGATCACGATTGCGCCGCGGCCCATGTTCACATCCACGAAGCCCTGGTAATGGGAAAGCAGGGCGGAGGAAAGGGCGACGATGCCGTTGGAGATCATCAGGCCCAGGATCTTGGCGGTGTTGGTGTTGATGCCCTGGGCGCGGGACATGGCTTCGTTCGCGCCGGTGGCGCGCAGGGAGCTTCCCAGCTCGGTGCCGAAAAACCAGTACAGCGCGCCGATCAGCACGATCAGGAACAGCAGCGCCGTAAAGATGGGGTTGTTCCAGCTCAGCGTGCGCACGTTCCGCTGGCTTACGATCAGCGCGTACTTGGTCACGTTGATCCCCTGATTGGCCTTGAACGCCATCACGGCCAGATTGATGGAATACAGCGACAGCTGCGTCAGGATGCCCGCCAGGATCGGCGGGATGCCCATGGCGGTGTGGAAAATGCCGGTCAGCAGCCCGGCCAGCATGCCCGCCAGCACGGCGCAGAGCAGCGCGAGCCACACGTTGACGCCGTTCAGCATCAGCATCACGCAGACCGCGCCGCCTGTCGCCATGCTGCCGTCCACGGTCAGGTCGGCCAGATCGAGGACCTTATAGGTAATGTATACGCCGATGGCCATGATGCCCCAGATCAGCCCCTGCGCAGCCGCGCCGGGCATGGCGTTGAACAGAGCGGTGAAATTCATGAAAAAGCCTCCAAGAAATCCCGGGGAAGGACCGCGCAGCGGCCCTTCCCCCAGGACGCCGCGTTATTGAATCGCCACGTAATCGGCGGGAGCCTGCACGCCGAGCAGCTCGCACATTTCGGCGTTGTATTCTTTGGTTACGTTGGGCGCGAAGCGCACGGGCATGGTCGAAACGTCCGCGCCGTTCACCAGCACTTCATAGGCCATTTCGCCGGTGGCGTAGCCCAGATCGTAATAGCTGATGGACAGGGTGGCGACGCCGCAGCCGGCGCAGATGCCTTCCTCGCCGGCGATCACGGGCATCATGGCGGGCTCCACCACGTTGCGGATGGCCTCGGTGCAGGAAGCCGCCGTGTTGTCGGTCGGCAGGTACAGCACGTCGCTGCCGTCGCAGGCGTTCTGCGCGACGGAGGCCACGTCGTTGGAATCCGCGAAGGTGTAGTCGACGCATTCATAGCCCAGCGCAGTCAGGTAGCCGGTGATCACGTCGGCCTGGTATTTGGAGTTTGGCTCGGCGGAGCAGTAGAGCAATCCCACCTTTTTGGCATCCGGGAAAAGCTCGTGCAGCATTTCGGCCTGCTGCTCCAGGGGCGCAAGATCGCTGGTGCCCGACACGTTCATGCCGGTCACGCCGCTGCGGTCGTCGATGTCCAGGGCGGTGGCGTAATCGGTCACGCTGGTGCCCAGAATCGGGATATCGCCCGTGGCGGCCACGGCGGCCTGAAGCGCGGGCGTCGCGTTGGCCATGATCAGGTCCACGCCGTCCGAAATAAAGCCGTTGATGATCGTGGAGCAGGTGTTGGAATCCCCGGAAGCGTTCTGCACGTCAAACGTGACGGCGTCCCCGAGCTTCTCGGTCAGGGCGTCCTGGAAGCCCTGGGTCGCGGCGTCCAGCGCCACATGCTGAACCAGCTGGCAGACGCCGACGCGGTAGGTCCCCTCCGCCAGGGCGGCGGCGCTCAGGCACAGACACAAAACGATCAGGGCGGCAAGCATTTTCTTCATGTGGTCATTCCTCCTCAAATAATAATCCTTTATCAAAAAGACGGCCCTCCCCATCCGGAAGAGCCGTTTTTATGAACGCTTTCGTTCATTACGCGCAGTTCCTGCAGATGGGCGTCGGCGGAAAGAAGAACGCAAAAAAGAAATAGCGCAGGGCGAAAATAAATCGCGCTGCGCAAACGGAGGCAAAGGGAACAGACACGGTGCGTTTCGCATCATGACAGCTCGTGATCCGGCGCAGCATCCCGCTCTTCATGCCCAGGCCTCCTTGCGTAAATCTTGGGGTCATTATATAGCACCGAATCCGCGAAAGTCAATCGCGCAGGCCCGTATATAATGCATAAATACAAATTACGAACAATTTTCGCGCCGTTTTTCACTTTTGCGTCATGCGTTCAGCCGTAACGGCGTCACAGGCTGATCTTGCCCATAACCACGGGATGCCTTGCGCCGGTGACGGAGGGCATGCTATTGACGTGTCCGTGAACGCATTCGTTGGCGAGCACGGCGAAGGCGACGGCTTCCTTTGCGTCGCTGTCGTAGCCCAGGTCTTCGTTGGTGAGCACGGGCATGGGGCTGAGCGCGTCGCGCAGCAGCGCCATCAGCGTGGGATTGCGGCTGCCCCCGCCGCCCACGACGAGGATGTCGGGCCGCACGCGGCAATACGTCTGAACGGCGACGCGAACGCATTCCGCGGTAAAGCGCGCGGCCGTTGCCAGTATATCCTCGCCGCGCAGGCCTGCTTCCGCGCCCTTTCGCATCAGCGCGTCGACATAGGCCGCGCCGTAGACCTCGCGGCCGGTGGACTTGGGCGGCTTTTTCATCAGGTACGGATCGTTCATCATCCAGGCCAGCAGCTCGCCGCTGCACGCGCCGCCCGCTGCCATCGCGCCGTTTTCGTCATAGCGTCTGCGCCCGCCGGTCATGCGCTCGACGATCTGATCCATCACCATGTTTCCGGGGCCGGTGTCGAACGCGAAGGTATCCCCCATCGCGCCGCCGCGGGGCAGCACGGTCAGATTGCCGATGCCGCCGATGTTCTGCAGCCCGACGGTCTGATCGTCCCGGCGATAGATCAGGTATTCGGCGTAGGGCACGAGCGGCGCGCCCTGGCCGCCCGCGGCGAGATCGCGCACGCGGAAATCGCTGACCACGGGGCAGGAAAGCCCCTCGGCGATCACCGACGCTTCGCCCAGCTGCAGCGTTCCGCGCACGGGCCGCCCGAGATAGCTTTCGGGCGCGGGGATATGCCACAGCGTCTGGCCGTGGCTGCCCACCAGATCGACGCGGGACGGATCGACGCCCGCCTTTTCGCATACAGCCAGGCAGGCCTCCAGCGAAAGCTGCCCCATCAGAAAGCTGAACAGGCACAGGTCGCGGCTGCCGCCCGCGCCGCCCGAGGCCAGGCGCAGGATCTCGCTTCGCACTTCGTCCGGGTACGGCAGCGAAACGAACCCCAGCATCCGCACGCGGGAGCCGGGACCGAAGCCGGTGATTTCGGTCAGCGCGGCGTCCATGCCGTCGGCGGACGTGCCGCTCATCAGCCCGATCACCAGCAGCTTATCCTTGTTCCAAAGGGCTTGCAGGGCTTTCATCGCTTTAACCTTTCACGCCGCCCAGGGCGATGCCTTCCACAAACTGCTTTTGCAGGAAGATATAGAGGATGAAGGGAAAAAGGAAAGTCAGCGTCGCGCCGGCCATCACCATGCCGTAATTGGTGGTGGAATTGCTGCTGAGCGTGGACATCGTGACGGGCAGCACCGCCATTTCGGACCGCGTGTTGATGATCAGCGGCCAGAGGAAATTGTTCCACGCGGCGTTGAAGGTGAACACCGTCAGCGTGATCAGCGCGGGCTGCACCAGCGGGATCACGATGGTGACGAAGCGCCGGATCTCGCCGCAGCCGTCGATCTCGGCGGCCTCCAGCAGCTCGTTGGGCACCGCGACCATGAACTGACGCATCAGGAAAATGCCGAAAGCGCCCACCATGGGCAGGATCAGCGCGGCGAACGTGTTGGAAAGATGCGCCCGGTTCATCATCATGAACATCGGGATCAGGATCACCTGGCCCGGGATCATCATGGTGGCGATATACCCCTGAAACAGCGTTTCCTTGCCCGGCACGGGCTTTTTTTCAAAGCCGTAGGCCGCCATGGACGAAACCACGTCCACCAGCAGGCAGCTGCCCACCACGGTGATCACGCTGTTCTTGAGCGCAAGGCCGAAATTGCGCTTGGTGATGGCGTATACGTAATTGCTCAGGTTGGGGCGAAGGTCTTTCAGCTTGATATAAAGGGATTCGGAATCGGTAAAGGACACGGCCACCATGTACAGAAGCGGCAGCACGCACAGGACGGCGAACAGCGTGACCAGGACGGTCCCTATGATCCTTCCCCCGGTGATTTTCTGTTTCATCAGGCATCCCTCTCTTTGAAAAACAGCGTCTGGATCAGGTGGATCAGCAGGATCACGATCAGCAGGCCCACCGCCAGGGCGCAGGCGTAGCCCATGCGCTTATCCTGGAACGCGTAGGAATAGATCATGTAGGCCACGGTCAGCGTGGCGCGGCCGGGGCCGCCGCCGGTCATTTTGTACACCAGGTCGAACACCTGGAAGGAGCCGATGATGCCCAGGGTGACGATCATATAGGTGATGGGCCGCAGGATCGGCAGCGTGATATACCAGAACCGCTGCGCGGACGAAGCGCCGTCCACGATGGCCGCTTCCTGCACCTCCGCCGGCTCGTTCATGATGCCCGCGTAATAGATCACCATGTAATAGCCGGTGCTTTTCCAGATCGAGACGACGGCCACGCTGGGCAGCGCCGTGGGCTTTTTGCCCAGGAAGTTGATAGGCTGCGATACGCCGAGCAGCGCCAGGAACTGATTGATCAGCCCGCCGTCGGGTTTGTACAGCACGTCCCATACCGTGGCCGAGGCGATCAGCGAGGCGATGACCGGAATAAAAATGACGCTGCGCAGGAAGGAGCCGTAGCGGTTTTTGAGAAAGCCCGCGATAAAGGCGGCGATCAGAAGCGCGAGCGTGGTCTGGATGGGCACGGTGATCAGCACGTAGCGCACCGTGTTGCTCAGCACCATGCCCAGATACTTGTTCTGGGATAATTTGATATAGTTTTCAAACCCCACCCAAACGGGCGCGGCGGTCATATCGTATTTGGTGAAGGAATAGAAAATGCTCAGGAATATGGGCGATATATTGAATATGAACATCAGCGCGAAGCTGGGCAGGATGTACGCCGCGCCGATCAGCGCCTGCCTGCGGCGGCGGGAAGACATGCGTTTCCCGGCAGACAGGGATGTACTCATACGGTTCACCTCCGAGTGTTAAAAAAGGGGCTCCGGACGGCAGCAACCGCCGGAGCCCCGGTGCGTTTATCAGTCTTCCTTGAGCTGGGTGTTATAGTAATCCATGGTTTCGGTCAGCACTTCCTGGGGCTCCAGATTGCCCTGGAACATCTCCTGGATGTTGGCCAGCAGGGTATCCTCGAAGGACTTCTTGGCGGCGAACTCTTCCACCACGTAGATGTCGTCGCTGTGCGCGCTGGTGAGGTTGTAGAGCGCCTCGTCCTTGACGAAGGAAGCGTCCTTGGTGAAGGGCGGCAGATAGAAGATCTTGGAATGGAATTCATCCATGACCGCGCCGGAGGTGATGTACATCAGGGCCTTGACGGCCAGCTCGTCGTTGCCGCGGGCGACGGTCTTCTTGTTGACGGCGAAGGAGTCGGTAGCCGTGCGGGCGCCGAAGCCGGCAGGGCCCTTGAGGGAGAACACATACTCCCATTCCACGCCGGCGGGCGTGAAGGTGGTGTTGCCCTTGTTCAGGTCGGCCACAATGTAGGCGACCTCGCCGTTGGCGAATTTATCCACGGACTCGGACTCGGTCACGATATCCTCGGTGAAGAGGCCCTCGTCCTTGAGCTTTTTCAGGAATTCCACGGTCTTGAGGCCCGCTTCGTTGTCGATGCTGATATTGCCGTTTTCATCCAGCATCCGGCCGCCGGCCTGGAAGTAATAGGGCCAGAAGGCCAGCATCAGGGCGCTGGTGCCGCTGGTGGCGCCCCAGTTCTGCAGGAAGGCGCGCTTGCCGGTCTTTTCCTGAATGGTCTTGCCCGCTTCGATGAAGGCGTCCCACTCCAGGGGCAGCTCGTCCAGTCCGGCTTCCTTCAGCAGGCCCTTGTTCACATAGCCGATGGCGACGCCGTCGTCCATGGGCACGATCACCTTTTCGCCGTTGGCGTTTTCGGGCGCGGTGTTCCACAGGATCACGTTGTCCTTCTGCTCGTCGGTCAGATAGGGATCCAGGCCCAGCAGCAGGTCGCGCTTCACCAGGTCGTAGTTATCGGTCACATACACGACGTCGGGGCCGTCCTCGTTCACCAGGCTGGTGAAGAAGGTGTCGCCGTAAACGCCCCAGCCCACGATTTCCACTTTGACTTCGCAGTTGTTTTCTTCCTCAAAGGGATCGAACACACCGTCCCAGAAATCCTGGTCGGAAATGGCGTTTTCATCCTTGCTGAACTGATACTGGGGGATCCAGACCGTCAGCGTCTTTTTGTCCTCGGCCACAGCGACGCTCAGGATGGAGAGCGTCAGCACGCAGACAAGCAGCAGCGCCAGGAAACGTTTCATAAATGCATACTTCCTTTCTTGTTTTTGATGCATGCCGCATCTTTTTTGTATATTATACCAAATCGTTTCCCATACGTCAATCGAAGGAGGCGGCCAGCGCGAAAACTGCCTCGTGCAGCGCGCGGCGGAACTCCCACGTCGCGTTTTCGTTCGCCTCGGGATAATACAGGCGGTTGGTGAAGGAGACCGCGCCGATATCGCGCTCGCGGGAAAAATAAATGCCCGTACCGGTGAACCCGGTGTGGCCGCAGCCGTGGGGATAGCTGATGCCCGTCTGCAGGCCCAGCCCGCGGCCCGGGGCGTCGGGCTGCTCCCGCTGCGCGCGCAGCAGCAGCGGGCTTCCGGCGGTCATAAAGAACCGGCACAGCCGTTCGTATGCGAGGGCGTCCGCGAAGATCCCGGCGTGCCCCGCTTCGCCGCCGAAATAATAATGGCAGTTGCCGTCGTTGGCTTCGCCGCGCACCGCACGATCGCGGGGCCTGAACCCGCCGAAGGCGAGCCCGCGCTCCCGGCACATCTCTTCCTCGATCGGATTGCCGTAGCTGGACGGCACGATGGGCAGCGCGGCGTCGGGCCGGTAGAAAATATTGCCCAGCCCCAGCGGCTGCGCCAGGTCTTCCCGCAGGCAGCGGGCCAGGGGCTTTCCGCGCGCC
The DNA here is from genome assembly GCA_902761825.1 of uncultured Eubacteriales bacterium. Lineage (GTDB taxonomy): Bacteria > Bacillota > Clostridia > Christensenellales > Aristaeellaceae > SFMI01. Next base: position 12,496 of record CACWLY010000045.1, read on the forward strand.
GCTTCCAGCAGCTTGCCCAGCAGCATGAAATTGAGATCGGAATACGTAACGCCCTCGCTTGCCTGGGTATGCGCAAGCGCGTATTCCAGCGCCGTATAAAAATCCTCGCCCGCGCGGGTGTAGAAAGGATACCAGGCGGGCAGCGAGGAGGTATGCGTAAGCAGCCGGTACAGCGTCACGCCCTCCAGGCGCTCGCGCAGGAAGGCGCTTTCGCGCAGCGCGGGCAGGCGGTCGGCGATCGCGTCGTCCAGCGACAGGCCGCCGCCGTCGATCAGCAGAAGCACCTGCGCGGCGGTGGCGATCTTGGTCAGGCTCGCCACGTCGAAGAGCGAATCCTCCCGCGCCTCGCCCACGCAGCAGCAGGCAAGCGTCCGCCGGGCGGTGAACACGCGTACGCAGGCCGAGGGAAAATACCCGGCGTCGCGGTAGCGCGCCGTGATATCGTTTATTTCCTTTTGCAGCCTTTCGGTATCGATGCTCCGCATGTTACTCAAGCCCCATTCTTTCCCGCTTGAAGCGCAGGATGCGGTACACGCTCTCGTCGATGCGGCTTTCGGCGATCTCGCCGCTTTCCACCGCCCGCACAAGCCCGTCGAAGGCTTCCGTGTACTGATAGGGCATCAGCAGGATATCCGCGCCGGCCTTCACGCAGCGGACGCAGGCTTCCGCGGAGGAAACCACCTGCCGGATCGCGCCCATGGACAGCGCGTCGGTGATGATCAGGCCGTCAAAGCCCAATTCCCCGCGCAGCTTTTCGGTCAGAATGACGCGGGACATGGTGGCGGGCTCGCTGCTCCCGGTCACGTTGGGCGCGGCGATATGCGCGGTCATGACCATGTCGGCTTCCGCCGCGATGCCCGCGCGGAAGGTGACCATCTCGCACGTTAGCAGCTGATCCCAGGTTTTCAGCGTTTCGGCGTAGCCGGTGTGCGTGTCCGTCCCGGTGTCGCCGTGGCCGGGAAAATGCTTGAGGCAGCCCGCGACGCCGCTTTCGTGCAGGCCGCGGAGCACTTCGCATACCATGGCCGAAGCCACGGCGGGATCGCTGCCGAAGGCGCGGTCGCCGATCACCGGATTGCGTGGATTGGTGTTCACGTCGGCCACCGGCGCGAAATCCACGTCCAGCCCGTACTGCTTCAGATACGCGCCGATCGCGCGTCCCGCTTCATAGGCGCGGCCCGCGTCCCCGCTTTCGGCGATCTTGCCCATGGACGGGAATTTGGGCACCGGAAAGCCCGCCGGATGGTTGGCGATGCGCGCGATGCGGCCGCCCTCTTCGTCGATGCCCAGCATGGGAGATATCGCGCCCAGGCTGTGCAGCTGCGCCGTAAAGCCGCTCAGCTGCTCGGGCGAAAGGATGTTTTTGCGGAACAGCGCGAAGCCGCCGCAGGGATACTGCGCGTAGACCGAGCGCATTTCGTCGGTAAGCGCGGTTGTGCCCACGATGCTGTTGTCCTCAAGCTCCGCAGGGCCGAAGCGGCCTTCCAGCGCGTCGGGGCGGATCATGAACATCTGCCCGACCTTTTCGCGCAGCGTCATGCCGCTTATCTGCCGGAGGATCGGATCGTCGCCCTCGGCCATCGCGCCGGGGATGAGCAGCATTCCGGCGGAGAGAACGGCGAACGTCCTTTTCGTCAGCGTCGATAGCGTTTTCATGCGTTTGACCTCCTTTTCGCGGCGCGGCGCCGCTTTTACAGGGATATCAGATTGGAATACACGCTGTTTTCGGGCGTGCCGCCGGGGATGTATTCCGCGTTCACGGTCTTGCGGTAAAAGGCCGCCGCTTCGTCCACCCAGCCGATCACCGCGTAGGCGTACCCCGCCTCGCGCATGCTGTGCAGGCAGCGCAGCAGCAGCGCTTCGCCGATCCCGCTTCCGCGCTGATCCGCCGCCACGCCGATCGGCCCGAAAAAGCCCTTGGCGGTGGCGTCCCAGCAGGCGAAGCCGACGATGCGCCTGTCCCGGACCGCGATATAGCATCCCGGCGGGCTTTGCGTCAGCGCGGTCGCCGCCTCGTCCGCCCAGTTTGGGGAGAAGTTTTCCGCGATAAAACGCAGGATCACGCTCCTGTCGCTGGGAAACGCGCGCTTGACGCGGACGTTTTCGGGATCAGGCGCTTCGGGAAGCCCGTACAGCCGGGCGATCATATCTCCGCACATGTAGCCGTCCTTCCGCCGGGCGCGGCGGCCCGGCATGCAGTTTTTTATTTTATGAAGCAAGCGCTTCCAGTATAGCACACGGACGGAAAAAAAGAAAGGACCGGGAAGGTCGCGCCGTCTGCCTGAAGGCGCGTTCGCATTTTTTTACAAAAACTGTTGACAGCTCGCGCCCGCGTGGATATAATAACACTTGAACAGTTGTTCAAATGTTATTTTTCGAGGAGGACAAGCGCATGGAGGAACGGCTGATGAATCAGGACGGGGAAGCGCCGGTGTGCGGCTTTCTGAACGCGCACCCGGAAGCCATCGCCGCCGTGCGGGCGGCGCTGCCCGAGGACGACACGCTGCTGGATGTGAGCGAGCTGTTCAAGGTGCTGGGCGACAGCACGCGCTGCAAGATTCTGTTCGTGCTGCTGGCATGCGAGATGTGCGTATGCGATCTGAGCCAGCTGCTGGGCATGTCGGTATCGGCCATCAGCCACCAGCTGCGCATCCTGCGCCAGGCCCGGCTGGTCCGCTACCGGCGGGAAGGCAAGACGGTGTTTTACGCGCTGGCGGATGAACACGTGCGCACCCTGCTGAGCCAGGGCATGGAGCACGTGCAGGAATAAAGGGGGCGGAACCATGAGCCACGAACACGAGCATGAGCACGAGCGTGAGCATCATCATGAGCATGAGCACGGGCACGAACATCACCACGAACATGAGCATCACCACAAGCATGAGCACGGGCATGATCATCATCATGAGCACGGGCACTGCGGCTGCCATGAGGACGGCTGCGGCTGCGGCCATACGCACGGCGGGAGCGGCGCGAAGGAGCGCCGGGAAGCGCTGATCCGCATCATCGTGGGCGCTGCGCTGCTGATCGCGGCGCTGCTGCTGCCGCTGGAGGGCGCATGGCGGCTGATCGCTTTCCTCGTGCCCTACCTTGCGGTGGGTTATGAAACGCTGCTGCGCGCCGTGCGGGGCATTCTGCGCGGCGAAGTATTCGACGAAGCCTTCCTGATGTCGGTGGCCTCGATCGGCGCGCTGTGCATCGGCGAATACCCCGAGGCCGTGGCGGTCATGCTGTTCAACCAGATCGGCGAACTGTTTGAGGACACAGCTGTCGATAAGAGCCGCGACGCCATCCGCGATCTGATGGATATCCGTCCCGACCACGCGAACCTGGAAAAGGACGGGCAGATCACCGCCGTATCGCCCGAGGACGTGAAGCCTGGGGATATCCTGGTGGTCCGTCCCGGCGAGCGCGTCCCGCTGGACGGCGAGGTGATCAGCGGGCAATCGACGCTGGACACCTCTTCGCTGACCGGCGAATCGGTCCCGCGCTCCGTCGACGCCGGGGAGCAGGTGGTAAGCGGCTGCGTGAACCTGACCGGCGTGCTGCGCGTCCGCGCCAACGGCACCTATGCCGAGAGCACGGTTTCCCGCATCCTGGAGCTGGTGGAGGAGGCCGGCGAGCGCAAGGCGCAGACCGAAAGCCTGATCAGCCGCTTCGCCCGCCGCTACACGCCCATCGTGTGCCTGCTGGCCCTGCTGGTCTGCGTGGTCCCGCCGCTGCTGTTTGGGCAGCCCTTCGCGCTGTGGCTGCGCCGCGCGCTGATCTTCCTGGTCATTTCCTGCCCCTGCGCCCTGGTGCTTTCGGTGCCGCTGACCTTTTACGCGGGCATCGGCTGCGCGGGCAAAAACGGCATCCTGATCAAGGGCAGCAACCTGCTTGAATCGCTGTGCGCCTGCGATACCGTGGTGTTCGATAAGACCGGCACGCTGACCCGGGGCCGCATGAGCGTGACCGCCGTGCATGCCGAGGGCATCCGCGAGCAGGAGCTTTTGCAGCTGGCCGCGCACGCCGAAGGACTGTCCACGCATCCCATCGCCCAGGCCATCCGCACTGCCTACGGACGGCCCATCGAAAACGTGCGCATGACCGCCGCCCATGAGGAAGCCGGATACGGCATCGAAGCCGTGGTGGACGGGCGAAAGGTGGCGCTTGGCAACGCGCGGCTGATGGAAAAGGCCGCGGGCGTGAAGCCCGGAGCCATTGAAAACTGCGTGTTCGCCGCGGTGGACGGCAAATATGCCGGATACTTCGTAATCGAGGACGCGGTCAAGCCCGGCGCGGCGGAAGCCATCCGCGCGCTCAAGGCGCTGGGCGTGCGCCGCACCGTCATGCTTACCGGCGACCGTGAGGAGGCCGCCCGGAACGTAGCCGCGCAGATGCCCTTGGACGAGGTGCACGCCGGGCTGCTGCCCCAGGATAAGGTGGCGCGCGTGGAACAGCTGCTGGCAGGCAAGCCCGAAAAGACCGCGCTCGCTTTCGTGGGCGACGGCGTGAACGACGCGCCTGTGCTCGCCCGCGCCGACGTCGGCGTGGCAATGGGCGCGCTGGGCAGCGACGCCGCCGTGGAAGCCGCCGACGTCGTGCTGATGGACGACGATCCCGCCCGCCTGCCCCTCGCCATGCGCATCGCCCGCCGCACCCGCGGCATCGCCTGGCAGAATATCGCCTTCGCCCTGGGCGTCAAGGTCCTGATCATGATCCTGGGCGTGCTCGGCGTCGCCAATATGTGGCTGGCCGTGTTCGCGGACGTCGGCGTATCGGTCATCGCCGTGCTCAACGCCACAAGGGCGATGAGGATATAACGCTTATCGGGCCATGACGCAAAAATAAAATAATACTATTCTCAGTATAAAAGATTATCAGATTTGGGATGGATTTTTCGCCCTGGCTAAGCTGAATGGAGGGAGGCGTAGCAGCGCTACGTTGA
>CACWLY010000046.1:0-14372 GCA_902761825.1 uncultured Eubacteriales bacterium
GACCTGTGCGGTGCGAGGAGCATTTTTGCGAAGCAGAGCATGCCCTGCGAGAGCAAAAATGCTTTCCTTGCGCCTTTTCCGCCCGGGAGTCCCGCAGGGGCGAGGGGAAAAGGCGTTTCTCCCGATCAAATGGAGGATCCATTTGATCGATGGGGCTGTGCAACAGCCCCTTGTTTTTCCGGGCCATCCGTCGGCTGTGAAACGGCATACGCGGAGAGCTCAGCCCTCTCCCCCGGTCTTTTCCTCCTGCTGCTCGCAGCGCTCAAACCAGCGGCGGGCAAAAGCCGCCACGGCAGGCGCGATCTCCTTCACGCTCCAGGAGCCGGTATTGACCGTGATGTGGTAATTGTCGGCCTGACCCCACCTGCGCCCGGTGATCATTTCATAGGTCTGCCTGCGGTTTTTATCGATGCGTTTGATGTTCTGCTCGATCTCCTTATAGGAAAGCTGCTCGTTTTCAGGGGCTCGCTCCATGCAGCGCCGCACTTTGCTGTCCATATCCGCGCACACAAACACCGTGAACGGCTTAAACTCGGCCAGCAGCACGTCTGCATTGCGTCCGACGATCACGAAATCCTTTCCCGAACGCGCAAGCTCCTCCACCACGCGGGTCTGCTCCTGCAAAAGCCCGACCTGGGCGGACTGCATCATGCCGTCGCCGCCGAAGGAATTGTGGAAGGTCAGCGGAAAGCGCTGCCACACGCCGGTTTCAAGCGTTTTTTCCACATAATTTTCATCCAGTCCCCGCGCCTGGGCAATGGAGGTGATTATTTCCCGATCATAATAATCAAACCCGAGCAGATCGGCCAGGCGCTTGCCCAGCTCGCGTCCGCCGCTGCCGAACTCGCGGCTGATGGTAATGATTCTCATATTCATTCTCCTCCTTCTTGGAAGGCTTTGTGTTTTTATTATACCGTGAAAACCGCGGAACGTCAAATAGGAATCCTGTCATCGCAAACAAAAAAGGAGAGCGCTCAGGGTCTGCCCGGCCCTGAGCGTTTTCCTTCCGTCGTTTTCCTATCAGCGATGCCATCCGTGGCCGCCTCTGTCGTTCCACTGCGTCTGACCGATATCATTGGGGATCTGTCCATAGCTTTCCCCGCCGTTCTGCCAGCCGCCGCCGAAGCCGCCCATGCCCGTCCCGCCGCCGGAAACGACGGCGCTTGGCGTTACCTGGACGGAGCTGCCGCCGCAGGAAACAGTATAGGTTTCGCCTACCTTCAGATCGGGGCTGCTGACGACCAGGCACTGGAAGCTCTTTTCGACCGTGCCGCTGAGCAGCGCATTGCCTGCCGCGTCGGATACGACGATAGTTCCCGCGCTGCCGTTCAGGCTGGTCATAAACGTTACCTGCGTGGAGGACGAGCCGAAATTCTCCGCCATGCCCGCAGCGCCCGCCGCGATGACCGTGCCGCCGGTGATCACCGCGCTGCCGTTGTAGTCCAGCGCGCCGTTGCCGCTGTTGGTCGGTCCGGATACCACGATCGCGCCGCCGTTCACATACAGATCGCCGTTGGAGTCGATGCCGTCGCCCTGCGCGTTGATATACAGCGTGCCGCCGTTGACGGTGATGCTGGAGCCGTCCGAGGCGAACATATCGTTTCTCCAGTAGCCGCTCTGATCATTGCCGCCCGAAGAATTGACGCCGTCGTCCGAAGCGGTCACGGTAATATCGCCGCCGTTGATCGTGACGGCCGCCGCTTCGAGGCCCTCATAGCTCTGGCTGACGGCAATGACGCCGCCGTTCACGGTCAGGGCGCTGCCGGCATGCAGGCCGTCGTCGCCGCTCCGGACGCGCAGGGTTCCGCCGTAAACCGTCAGGTCGCCGTCGGCGTGCAGGGCGTCGTCCGCCGCGTCCATGGTGATATCGCCGTCCAGAATAATGATTTTCCCGCTGGCCTTCAGGCCCTTGCCGCTCGCCGCGCCGTCGTCCGCTGTCACGGTCTGGCCCCAGCCGCCTCGGAAGGAACGCATCATGTCGTCGGTATGCGTTTCGCCGTTGTCCGCGCCGCCGCCCACGGTGAGGCTGAAAACGCCGCCGGTGATCAGCAGATAGCCTTTGTCGCTCTCATCGCTCTTCGCGCGGATCGCGTCCTTTTCCGATACGACCGTGATATCGCCGCCCGCGATGCGCACGCTGTCGTTCGCGTCGATCCCACGGCCTTCGGCGGTTATATTGTACGTGCCGCCGGTGATTTTCAGATCGTCCTTGCCGACGATGCCGTGCCCGGCCGATACGATCGTCAGGCTTCCGCTGCCGTTCAGGGTGATATCGTCCCGGGAGAAGATCGCGGCGTCTATTTCGGCCGCTTCGTCCAGCGCGCTCACGGTCAGCCTGTTTTCGCTGCCTTCCGCCAGGGTAATGAACGTTTTATCGGCGTTTTCCACACAGATCGCCGCGGCATAAGCCGCCGTGATATCAACGCCGTTCAGCACGAGCTGCACTTTGTCGCTGTCTCCGGCACTGACCGTGACCGTCCCGTTCATGGAGCCCGACAGCACGTAGGTTCCGGCTTCGGTGATATCAAGGCCGCTTTGGCCGTTCAGATCGACGTACACCGCTTTATTTTCGTCCCACTCGCCGGACAGATCGCGTTTGCTGAAATATTCGGAAATATCGACAGACGCAGTTTCGGCCGAAGCGTCGGTCAGCGCGAACACCGTGCAGGTGCTGAGCATCATAGCCGCGATAAGCAATATGGTCAATAACTTTTTCATGGTTTTTCCCTCCTCGTTTTCCGTTCGGTCACAGTTCAGAGGCCGTGTCCGCCGCCCGGCACAGGCTGATTTCCAGATTGCCGTTATGGCAGCGCAGCTGGTCGATCATTTCTTTTTCATCGGCGCCGCAGCGCAGGGTCACGGCGTAGCGCAATTTGAACATGCTGCCCATGTTGGCGGTCTTGACCTGTTCAAGCCGCCATTTGGAGCAGTAACGGTTCAGCAGGCCGTCAAACACGCCGTCGTAGTTCAGGTTTTCGGGGATCGTGACGCGCAGTTCCTTGACCAGCCCGCGGGACGCGGGATCGGCAGCGCCGGAAACGAGCAGCACCGCGCACAGGATCACAGCGAACAGCGTGGCGTACGCCAGATACCCCATGCCGGCGATCAGGCCCGCCACCATCGCCAGGAAGATCAGCGCGATCTCCTTCGCGGTGCCCGCCGCGCTGCGGAAGCGCACCAGGCTGAACGCGCCCGCCGTGGCGACGCCCGCGCCGACGTTGCCGTTGACCATCATGATCACCATGCAGCTGAGCGCAGGCAGCACCAGGAGCGAAACCCGGAAGCTGACGGTATAGCCCGTGCGGCGGGAAGCCGTCAGCGCGATCAGCCCGCCGATCGCGAGCGACACGCCGAGGCAAAGCAGGAAACAGTCCGCGGTAATCACGGAAACGGATGCGGAATCGAAGATTCCCCGGAAAATACTCTCAAGCATACAGGACGCCCCCCTCTTTTCTTTGCGCCGTCATCTGCCGATACGCGACGCCGTACTTTGAAAAACTGGTTTTATAGATCTGATTCTCCGACAGGAACCGGACCATCCACATCGGATAGCCGCCCGGGCTTTTCAGCTCCATCAGCACCGCGTCCCGCGGCAGGATCATGCTTCCCACCGCGCTGCCGGACAGATCGATATCGTCGGTGCGCCAGCGGATGTTTTCATCCAGCGTCAGGCGGAAATCGTCCCCGTCCACCGGGGCGTACGCCTCGCGCTCATAGCACAGCAGCATGGCGGGCCGGAGCGTATCGCCGTAAAAGGCGCGGAAGGCTTCGATCTCGCGGGCGATCTGGCCGTCCGCCGGCAGCGGCCTTCCCGTCTCCAGGGCGTTCATGGCCAGCCGGTGAGGGAGCGACAGGCGGCGCTTGTACACCACCGATTCATACTTCTTTTTGAGCTCCACAAACACCGCGCTGTCGCCCTCCGCCTTCCGGTAGCTGCGCACGCGCAGCTTTTCCTTGTAAAGCGGTTTCTCGATCGAATCCCGCACGAGCCGGTAGCTGTCGGTGTCGAAATAAATGTTGCGTATCGTATTGCGCCCGTACATGTCCAGCGCCAAGTGTCCTTTCATCGCTTCTGTCAGCCGGTCCCGCTGGCTGCGGGTCAAAATATACTTGACCTCGTAGCGCTTGAACGTCATCTGAGCTTCCATCGCTCTCACCTCCCGACAGTGTTCATCCTAAAGCAGGAACCTTAAAACAACCTGAAAGAAAAATAAAAAAAGATGCTTGATCGCATCCGGCAATTTCTTTATAATTTTACAGAGCATACGCAAAGGAGGAATCGTCCATGTCCATGCGCGGCGGGCCGATGGGCCGCGGATTTCTGACGGAAGAGGAAAAAGCCAACCGGCCGAAGGTGACCGGCTCGCTTTTGAAGCGCGTATTTTCCTATCTGATCCCCTATTGGAAGCAGCTTGCGCTGATCCTGACGGCCATCGCCGCCAGCAGCCTGCTCGCCCTATACCCCAGCGTCCTGACCGGACGGATCATCGACGAGGGCCTGATCGGCCGCAGCCTGCCGGCGCTGGTCAGGCTGATCCTGCTCTCCCTGGGCGTTACGCTGCTCAGCAGCCTGATCGGCGTGGGGCAGAACTACCTGAACACCTGGATCGCTCAGCATATTTCCTTCGACATGCGCAACAAAATGTACGCGCATCTGCAGAAGATGAGCCAGCGCTTTTTTACCGCAAACAATCAGGGCGATATCATCACCCGCATGACAAGCGACATCAGCGGCGTGGAGCGCGTTATCACCAGCACTTTTTCCTCCATCCTTTCCAACGCGATCACGCTGATCGCCGCATTGGTGATCATGTACCGGCAAAACTGGGTGCTTGCCACCATCGGCGTGCTGGTAGTGCCGCTGTTCGTCATTCCCACCCGCAGCGCGGGCAAGACGCGCTGGAGCCTGACCCGCGAAAGCCAGGAATGCAGCGACGAAGTGAACGGCATCCTGAACGAGACGCTTTCGGTCAGCGGCCAACTGCTGGTCAAGCTGTTCGGCAAGGAAAAGGCGGAGTACGAGCGCTATAAATCCGCCAACGAGCGCATGATCAAACTCAACATCCGGGAAAGCATGGCCGGACGCTGGTTTTTTATGATCATCCAGACCTTTTCCAGCATCGGCCCCATGGCGCTGTACCTGGTGGGCGGAATCCTGATGATGAAATACGACCGCAACATCAGCGTGGGCGATATCACGGTGATGGTCGCGCTGCTGAGCCGCCTTTACGGGCCGGTGAACTCGCTGCTCAACATCCAGGTGGAATGGATCCGCAGCATGGCCATGTTCACCCGCATCTTTGAATACTACGACCTGCCGGTAGAGATCGAAAACGCGCCCGACGCGGTCACGCCCGATTCCGCCGACGGCAGCGTGCGGTTTGATCACGTCGGTTTCGGCTACGAGCCCGAGCGCAAGATCCTGCACGACGTCAGCTTTTCCCTGAAGGCCGGTCGCAGCATAGCCATCGTCGGGCCCAGCGGATCGGGCAAGAGCACGATCATCAACCTGATCCCCCGATTGTACGACTGCCAGGAGGGCGCGGTTTTCTTCGGCGACTATGACGTGAAAAAGCTCGATCTTTCCTTCCTGCGGCGCAATGTGGGTATCGTCAGCCAGGAAACGTATCTGTTCAACGGCACGATCCGGGAAAACCTGCTGTACGCCAGGCCCGACGCCACCGAGGACGAGCTGATCGAAGCCTGCAAAAAAGCCAATATTTACGAATTCGTCCAAAAGCAGGAGGACGGGCTGGACGCCATGGTGGGCAACCGCGGGCTCAAGCTGTCAGGCGGAGAAAAGCAGCGCCTGTCCATCGCGCGCGTGCTGCTCAAGGACCCCGCCCTGCTGATCTTCGACGAGGCCACCAGCGCGCTGGATTCCATCAGCGAAGCCAGGATCCAGGAAGCGATCGAGCCGATCATCCAGAGCCGCACCAGCATCCTGATCGCGCACCGGCTCAGCACTATCCTGGCCGCCGACGAGATCCTGGTGGTCAAGGACGGCCGCATCGTCGAGCGCGGCGTGCACGCCGATCTGGTCAAAGCCGGCGGCGTTTACACCGAGCTCTACGAAACGCAGTTCAAAAAAGCGCTTGAAAAAGCGGAAGCCTGATACGATCCCAAAAAACACAGCGTCGGAGTTCTCCTCCGGCGCTGCTTCTTTTTTTGCGTTCACGGCGTCTGCCGATGATCGGTCATTTTTTCCTCATACGCGCGGAAAAAGGCCGTCCCTTCGCCCACGGCGGCAAGCCCGAGCGTCGCGCCGGTAAAGCGTTTTCCTCCGCGATAGCCCTCGTCGGTCAGGTATTCCACGCGGAAATCACGCCCTGCGCCGCAATCCTCGCAGCAGGCGCGGCGGCTGAGGCCGGTCCCGGCGATCCGGAGCGTCGCCTGCAATCCGCCGACCGCGCCCAGCGTTTCCTCCTCGGTTTCCGTTCCGACATGCTGGATCAGCACGATTTCGCCCGCGTTCCCCGCGCGGCGAAGGGCAAGGAAATAATAGCTGTTTTCATCGTAATAGCCGACCAGGCCCGCCATGCCGCCGTCGTGAAGGCCGCTCACGTCGGCCTGCGCCTGCTGGAAAATATTCTCTTCCCGCTGCCTGTGCAGCAGCAGACGCGCTTCCGCCATATGATGCAGCTCGCGTCCGGCCTCCAGCGCGATCTGCCGATCCCCGAAGCGCGCGAACGTCCGGTAATCCGCGCGCGGACAGATCCAGGGTTCGGCCGCGTTCACGGGCGCGTCGGGCAGCGGCTTTTTCTGCAGGCAGGAAGGCCCTTTGAGATCGTTGATCATGGGCCAGCCGTCCGCCGTCCACGTGATCGGATCAAGCGCCGTCTCCCTGCCCATGAGCGTTTTCCCCTCCACACGCCTGCCGCAAAGATAGGGAATCGCCCAGCGCCCGTCATGCAGCCGCACCGGCTTTCCGTGGCCGCCGCGGCCGATATAGGCCGAATCCCGCTTCGCCCCCAGGATGGGATTGAACGGGCAGGCCGTGTACGGCCCGTACAGCGCGCGGGCGCGGGAGCAGGTGATCATATGCCCGCTGCCGGTGCCGCCCTCGGCCTGAATGATATAATACCATCCGTCTTTTTTCAGGATATGCGGGCCTTCGCTTTTGCGCCGGTTGACGCCCTGCCAGATCAGCCGCGGCGTGCCGATCATATCGCCCGTTTTGCTGATTTCCACGATCCTGACGCCGGGATTGACCGCCATATAGCGCCGCCCGTCGTCATCGGTGAACAGGGACGGATCGATGCCGTCGATCGGCAGGAAGCGCGGCGCGTCCCAGGGGCCTTCCACGCGTTCGGCCGACGTGATCATCTGCAGCCGGAAGGGATACTCCGGCAGCCTGAGCGTAGCCACCGCCCAGAAACGGCCCTCATAGTGGGAAAGATCGGGCGCCCAATAGCCGTATCCGCCGGGAACGCCCGTCAGCGCGGCCGTCTCAGGGTCGGTAAAAACAGCGCCGACGTCCTCCCAGTGCACCAGATCCTTTGACCGGCTGATCGGCAGGGCGGGCAGCATGGCGAAGGAGGAATTGATGATGTAATAATATTCCCCGTGCCGCAGGATGGAGGGATCGGGACGGAAGCCGCGCATCACGGGATTCCGGTAGCAGTCCGATAGCTTTACGCCCGCGAGCTCCTCCAGCGTTTTCTTCGCCTCCTCGCCCGCCGCCAGCTCCATGGGCGTAATTCCCCTGTCATCCCCCTGAAGGGGATCATAGCCCAGTACCTCCGCCGCGAAGCGAATGGTTTCCGCGCTGCCGGACAAGGCCGCCTCGTGCAGCAGCGTGCGGCCATCCTCCGCGGGCGCGAAGCTCATGCCGTGGCAGGCCTCGCACAGCCTGCGCAGCATGCCGCAGCGCCCCAGCCGCGCGGCCAGGCGTCCGAATTCCGCCGTTTCACTTTCAGGTACCGCCGCTATGCGCCCATCGCGCAGCCATTCGTCCAGCGTCCGTTCGTCCCCGCGACGGATCAGTTCAAGCACAGCGTTTTTCATGGCCGCTCCCCTTTCGTCTGTCCCGGCAGGCAAACCGCGCCGGCCGCTTATTTCCCGATCCCTTCCAGCTTTTTCGCGGGAATCCCCAGAAATTCCCCGAGCTGCTCCGCCGCGACGCGGTCGTCCTGAATGAAAGAGGGATACTCGGGCGGAATATCAAAACAGTAATTGCCCTTTATCGTCACCGAATAGCCGGTTTTTTGCCGGTACAGAGCGCCGACCGCATGATAGATCGCCTGTCCCCAGCGCTGATGATAGCCGGAGGTGACGATGGTGACGCTCTGAACGCCCTGCCGCCGCAGGATGGCGTAGGCGTTCACGGCGTTGTCGATCGTGTCGCGCGCCTGCTCGTCGATAAAGATTCTCGATGAAGCGATGCCGCACTGCTTTTTCAGGTACTGCTTCATCAGCCCGGCTTCGGTATGCTTTTCGGGGTTATGGCTTCCGGTCGCGCCGCCCGAGCAAACGAGGATCGCTTCCGGGAGCGCCCGGGCCAGCGCCGCCGCGGCCTTGCAGCGTCCGATCAGTTCTTCGGTCATTTCGCCGTTTTTCAGCTCGTATCCCAGCACGACGATCGCGTGATTTTCGCCGCTCAGCAGCCCCATCTGTTCCGGATCGGCGCGTTCTTCCCCGCCGTACATGTACAGGGTGTATCCCGGGTCCAGATAAACGGACCGCCAATGCTCCGCGATGGCCGCGGCTATTTCATAATCCGCCTCGCTGCACGCGCGGATTTTCTCCAGATCGGCGTCTATCCGCGACGCGTCGTCCGCCGAAGGCGTCTCGTACGCCCGGACCAGATCGGTCAGCAGCGCGGCGGCGTTTTCCCTGTTTCCGTCCGCCACGCGATAGCCGTCCGCCGCGGCCGTATTGACGCCGATGATCAGCAGCATCGACAGCAGCGCCGCCCGCATCCTTCTGTTTTTCATATGCTCCTCCCGGCTTCTCCGCGCCCATCCGGTTCCCGAACGCGAAAGCTTGCAAATCCCCCGATCCGGGGCTTCCCCCGCCTTCCGGTTCTCGCCGCGCGGTTCGCCTTTCATACAGCAGTATAATAAAAAAATGAAAAATTTGCAATTATCGCTTGCAATCTTCCCGGAAATATGGTATAGTATCTCTGCTCTTGAGCGAGCATGGGATCATAGCTCAGTTGGTTAGAGCGCCACGTTGACATCGTGGAGGTCGTAGATTCGAGTTCTACTGGTCCCACCAAAGAAAACTCCTTGATTTTCAAGGGGTTTTTCTTTTTCCGATTTCAACGTGACGCTCTGTATATTGCTATACATTATCCAGTGTCACAAGCGCTGTCACACCGTCGCTTGATTTCCCTTTATTTTTCAATGGGTTTCAGCGTTTGCTTGTTTCACTGCGTGTCACAAACATAGGCGGCATTTATCTTTTCAACTGCATCTTTATGCTTCAAAATGCTTTGTTTCCTTGCCGGGGCATAGACGGTATCGAACATTCTTGTATCGGCATGTCCCATCACGTCTGCGCCTTGGGCGCTGGTCAATCCTGCATCCTTTAGCTGTATCGCATAGGTTGCCCGCCAATCGTGATTATCAAATCTTCCGTTAATCCCCAATAGCCTGAAAGCTCTCGTGTATGTCCGTTGCATAGTTTTGTGCGCGGCTGGTTCTTCCGGGGTTCTGCCGTGAATAACAAAACCGCTTTCCCGTTTGCAGGGTTCAAGGATTTCACGCAATGGCCGGGGAATGATAAAAATTCGCTCCGACGATTCGGTTTTCGGGTTATCCTTTACTGTCGCAACGCGGTTTGCAGGATACACAACAACCTTTTCGATTTCGCCATAGCCCGCTTGAAGGTTGATCGTCTCCCACCGTACGCCCAAAATTTCTTCCCGGCGCATCCCGGTATAGACAAGCAAGCCCATATAAAGCCGCTGACGTTCATCCTCCAGCGTAGGAATTGCCCGTTTGATACGGTCAACTTCTTCGTCGGGCAGGGATTGATGATGCCCTGCCTTCCTTCCTTTGTTTCTCAGGAGGATTTTTTGATATGGTGTATCGCCAATCAGGCGCTGGGCTTTCGCCACTGCAAAGATACGGCCTGCCAATCCTCCGACGCGGTCGATTGATTTACAATTCAACGTGCGCTCCCTGCCTAATGCCATCCAATCATAAAAGGCTTGCATGGTGCCAACCGTGATTTCATCCATTCGCATATCTCCCATAAATGGCAAGATGTACTGCGCGAGATATGTTTCATAGTTGGCGCAAGTGGTTGCCGCCAATCCTTTTATAAAGTTGGGGCGATACACCGTATCAACAAAGGCTCTCAGCGTGGGGGCCGGTTTCTTCGCTGCTGGAGGATTCATTGATAGACGTGACAGAAGATTCGACAGCATATCGCCGATGCTCTCCCCTGTACACCATATTGCTTCCCCCGTTGGAAGCGTGACGCACTGTTTGATTCGTGCCATGTCGTTATCCCTTTCCGACAATGGCCTTTCCTCGTTCGTCTGTTTGGTTTTGTCAAGGTTCATCCCGCTCTTCATGATCTCGCTGATTGCCGCCCTCGCTCCCTGCTCGGCGGCTTCTCTCAGCATGATCTTCATGGTCGGGGTTATGGTGATATTATAGTCGGGGGTTGGGGTGTTCGTCAATGTGTTTCCTCCTGTGTAACAAAGCTGTAACAATAAGGATGATACCGTTTAGGTATCTGTACAGGTGCATTCTGTTTTGCCGTAATAATCCAGCCGTCGCAATCCAGCCCGAAGCGCGCCTTTTCTTCTTTGCTCGGCCTGTGATATACCGCTTCCGCATCGGATAAAATGTGTTTGTTTCGACTTTTCCAAATACGGTTGATCCTGCTGACAGCCTCAGCCTTTTTCATTCTGCGCTTCCTGCTGACAAGTTGGACACGCGCTGCACGCATCGCAGCTTCTTTTGTGATATAGCCGCGTCGAATGATGCCCGCCTTGATCGCTTTTATCAATTCGCGCTCGGTTGCTTTCTCTTTCGCTGACATCCGTCGCCCGTCGATGAATACATGATTTGCAGCGTCTTGCCCAACTGCCAGAATAGCCGCCGCCTTCGTGAAGCCTGAGCGGTTGATTCCCTGTTCATTCAATAGTCTGATTTCATGCTCTGCCGCGCTGAGCACATCAAGAGAATAGGGCGGTACATGATAGAACAGTTCAGCCTGCTGGCCTTTTCCTTTGGCAGTTTTCCATGCTTTACGCATCGGCGCGGGTATTGATTTCTTTGTGGGTTTCACTATTTCCAGCAGATGGACAGCCGCCGAATAGTGGATAATATCACTCCACGTTGAAAGGCTCCCGCCATAGGCCCCCACCCAAAACCTGAACGAAGAAAAATACCATTTTCTGCCTGTGCGGTCTGTGTATGCCGGTTCTCTGCCTTGAAAAGTGGTGATAACGTTGGACAGCTTCGCCAACATTGCCCCGCCGTAAGCATGCAGCTTCTTATATAGCGCAGGGTATTCCTCAGCATCCAACATCATAAGAATTTCAATATTGCCCATGATCGCGTGCCCGCGCCTCCATCACGCGCCGTCGCTCTTGCCGCTGGCGTTCCTGGCGTCGTTCTTCCCGTTCCTGCCGCTTTTCCTCGTAGGCTATTGCTCGGCATAGGTCACAATACTTGTCGCGTGCACCCGTGGGGGTATACGCCGCCCCACACCGCACACAAAGTCGGTCTGATAGAATCATGCTGTAAGCTCCTTTGTTCAGTTTTTTGCACGCAGTTCTTGACCGCGTTCAGATATAATGGGAACATAAGTTCGCCGTATTTACATTCGACAGCAATTTTTTCGATATTTGTTTGTAATGAACAAATATATATATTGTATTTTGTTTATATTAACTAATCCAAATAGCTGTTAATTATCCGTCGGATTTGTTATACATTGAATAATATTATGTTAAACATTGTATATATCCATTGTATGCGTTTCTCTCTCGCCGCCTTTTACGTTCATTCGGTATGGGTATCGGCAGCATAGCTGTGCGCCTGCTGTTCTCCTCGCAGCTTGTGCATGTTTTCCGTGGTCTGCTGGAGGATGAGCAATGCCCTGCCCTCGGGGGTCATCCTCTTTTTGCTCCACAAGCTGTGTACAAAATCGGGCATAAAAAGAAAAGGCGCGGCCTTATCGCCCGCCGCCAAACAATGGATGTACGAGCGGCAGGGGTACAGGAATGCTTGTTATGCATATAGCTTCTGAACGTAAAAGGACAACAAAAAAGCAGGGGACTTATCGTTCCCCCTGCTCCGCTTTCAGTTCCCGCTTGTATTTGTAGTACGTGTTTCTCGCAAGCCCTGTCAGCTTCATGCACGCTATGTCGTTCAGCGTGCCGTCAAAGTCTTTGCTGTGCTTCCTGATTGTTTCCTTGGCTGGCGTCGCCTTCTTCACGTTCAGCTTTTTACCGGGTACAGCGCCGATTTGCTTTCCGGCAAGCCTTGCCGTCTCGATGCCTTCGCGCGTCCGCTGGTGAAGGTCTTGCACTTCCTTTTCGGCCTGCTCGAACGCGAGCATGATTTGCTTCTCTGCAAGGCGCATCATGTACTTGTTCACCGCCGCCATGATGCCCGCCGTCAGTTCGTCCGCCGCTTCGTCGCCCGTGCTGACCGCATCAACCTTCTTCTCGATAGCCGCCTTATAGGTTGCCGTGTTGATTTGCGGCTCTTTCAGGAACACAAGCTCGACGCCCTGATTGAAGAATGCCTGATACTGCGTGAAGCCTTCCTCCGCGTTCCTGCTCATGCGGGATACCGAATCAAAGACGATTGTATCGCCGGGTTTCACCTGCTTGCACATGCGGTCAAACTTTTCCCGCCCGTCAAACTTCGTTCCCGTGTACGCTTCCTGTACGATGATCGCGCCGGGGAAAGCGGCTTCAATGTTCCTTATCTGCCGTTCGATGCTCTGTTTTTTCGTGCTGATTCTCGCGTAGCCGTACACCCTGCACATGGTTTCATCCTCCAATCTCAGTATCACAACTGACGATCATTAGTTATGATACTTTGATTATAAGCCATGCAAGGGTTATTTGTCAATACTTTTGATACATTTTATTTGATGGTTTGTTTTGATACTCATACGTCAAGCGTATTGCTGACATAATACTTGCTTCCGTCTTTATCCTCGCAGTAATAGACTGTACCGTATCCAAACGGTATTTTCAGGATACTGTATCTTCCCGGCATTGAACGCAGAGTGATTGGGACGCTGGTAATCCATGAACGCTTATCGCCGGGGTATAAACTCAGCGTGTAACCTGTCGGAACATGATATTCTTCGCCCGCCCCAATATGCGTATAGGTTTTTCCTTCGCTGTCTACCGAATAGCTGTTGAAGTGCCCGGTTGCGTAATCAACGCCTCCAACGCTCAAATATCCTTTCATGGAATAAACCGGCAAGCTGTGTATGCGGAAGAAGCGAATCGCCTTGTAAACAAAATAAGCAATGAACGCGGCGGCTACTGCAAACATTGTTATTACGATGAGTACAACAAGAATCATTGCTTGCGCCTCCTTTCTTGATAACAGTATAAAGCACGGCCCCACGTTTGTCTCGCAAGGCCGCGCAGGCTGTCATTGTTTCCGCTCAAACTGTCGCCTTATCTGCTTCATGGCTCGGCACATCTGCACATCGTTCAGGCCGATTCTAAGGCCAATTTCCCGCTGGCTCAGCCCCTTCAGCCGTAGCCTTACAATCTCCCGTTCCTGCTCGTTCATCACCTCCAGCGCCATTCTTACGGTCATTGCGCCGAATGCCGCGTCGATCCTTCCGGCCTGCTGGTGTTCTTCGTTGTCGCCGTCCCATTCCTCGATGAGCATTGCTTGCCGCCTGTCTTTCCGATACGCGCCGTAGGATACCTTTACAGGTAAAGCCCTTCTCGCTGCTTCGTACAGGGCATGCCATATTGACCGCCTGTGCGTGACCGCTACCGTCTCGCCGTACTGCCTGACCTCGATGATAAAAGCATACCGGGCTTCCTGCAACATATCCTCGCGGTCGATCATGCCGCCCCGGCTGGCGTTGCTTACCTTCCGCATGAACGCGGTGACGATCCCCCGCAGCATGCTTTCATTCCGGGTGACGATCTCGGTCATGGTGATCTCGTTGGTTCCGTTGGCTTCGTGGGTGTTCATTGTGCTTTTCCTCCCTGTGCTCTGCGTTTTAACCGCACAGACAAAAGAGGAAAGCCACTGTATTTTTAATATATTTTTGTTAACTTTGGTTTGCTTGACATCGTGGAGGTCGTAGATTCGAGTTCTACTGGTCCCACCAAAGAAAAGGCCCTTTTCCAGGGGCCTTTTTCTTTGGTGAAAGCGGCAGAAATCGAATCTGCGGCCGACACGATCGTGGAGGGGCCGAAG
>CACWLY010000046.1:14409-17761 GCA_902761825.1 uncultured Eubacteriales bacterium
AAAGCGAGGCGCAGGCCGGCTGAGGAAACGAGCGCGGCAAGCGACAGCGCAGACGCGCGACTATTCCGAAGCTGACCGAGCGCAGCGAGACCGAAGCCGAGCGCGCCCAGTGGGCGATAAAGCGAGGCGCAGGCCGGCTGAGGAAACGAGCGCGGCAAGCGGCAGCGCAGACGCGCGACTATTCCGAAGCTGACCGAGCGCAGCGAGACCGTAGATTCGAGTTCTGCTGGTCCCACCAAAGAAAAAGGCCCTTTTCCAGGGGTCTTTTTCTTTATAGTCTTTCAATTGTTTCCAACTGCTCCATGTCGCTGTTGTGTCCTGTGCGAGCATAAGGGCAAGCTGTCTCAGTCCCCGGAGTTTTTGCACAGTTTTTTTCGCAAGGAGTCTTGACGCGTCTTAATGTATATGATAAAATATGTTTGTACCAAATGTATTGAAAGGAGGAGCCATGGATTACGATGATCGCGAGGCGATGAAGCTGGCCAATCAGCTGTGCTTTCCGCTTTATGCCGCGGCAAGGCATGTGACGGGGCTTTACACGCCCTGGCTGAAGCCGCTAGGACTGACCTACACGCAGTACATCGTCTTTCTGGTTCTGTGGGAAAAGGACGGGATATCAGTCACCGAGATCGGCGAAAAGCTGATGCTGGACAACGGGACGCTCTCTCCCCTGCTGAAAAAGATGGAGCAGGCGGGCTATGTGGAGAGACGCCGGTGCCGCAGGGACGACCGCATCGTTGAGATCACGCTGACGGAAGCGGGAAGGGCGCTGCGGGAAAAGGCGAAGGATGTTCCTCGCCACGTGGCAGGCTGCATCGATCTGCCGCCGGAAAAGGCGCGGATGCTGTATTCTTTGCTTTATGAACTGCTGGAAAACCAAAAGAACAAGAAAACGGAGGAGAATCAGAATGAAAACGGTCTATGATTTCACGGTGAAGGACAGGCAGGGGCAGGAAGTCAGTTTGTCAGCGTATCAGGGCAAAGTCCTTTTGATCGTCAATACGGCCACCGGCTGCGGCTTTACCCCGCATTATGATCCGCTCGAAGCGATGTACAAGGACCTGCGGGATCGCGGTTTGGAGATTCTGGACTTTCCCTGCAATCAGTTCGCCGGCCAGGCCCCGGGCAGCGACGACGAGATCCACGAGTTCTGCACGCTGAAATTCGGCACGGAGTTCCCGCAGTTCGCGAAGATCGACGTAAACGGCGAGACCGCCGACCCGCTGTTCGCGTTTCTTGCCTCCGAAAAGCCCTTTGAAGGCTTCGGCAAGGGACTCAAAAGCGCGGCGCTGAACAAGTTCGCGGCCATGAACAATAAGAAATATGGCGAGAAAACCTACATCGGCTGGAACTTCACGAAGTTCCTGATCGACCGGGAGGGCAAGGTCGTCGCCCGCTTCGAGCCGACCGTTGACATGAGCGAAGTGCGGGCCGCCGTCGAAGCGGCGCTGTAACGGGCGGACAATCCTGTTAAAAAGCAATCCGACAGAAGGGAGAATACGGTCATGAAGGTCGCCGTAAGATATTACACAAAAACAGGCAACACCAAACGCCTCGCGGAAGCAATCGCCGAAGCGCTTGGCGTGGAAGCCCTGCCCATCAGCACGCCCGTCACGGAGCGGGCGGACGTTCTGTTCCTCGGGAATTCCTATTACGCCTTCAGCATCGATCCGGAGGTGCGGAATTTCGTAAGAGCGCTCGACAAAAGCAAAGTGGGAAAAATCGTCAACTTCGGTTCCGCCGCCATGCTGAACTCGACTTATAAGAAGGTCAAGGCGGAGGCGGACAGGGTCGGCATTCCCATGGATGAACGTGAATTCCACTGCAAGGGGGAGTTCAAGGGCATTCAAAAAGGCCGCCCCAATCAGGACGACCTGACGGCGGCCGCGGCGTTCGCCAGGAAAATCGTGGGGTGAGCGTATGCCCATAAGCAATCGCAGCAATGAAACGTCCCGCGAAAAAACGATCGTCAAAACCAGCATTATCGGGATCATCGCCAATGTGTTCCTCGCCGGTTTCAAGGCGGTGATCGGCCTGATGACCAACTCCATCGCCATCGTGCTGGACGCTGTCAACAACATTTCCGACGCGGGCAGCTCGCTGATCACCATCGTCGGGACGAAATTGGCCGGGAAGGAGCCGGACAAAAAGCATCCCTTCGGATATGGCCGGATCGAATACCTGAGCGCCATGATCATTTCCGTGATCGTGCTGTACGCCGGTATCACCTCGTTCGTGGAATCCGTCAAGCAGATCATTCACCCGGAGACGCCGGCGTATAATGCAGTTTCTCTTATCATTGTGGCCGTTGCCGTGGTGGTCAAGGTTTTGCTGGGGCGTTATGTGAAGCGCGTCGGCGTCAGGGTGAATTCGGATTCCCTGATCAATTCCGGCGAGGACGCGACGCTGGATTCCATCATCTCCGCGTCCACGCTGGTCGCGGCGGGCATTTTTCTGATCTTTCACGTGTCCCTGGAAGCCTGGCTCGGCGCTATTATCTCGCTTGTGATCGTCAAGTCCGGCATCGGAATGCTGCGGGATACGATTTCTCAGATTCTCGGCGAGCGGAATGACGCGGAGCTTGCAAAAGCCATCCATGAGACCGTTACAGGCTTTCCCGGTGTCCGGGGCGCGTATGATCTTGTATTGAACAATTACGGCCCCGATACGTGGAACGGCTCCATCCATATCGAGGTGCCGGACACCTGTTCGGCGGCTCAGCTGGATCAGCTGATCCGGGAGATCACCATGAAGGTGCTACATGAACATCATGTGATCCTGACGGCCGTCGGCGTATACTCGGTGAACACAAAGGACGCGGATGTCATCGCGGCGGAGAAAAGCGTGCGTGAAATCGCCCTGTCCCATGAGCACGTCCGGCAGATCCACGGTTTCTATCTGCTGAAGGAGCAGAAGTCCATGCGCTTCGATATCGTGGTCAGCTTCGACGCCGCGGACCGCAGGGCTGTTTACAGAGAAGTCGTCGCCGACGTGCAGAAGGCTTTCCCGGACTATGAACTGCAAGTCATCATGGATACCGATTTCGCGGAAGAATAAAAAACTACATTGTTCACTGAAAAGCCGGCTCTTTCGGGAGCCGGCTCAGCGTGTCGACAAAGTCGACACGCTGCCATCGAAAGCCAGCTAAAGCAGTCTTTCGATGGGACATCAATTTCCTGTAAAATGGCATTCTGCTGCGCAAAACGCCCATTTTACGGCCAGAAATTGATATAGGAAGCGGCTTTCAGCCGCTCCTCGGCGACGTACACGCCTTGGGCTGCCGCCCGGCCTTCGCTAAAAACAGTCCACCGGACTGTTTTCCGGGCGCTTCGGCCCCTGCGGATTACAATCG
>CACWLY010000047.1 GCA_902761825.1 uncultured Eubacteriales bacterium
GGAGGCGTAGCAGCGCTACGTTGACCGGAATGAAGCAACGCCAAGACGGAAAAGACACCCAAAGATGATAAGATTTTAGATTGAGAATAGTATCAGAATGCTGTTATTCGGACACCTGCTGCAGCGCGGGCGCGCCGCCCTGGCGGCGGATATGCGCGGCGTCGTTGAAGAGCGCGAGGCGGGGATGCACATACTCGCCTTCCCGCGCCGGGAATTCGAGGATGCTGACCGACGTGTAATCGAAGGTCATCACCGACGCGATATACGGGAAGGGCAGCGCCATCAGATGCGCAAGCGCGCAAGCGCCCGAGCCGCCGTGGCCGAACAGCGCCACGGTTTCATCTTTTCCGCCCCGGCAGAAATAGCGCCCGCCCTCGTGCCGGTAGCCGTGCTCCAGCATGAACCCGTCGATCTTTCCGGCGATCATCCGATAATAGCGCAGGGCGGCGTTTTCGGCGAAATAGGGATGCCGCTGCCAGTCCCGCGCGGCAAAATCAAAGCCCTCGCGGTCCAGCAGCCAATCGCTGAGCGTCCAGGGATGCCCGTTTTCGGGGATGCCCGGCCCGCCCCAGGAAATCTCATGCATATAATCGAGCTGCGTAACGCTCAGCCCCAGCGGCTTCGCCGTAAACTCCGCCGTTTCGCGGGCGCGGCCGTTGGTGGAGGAATACACGGACGTGATCCCCTCGCCCGCCAGACGCCTGGCCGCGGCGGCGGCCTGCTCGCGGCCGGTCGGGGTCAGGCAGTCCATTTCGTAATTGGGTTCCCCGTGACGCACGAAAATCAAACGCATCGGCAGTCTCCTTTTGATAAAGAATGAGAAACGCGCCGCTTCCTCCGGCGGCTTTTTTGTGATTCCATATTGCGGCAGAATCGGCCTTTTGTCAAGCCTTCCCCGCAAAATAAGCGGAAAACGCGCAGGTTTTGTTGACAAGGGATAGGCGGCGCGATACAATAGCGCGGGAACAGCCCGCATTTATTCTCATTGCCGCGGAGACGAATCATGAGCACATTGAACGCGCGCCTGGAACGCATGCTGACCACCGAGCAATTCCGCTACAAGGAACTGCGCGGCATGTTTTTCACGCTGACGCTCGATCAGTTTTTCATCTGCTTTATCAGCCTGCTTTCCACCGCCCTCGTTTCCTCGGTGGGCGAGGCGGCCATCGCGGCGGTGTCCATGGTCGGCACGCTGAACGGCATGGTCTCGCTGGTGTTCACCTCGCTTGCCAGCGGCGGCGCGATCGTGGTCTCCCGGGCCAAGGGCAGCGGCGACGCGCAGGAGATCCGCCGCGCCATCGGCGAGGTGACCGGCCTGTGCGCCGCGGTATCGCTGGCGCTCAGCGTACTTCTGTTCGCGCTGTCCGAGCCGCTCGTGCGCGCGCTGTATCCCCGCGTGGAGCCGCTGCTGATCACCTACGCCGTGCGGTATATGCGCATGATGGCGGTCTCCTTCATTCCCTTTTCGGTGTTCAACGCCATTTTCTGCATTTTCCGCAGTCTGGGCGATACGCGCTCCAGCCTGCTGCTGACCATCGTGATCAATCTGGCGCATCTGCTGCTCAGCCTGCTGTTCATCAACGGCCTGAACATGGGCGTTTCAGGTTCGGGCCTTTCCTATATCATCGCGCGGACGATCGGCATGCTGCTGGCGCTTTTCTGGCTGTTCCGCCATAATATGTACGGCGTGCGCGCGCATCATTTCTTCCGCTTCAAGCCCGCCGTCACGCTGGAGATCGCCTCCCTGGGCATGCCGCTCGCGGTCGAAGCGCTGCTGATGCAGGGCGGCATGCTGCTGGTACAGGTGTACCTGGCTCATCTGACCACCACCGATCTGGCCGCCCACGCCGTGGCGAACTCGCTGCTCAACCTGCATTATACAACGGCCAACGCGCTGACCGCCCTGGCCGGCACGGTCTGCGGCCAGTGCTACGGCGCGCGGCGCTATGACCTGACCCGCGCCTACTGCCGCAATTTCATCCGCGTCGGCAGGTTCGTGCTGCTCGCAACCGTTTTGGTCCTCTATCCCCTGCTGCCGCTGCTGCTCAGGCTCTACCGCGCGAGCGAGCAGGGGACCGCCATCATCTATACGGCGCTCAGCATCGGCGTATTCAGCCTGCCCGTGCTGTGGTGCGACGGCAATATCCCAACCATCACGCTGCGCGTAGCGGGCGACAGCGTGTACGCGAGCGCCGTATCGGTGCTCTCGCTCCTGCTGGGCCGCTGCGCCCTGGGCTATATCCTCACCGTTCCCGTCGGTCTGGGCGTCCCCGGCGTATGGATCGCCCTCGTGTTTGAATGGCTGCTGCGCGCCGTCGCGCTGAACCTGCGCCTGAAAAGCGGCAAATGGCTGCACGAAGCGCCGCAGCCCCCTCGTTAGATTCAAATAAAAAAGAGGGGCTGTTGCACAGCCCCATCGATCAAATGGATCCTCCATTTGATCGAGAGAAACGCCTTTTCCTCTCGTCCCTGCGGGACTCCCGGGCGGAAAAGGTTGATTTCCCGGTATTCACTGTTGCTCGTTCTTTTATGAGAACCAATATACCTGTAAACAAAGAGGATATTGCAGATTGGCTTCTGCAACATCCCCCTTTTTTTGTGTTGGTTTTGAAATGCTCAATCGACGGTGTAGGGCAGCAGCGCGATGGCACGGGCGCGCTTGATGGCCTCGGACAGCTGGCGCTGATGCTTCGCGCAGGTGCCGGTCATACGGCGGGGCATGATCTTGCCGCGCTCGTTGATATAGCGGCGCAGGCGGTTCACGTCCTTGTAGTCGATATAAGCGATCTTATTCACGCAGAAATCGCACACCTTGCGGCGGGGCTTCCGGCCGCGGGGGCGCATTTTACGTTCGCCACGATCTTCAGACATGGTATCGATATCCTCCTATTACGCTTATTTTGATCAGAAGGGCAGTTCGTCGTCGTCCACCTGCACAAAGCCGTTGCTCTGGGGCGCGGCGGGGGCGGGAGCCTGTGCGCGGGGCGCGGCGGGCGCATCGCCCACTTCGCCGCGGGGGGACAGGAATTCCACGTCGTCGGCCGTCACGCTCAGGTTAGCGCGCTGCACGCCGTCGTTTCCGGTATAGGTATCCAGAATGACGGGGCCGATCACGCAGACCTTGCGGCCTTTGGTCAGGTACTT
Organism: uncultured Eubacteriales bacterium; assembly: GCA_902761825.1. Classification (GTDB taxonomy): domain Bacteria; phylum Bacillota; class Clostridia; order Christensenellales; family Aristaeellaceae; genus SFMI01. The sequence continues at coordinate 3,145 of CACWLY010000047.1, forward strand.
GGCGCAGGTTTCGCCCAGCTGGCGCCAGACGGTGACACGGAAGAAATCAGCCTCGGGCTGACCGGCTTCCGCGCTGCGCCCGCGGCGGTTGACCGCCACGGTGAACGTGCATACCGAAGTGCCGTCACGGGTGGAACGCAATTCGGGATCGCGTGTCAGGTTTCCAATAATGGTCACCTTATTCATTCGTATCCCTCCTTGACTTACTCGGCGTCAGCGGGCGCTTCGGGCGCTTCGGCTTCAGCGGGAGCTTCGGCTTCGGCAGCGGGAGCCTCGGCGGCCTCGGGCGCGGTGCGCACGGGACGGGGCTTGACGTTGCTGCGCTTGTCTTCCACCTTCACGATCAGGTAACGAAGGACATTCTCGGCAATCTGCATGTTGCGCTCGATCTCGCGGGGCAGGGTAGCCTCGGACTCGAAGTTCACCAGCAGATAGTAGCCTTCGGTCTTGTAGTTGATGGGATAGGCCAGACGGCGCTTGCCCCATTCATCCACCTTGGTCACCTTGCCGCCGTTCTGCTCGATCATGCCGTTGAAGCGATCGATGACCGCCTTGCGGGCTTCATCCTCCAGAGCCGCGTCGATGACGTAGACCAGTTCGTACTTGTTCATACTACTTTCACCTCCTCATGGACATATGGCGCCGCGGCATCACGCGGCGCAAGAAAGTGCCAATTAAGGATTATACAGTATTTCCGCGGGAATTGCAAGGGGTAATCCGAAAGAAAATTCAATTTTGCTTTCGGTTCCGGATCGCGCCCAGGATCGTGATCAGCGCGCCGTAGGCGACGCCCGCGACCGGCCAGACGATCCAGGTCTTGTCCCAGGAGCGCGTGATAAAGCTGGCCGCGAGGAAGCCGGCGGTGACCAGGCCCCAGTAGATCGCGGCGACCGGCGCCACGCGCTTGCTCTCGGCCTTCTTTTCGGGCGTGTATTCGCCCTCCTGCAAAAGCGCCTGGAAGCTGCCCCACACGACGCAGACGCGCACGATCAGCAGGCACCCTGCGGCCACGAGCGCGAGCAGCGCGCCCACCGCCGCGGCATACGCCGTATCCTGTCCGTCAAAGCAGATCATCGCCACAAAGATCGGAACGACCGAAAGCACGCACAGCACGATGCCGATCACCAGCTGCGCCGTAAAGGTGGGGCGGAACTTCTCCCGGCGGTCCTTCACGATGCCGTCCACGCCGTAGGCGGTATCGATTTCTTCCTTTTGTATGTATTCATACCGCTGTCCCGTCAGGCCCACCGTGACGAACAGGGCCACCGCCCCGCCCACCAGCAGGATCAGCGCCAGCAGGCCCAAGCCCAGCGCCGCGCTCTCGCGCATCGCCAGCGCGCCCGCTTCCCGGTAAGCCGAAAGCAGGATCAGCAGGATCGGGGACAGCACGCACATCATCACGCCAAGCGATATCCTGCGCGAGGAGCGCTCCGCGTGGGAAAGGAAGCCCGACGCCTCCTCCATGGACACGGGATACGTTTTCCCGTCCTCCGCGCCGGCCGCGTCCGAGGCTTCGGCGGGCTGCAGCGCCATATCGTCCTTGAGCAGGCAGTCGGTGCTCACGCCGAATATCTCGGACATTTTCAGGATGCGGTTCATATCCGGCACGGACTGCGCGCCTTCCCATTTGGATATCGCCTGACGGCTCACGTCCAGCTTCTCGGCCAGCTCTTCCTGGGACCAGCCGTTCTTTTTTCTCAGCTCCGCGATCTTGTCTGCAAGTATCATCTGTTCGTCCTCCGTTCGTTTGTTTGCGGCTCCATTGTAGCCCCGAAAGCGGTTGCAGGCCATATTCCGGGCCTGGAAATCTGTCAACCGGCGGTTGCAACCGGCGCAAATCCGGCGTTTTTTTGTATTATACCACATTTCCGGGCCGACGTTTGCATTTTCGGCGTTGCTGCTGTATAATATTAAAAAACATGATCAGGCCCCCGGGAGCCGGGCCGCGCGCGCGGCAGCAGATCGCTATCGACTGCGGGACAGTGCAATTCAGCTGCCCCGCGGTTTTTTTCGCGGGAGGAAAGGCGGTGCTCTTATGGAACAAACCTCCGGCCTCGCCCTGCGGGTCTCCCGCGTGACGATCGCCGTCAACCTGATCCTCTCCGTGCTCAAGCTCCTCGCCGGCCTGATCGCGCATTCCGGCGCGATGGTGTCCGACGCCCTGCATTCGGCCTCCGACGTGTTCAGCACGGTGGTGGTCATTATCGGTATGCGCGCGGCGTCGAAGGCCTCCGACCGCGAGCATCCCTACGGCCACGAGCGCATGGAATGCGTGGCGGCCATCGTGCTGGCGGTCACGCTGCTGATCACCGGCCTGCTCATCGGCTGGCAGGGCCTGCGCAAGATCGTGTCCTCCGGCGAAACGCCGCTGGCCGTTCCCGGCGCGCTGGCCCTGGGCGCGGCGGTCCTCTCCATCCTGGTCAAGGAGGGCATGTATCATTATACCCGCGCGGCGGCGCGCGCCGTCAATTCCTCCGCGCTCATGGCCGACGCCTGGCATCACCGCTCCGACGCGCTGAGCTCGATCGGCGCGCTGATCGGCATCGGCGGCGCGCGGCTCGGCCTGCCCGTGCTCGATCCCGTCGCAAGCCTGGTCATCTGCCTGATGATCGGCAAGGCCGCCTACGATATCTTCCGCGACGCCGTGAACAAAATGGTCGACCAGAGCGTCGACGCCGCCACAGAGGAACGGATCCGCGCCTGCGCCCTGCAGCATGCGGGCGTCGAAAACGTGGATCAGATCCTGACCCGGCGCTTCGGCAGCCGCGTGTACATCGAAATGGAGATCGCCATGAACGGCGATATGACCCTGAGCCAGTCCCACGCCATCGCCGAGCAGGTGCACGCCGACGTGGAGCAGGCCTTCCCCGCGGTCAAGCATATCATGATCCACGTGAATCCCACGGGCGAAGCGCGCGAATGAGCGGGCCGGGATTCGGTTATAAAACGGTTTTTTCGGGGCTTCGGCATTGCCGGGGCCCCGTTTTCCGTCCGTTTTTTCGTCCGGCGCGTTCTTTTCAGAATTTGCCGCGCTAAAAAAATGCTAATTATTCAACATGCGCGGGCTGATTGTTTTATTCACGGTTTTTCGCGGCGGAGAACGCGTGAAAGCGCGGCGGGAACACGAAAAAAACCGCTGGAAAGTATTGACAGATTTATGCAGTCTTCGTATAATTTAGATTGGAAGATTGCCATAATTGCAAAATGTTAACCAAATTTAATAAAATGAAAAGAGGGTACAGTCTATGAAGAGATGGCTGGTTGCATTCGCGACTATGCTCGCGCTGTTTCTGGTCGTCTGCGCCGCGGCGGCGGACGGTGAGATCACGCTCACCGTATCCAACGCCGTGCCGCAGAACGGCGAGGTCAGCGGATGCTATTATTACTATCTGAGCCTGCAGACGGACTCGGACTCCGCGGAGATCGGCTGGAGCACCAATCTCGGAGCCAACAATCCGGATGAGGACATCGTCCAGCTCAGCAGATCCTGGTGGCGTCCTGACGGCCAGGGCGGTTATACCGCTCTGTCGCTGGCGCCCGAAGAGGGCGACGTGGACGTGTTCTTCTACCGCGCGGACGCTCAAAGCCCGTGGCAGAAGCTCGTGATGCGTTACGACGCCACGCAGGTCCAGCAGGGCAACATCGTGGTAAGGACCGACGCTTCCCCGGCGCTTTTCGCCAACCAGTACACCGTCGAATGGATGGCGATGAACGGCGCGGACGCCTACTTTTTCCATTGGCAGAAGCCCGACGGAGAACTGATCAGGACGTGGACTTCGGACACCAGCTGTTCTCTGACGATCCCGCGTCTCGGCGGCAGCGACAACACGCTGAACCAGGTGGGCGTTTATACCTGCTGGGTAGACGCGTGCGCCAACGGCAAGCTGATCGAATCCACCGGGCGGAAGGAATTCACCGTCAAGCCCGTGCTGTCGCCGGCTGATGATATTGAAGATTTCGTTCAGGTCGATAACAGCGGCAACGTGACCACCCCGCTGAACGGGTGGGTCAGTTTTGCGGTGAACGCGCCCGGCGCGCATTCCGCCGTCATCCACGCGTATCCGCTGGGCGTTCCGCTGACCGGTGAAGGATACGAATACACCGATTTCTGGCTCGACGAAAACGGCGAGGGCGGCTTCTCCTATATCAAGGCGATGACTTCCGATGGCGCGCATTACACGCGCTATATCGTCGCGGAAGCGCTCTACGGCGATTTTGAGAACGAGCAGTCCGTTTTCAGCGATCCCATCATGGTCGACGTCGTGACCAATGATACGATCGCCTCCGACGTGACCTATACCGTCCCCGCCGACTGCAACACGGCGGTGAACGGCGTATACCAGGTGCCGCGCGACGGCAGGCTGTTCGTCGACGTGGACGACATCGGCGCGGATCAGTACGGCCTGTACATCGCGGGCGCGACTGAGGACGATCCCTGGATCGCCGACAGCCACTGGGTCAGGAGCGCCAAAGACGGCAACGCCACCCGCGTGCCGCTGACGGTGCCCCGCTGCGAGGTCGGCGGCGATTATCAGGTGTGCGTGTTCGCGATCAAGTTCGGCGCGGAGCAGAAGGACGCCTTAACGACGATCCCGATCCATGTGACGGCGGCTTCAACCGACTGCCCGGTCATCGTCAGCATGGCGGATACCTTCTACGCCGGCGACAAGCTGCGCGTGTTCGCCAGCTACACCAACCCGGATAACCTGGAAGACATCGCGATGAACATCCGGATCACGGACGTCAACAACCCCTACTACGTTCTCTATGAAGAATTGAATGACGCCTTCGACTTCTGGGACGACGGCGCCGACTGCTGGGAAAGCGGCCGGTACCGCGTGGACGCTTCCATCTTCCAGTACGGCCAGCAGGTGCGGGAATACAATGACGTCTGGGAGTTCACGGTGCTGTCAGATGGCAAAATCCCCGAGCCGCAGCTCGATCCGGAGCCTGCCGCCGTCATCATGGAGGGAGATGGTCTGGACTTTGACGTCACCTTCGAGCCCGTCGCGGTGGATCCGGACGCAGTGCCCGAATGGGTATACTACGCCCTGTTCCGCGACGGCTACGGTAACGGCTTCGTAACCGAGGATAATGTGGATATGGAGAACGGCGTCGCCCACATCTCCATCCCGCAGAATATGCTCGAAGCCGGCAGATCTTATACGCTCGTTCTGCGCGGCGTGAAGCCCAGATACGATTTTACCGACGTCGTGTACCGCTTCGTCGTGGTCGATCCCCAAACGGAGCAGAGCCTGACCCTGACCGTCAACGGCAGCAGCGATCCCTGTCAGGAGATCGAATCCTGCACCGATTTCCGCGTGCGCGTCAATTATCCCGAGGGACGGCCCACGGCCGTTCGCGTCACGAGCGGCGGCAACGATTGGGACTACTGGTGGAACGACGACGGCCGCTTCGAGCGCAGCTGGGGCTTCGGCCAGGGCGAGTACGTCTTATACGCGGAAGCCACCTGGGATCCCATCGACTTCAACTATCTGGATGAAACCAATTGGGAAGACTTCGACTGGAACAGGGACGTCAGCTGGAGCGCGCGCAGCAACGCGATCCGCCTGAGCATCACGAACCCCAACGGCGTCATGGCGGCGCCCGAGTTCACGCTGGATAACCAGCTGACGGATGGCGTCATCCCCTGGGGCGACGATCTGATCGTCAGCCTTGAAAACGCCGAACCGCGCGATTCCGAAGGCAACGTCGTGGAAGACGGCTGGTACTTTGTCGATATCTTCCAGGTCCGCGACAATAATCAGTGGGAGCATGTCAGCGACGGCCTCAATTTCAGCCTCAGCGGCGGCGTCAACCATATCCCCACCAACCAGCTGCAGCCCGGCGGCACGTTCTGGCTGGAGATCGGAGCCGACGGCAGGGGCTACGAGGCCAGGACCTCAAGAGTGTCCTTTACCCTGGGCGAGCGTCCGGAATCCGCCGATCCGGTCTGCTACCTCAAGGTGAACGGCCAGACCGACGATCTGCAAATCCCCACCCATACCGAGTTTAACGTCGTAGCCTATCATTCCGACGCGGACAGGTGCTATTTCCGGATCACCAATGAAAGCTACGAAGACGGGTATGATGACAGAGACAACTGCGTGAACGGCATGGTGGTCGACCGCCTGCGTTATGACCACGCGGAAGTATGCACGATCACGGCTTACGCCTGCTTCGGTGAAGGCGAAAACTACCACGAGGACATGTTTGGCCAGATCATCGTCACCATAACCGCCGGGGACGACCTGGGCGAGCTTACCGCCACGATGGCCGACAAGGCCTTCTGCGGCGATCAGCTTACGATCACCTTTGACGAGCTCCAGAACGCCGAAGAATACAGCTACTGGATCCACCCTGACTACAACGACGAATGGATCATGGGCGAAAGCCGCCGCGACGCGGGCGATCTGACGATCAATACCGCCTTGCTCGATCCCGGCGTATACTGGGTGGAGCTGGACGCCATGGCGGCCGGCTACAACCAGGCCCACGGCACGCTGCACTTCGCGCTGCTCGATCCCGAGGCCCTGGATCTTTCCGCCCAGGACGACAGCTATTACTTCTCCATCTACAGGACCGAATTCCCCGCCTGCAACGGCTCGGGGCTGGTGGCGTATATCCCCGGCGCGGAAGAAATCAAGCTGCTCTGCTCCAGGGACGGCAGCGCCGATCTGGATGAATTCGGCCAGCGCAGAGGACCCGGCATGGCCCACGGCTTCGGCCGGGACGAGGGCGGAGTCTATACCATCTATCTCCAGGGCAGGTTCAACGGATGGTGGGGTCAGCCCATCGAGGTATGCCAGATCACGGTGACCTCCGTTGGCAGCGTCGCCGCGCCGCAGACGGAGACCTTCACCATCCTTCCCGCGGGACAGGATCTGAATCTCCCCGTCTCCTTTGATCCGGCCGGAAACGAGGTCATGCCCGATTGGGCGGACTTCGCCCTGTGCCGCGTCGATCATGATTACCAACAGGTGACCGGAAACGGCATCGATCTGGACGCCAACGGCGAGGGAACGGTCTTCGTTTCCTCCGACGACCTGCAAGCCGGCGGCCAGTATCAGCTTACCATTTCCGGCTGGAAGGACAATTACACAGTCGGCAGGCTTGAATTCCGCTTTGTCGTGACCAGCGTCGAAGAGCCCGACGTAAACAGCGCCCTGACGCTGCTCGTCAACGGCAGCACCGCGGAAAACCAGGATATCCTGTCCTGCACCAACGTTCATATCATGGTCACCTACCCCGGCGATAGGCCCACGGCCGTGCGCGTCCTGAACGGCGACCACTGGGAGCACTGGTGGGGTGAAGACGACTTCCGGCGCGGTTGGAGCTTCGGCGGCGAAACCGTCCTGATCTACGCGGAAGCCTCCTGGGACGCTATCGACTTTGATCATCTCGAGGAAACCGGCTGGCAGGACTTCGATTGGGACCAGGATGTCAACTGGACCGGCCGGAGCAATATGGTCCGCCTGAACATCACGAATCCCTACGGCCAGATGTCCGCGCCCGTATTCACGCTGGACAACGGTCCCATAAACGAAGTCATCCCCTGGGGCGACGCGCTGCAAATCACCGTAGAGGATGCCGGCCCGACCGATACGCAGGACAACATCGTGGAGGACGGCTGGTTCTACCTGAACCTCTTTGAAGAACGCTATAACGGCGAGGGCGACTCCTGGTGGGATCATCTCGATAGTGACTACCAAATCCACAGCGGCCTCAACCTGATCCCCACCTGGTCGCTCCATCCCGGCCAATACCGCATCGAGATCGGCGCCGACGCCAGGGGCTACCAGGGCAGGAGCGCCCACACGACGTTTGTCATTGGCGAGCCTAACAACCCCGGCCCCGATGATCCGCCGATTACCAGCTTCACGGTGAACAACCAGACGGAAGGCTTCACCGTTCCCACCCATACCGAGCTTCAGCTGATCGCCTTCCATTCCGGCGCGGGATGGTACAACGTTGAGATCAGCAAAGAGGGCGATGACGGCTGGCACGATCACAGGGACAACAGCCGCGACGGCCTGCTGATCGACCGCTGGAATCCGTGCGAAGCGGGCGTATATACCCTGACAGCCTATGCCTACGGCCGTCTGGAGGAGCCCGATAACGAAGGCAATGACGAATGGGAGAGCATGATCGGCTCGGTCACGGTGACCGTTACCGCCGAGAACGGCGACATGGGCGATATCAGCGCCACGTTGACCGATAAGGCTTATCTCGGCGATCTGCTTACGCTCACCTTTGACGAGCCCACGAACGCCGAAGAATACAGCTACTGGATCCATCCCGATTTTGACCAAGGCTGGCGCATGGGCGACAGCAGCCATACCAGCCGCGTCTTCACCATCGACACCTACGATCTGGAGCCCGGCGTATACTGGGTAGAGCTGGACGCCATATCGACCGGCTACAACCAGGCCCACGGCACGCTGCACTTCGCGCTGCTCGATCCCGACGCCGCGGAGTCCTCCACCGATACCCGCTACTTCACGATCGGATCCGAAACGGTTTCCGCCGGGAACGGCGAACAGATCGTGGCCTACCTGCCCGGCGCAGAGGAGATCCGGCTGTACAGCGCCGCGCAAGGCACCACGAACCTGGATGAGTTCGGCTACCGCAACGGCCCCGGCACAAACGCCTGGTTTGACAGGGACGACGCCGGCTTCTATGACATTTACGTCAACGGCAAGTTCAACGGCCAGTGGGACGAACCCGAATTCGTCCGCACCGTCGAGGTGGTCTCCGAAGGCTTCGTGGCCGCGCCGCAGGCAGAGACGTTTGATACCCTCTGCGTGGGACAGGATCTGGAAATTGAATTCTCCTTCAGCCCGACGGGTGAAGAAGTATCGCCCGACCGCGTGGAGTATTCCCTGGAGCGCGTGAATAACGGCCACCAATGGATAGACGGCGACGACTTTGACTTTGACAACAACGCCGGAACGATCCTCGTTCCCGCCGACAGGTTTGAAGCCGGCGGCGAGTACCGCCTGCGCATAACCGGCAGGAAGCCGGGCTACACGAGCGGCTCCCTGGAGTTCCGCTTCATGGCGGTGGACGAGGGGACCGATCAAAGCCTGACGCTGACCGTCAACGGCAGCGCGGACGATACGCAGAACTACCTGTCCAGTGAAAACTTCACCGTGCGCGTCACCGCCCAGCACCGTCCCACCGCCGTGCGCATCCTGAACGGCGACAACTGGGAGTACTGGTGGGGTGACGACGACGGCTACCGGCGCGACTGGGGCTTCGGCAGCGGAGACGTCCTCGTTTACGCGGAAGCCTCCTGGGACGATATCGACTGGGAGAATATTGACTTCAGCCAGTTCAACTGGAACGATGATCTCAACTGGACCGGACGCAGCAACGTGATCCGTCTGAGCATTACCAGTCCCTACGGAGAAATGTCCGCGCCCGCGTTCACGCTGAACACGGTGGACGGCTTCCTCCCCTGGGGCGAAGACCTGGTGGTCACCGTCGCGGATGAATGCCCGACCGATACGCAGGGCAACGCCGTGAATGACGGCTGGTTCTTCATCTGCATCGAGCAGAAGCGCTGGGGCGATCACGGCGATTCCTGGTGGGATCGGATCGACAACGATCTGCAGTTTATGACCAACAGCGGCGCGAACGTGATCCCCACCTACTGGATGGAACCCGATCAGGACTACCGCGTCGAAATTGGCGCCGACGCAACGGGCTACGACGGCAGGACTACCATGAAGGAATTCAGGCTGGGCGGGCGTCAGGAGACCGAGCAGCCGATCATGTACTTCATGGCGAACGGCCAGACGGAAGACTTCTCCGTTCCCACCTGCACCGAGGTTACGCTGTACGCCTATCATTCCGGCGCGCAGTGGTATGATGTCGAAATCACCAAGCAGGGCGACAGGAACTGGTTCAACAACAGAAACAGGTGCCGGCGCGATATGCTGTTTGACAACTGGCGCACGGACAGCGCGGGTGTGTACACCCTGACGGCCTACGCCTACGGACATCTGGAAGAGCCCGACGAATGGGGCCATAACGATTGGCGTCAGGAGATCGGCTCGGTCACGGTGACCGTTACCGCCGAGCGCGGCGACCTGGGCGAGCTTACCGCCACGATGACCGATAAGGCTTACTGCGGCGATCAGATTGAGCTCACCCTGAACGAGGTTGCGGACGCCGAAGAATACAGCTACTGGATCCATTCCGATACCAACGGCAACTGGATCATGGGCGAGGGCGGCAACGGCCGCGAGTTCACCATCGACACGAGCTATCTGGAGCCCGGCGTATACTGGGTAGAGCTGGACGCCTTGGCGACCGGCTACAACCAGACCCACGCGACGCTGCACTTCGCGCTGCTCGATCCCGACGCCGTGGAGTATTCCAATGAAAACGCGTATTACTTCACGATCAGCCAAACGCAGATAGACGCCGAGCAAGGCGTGGAAATCGTGGCGTATATGCCCGGCGCGTGGGAGGTCGATCTGCGCTACTCCGTAGACGACAGCAACGACCATGAGCTTCTCGAACACAGGAACGGGCCCGGCCTGCGCACCGGCTTTGGCCGTAGCAACAGCGGCGTCATCCACTTCTACCTCAGCGGCAATATGGGCGGGAACGGCTGGACCGATCCCGTGGAGGTCTGCACCCTGACGGTGAACTCCGCAGGCCCGCTGGACGTGCCCGCGATCACGGTCAACGGCGTCGCGCTCACGGACGATCTGAGCGTCGTGCCGCCTGATAACAACAACACCAATCACCTGAACGTGCAGATCGGCAAGGTCGATCACGCCGGCTTCTATCATGTGGAAGTCCACAGGCTCAACGACGGCAGAGCCATTCTGTGGGAAGAGTACCAGGATGATGATGATCCCAACGATCCCGTCAGCCTGGATGTGGATGATAATGACATCCAGCCCGGCGTCGCCTACGTCGTGTACGTCGACGCCCGCGGCACCGGATATGACTTCGCTCACGCCGAACAGATCTTCGTGATCCAGAACGCGCAGCAGGCGACCGTGTCGCTGGAAGTCCAGCCCACGTCGGACGACTACTGGACGGCGGAGGATGTACGCGTCCTCGCCGGCATGCAGGGCGCCACGGCGCTGAAGGTCCTCCGCGACGACGAGGTCCACTACTTCCGCGGCGACAGCACGGATTACTACCTTGGCATCTGGAATCTGGAGACTGTGTTCCAGGCCTACGCGACCACCGATGCGCTCCCCGAGGGCGAATTCGACTGGGAGACCCTGAACTGGTCCTTCCAGGCCGAGCCCGTTCTCATCCGCGCCAACACCTATGGACCCACGCAGTGTCCTTCTCTGAACTTCTACGATCACGTAACCAAGGGCGACTGGTTCGAGTTCACCATCGGGGATGACGGCGACGCCAATCAGATGGATGTCCGCATCTTTGATTCCTGGGGCCATGAAGTCGAGTTCCGTCGGCTGTGGGCGCCGGGAACCTATCGCCTCCCGACCGCCAACCTGGATCCCGCGCAGGTCTACAGCGTGAATATATCCTGCGTACAGACCAGGCATACCTGGGCGAATACGGAGCAAATGCCCCTGTACGTGGATGAACCCCAGGAGTACAACCGCTTCTTCCGTACGGACAAGACCGAGCTCTATCCCAACGAGACCTTCATCCCGACCGCTTACGCGCCCGGCGCGGAGCACATCTGGATCACCGAAGCCGACGATATAAACGGCGTATGGGGCGACTGGTCCGGCGATTTCGCGACCAACAACGCCGATTGGGAATGGTGGTTCGACGATCCGGGCGAGTACGAGCTGGCCGCCTGGGCGCAGTATCCCGGCAGCGAGGAGCGCGTGGAAATCGGCCGCGTGTACTTCACGGTGCTGGAGCCCACGCCGCTGGATCCGCCCGCGATTCTCGTGACTGACACCATCGACGTCACGCAGGATCTCTACATCGATATCGTCCCCGTTGAGAACGGCTGGGATTACAACCTGCAGCTGCATTACGCCGGCCAGTATAACTACAACGAATGGCTGAAGTACTATAAGTCCGGCAACGATATCAATCCCGATAACGGATACATCACCTTCACCATTCCCGCGAACACGCTGGTTCCCAACGAGACCTACTGGATCGACTGCTACGTGAGCCCGAACTTCCGTGATCGCAGTCTGTACGGCAGCAGCGCTTCCAGAAGCGTCATGACCGTATCCGGACAAAACATGGACGCCGGAATCAGCCTGTCCCTGGATGAAGAATGGACGCAGCAGGACGGCAGGTATCTGATCCCGGTCAATACGGGCTTCCACGTCACCGTCACCGCCGCTCAGCCTGCCAACAAGCCCACCGCGGTCATGCTGTGCATGGGTGACCAGGCACAGCGTCAGCTCTTCGACGCCAACAGCGATTCCGTTACGTTCCAGCTGAACGAGAATCATGAATGCCCCGAGACGATCTTCGCCAAGGCGTACTACGGACCGATCGATGAGAACACGCTCTGGGGCGACGTACAGTGGGGCGATGCCTGCGAGCCGATCCTTGTAACCTTCAACAGCCTCGGACCGGTCGGAATGCCGGGAATCACCTGGCATTGGGCCACGATCGTCGGACACGACATGGTTATCCAGGTAGCCCTGGGCGAGCACGCCACCGAAGCGCACGCCAACCTGGCGCGCAAGATCGGCGATAATTGGGAAAACGTCTATGACCACTGGTTCTCCATGGACGGTCAAACCGGCACGATCACCATTCCCACCGACGGTCTGCCCACAGGCGAAATGTACAGGCTCATGGTGGACAGCTCCGGCGAAGGCTATTCCATGGTCCGCGCCGAAGGCTGGCCCTGGATCCTGGAGGATCCCTTCCAGAGCGATTCCAAGCTGGTCCTGCCTTCCGCCCTGACCGTAATCGGAGAGGAAGCCTTTGAAGGCATCGCCGCCGATACCGTGATCATCCCCGACGGCGTGACCACCATCGGCCCCAGAGCGTTCGCGAACAGCAACGTGCGGCAGGTCGTGATCCCCGCAACCGTTACTTCCATCGGCGAAGGCGCCTTCGCAGGCATCGAGCACCGGTTGTTCGTCTACGGTTACGACGATCAGGCGGCCCTGCAGTGCGCTACCGATTACAACGGAATATTCTGCTTCCTTGGTCAGTAACGATAACGCCTGACCAAACGAAACGCCCGGCAGCGGATCTTCGATCCGCTGCCGGGTCTTCTTTTGTACCAATCGCGTTCTAAGAGCCATGATGCGAAAGGTGAATTAAGACAAAACGCCGTATTTCCGCGAAACAGAGAGGAAAAACGCGCTTTCTTTAGGAAAAGAAAGCTGAGCAAAGAAACCTGCGTTTGCGGCCGCTTCTGCTGCAACGCTTTCCGCCAACTGGCTTATATGTCGGCAACCGTTCCCGGGCGACCGGCTTCGCCGGTCGGGCGGCGCGAAGCGCCGCGGAAATCAAACGGACAGACCTGAAAATGAATGCATTCATTTTCAGGC
>CACWLY010000048.1 GCA_902761825.1 uncultured Eubacteriales bacterium
GTCCTTCGCCGCCGCCGAGGGCGCCATCAAGATCGCCCTGAACGCCAATAAGGTGCGCCAGAAGCCCCTGCGCGTGATCCTGAACGGCCTGGGCAAGGATGCCGCCATGATCATCAGCCGCATCAACGGCTTCACCTATGTGCAGACCAAGTACGATTACCTGTCCGCCGACGTGAAGGAAGACCATGCGCTGACCATCGTGAGCAAGACCGCCTATTCCACCGGCGACCGCGCGAAGGTCAACTGCTACGGCGCTGACGACGTGCGCGAGGGCGTGGCCATCATGTGGCACGAGGGCGCCGACGTTTCCATCACCGGCAACTCCACCAACCCCACCCGCTTCCAGCATCCCGTGGCCGGAACCTACAAGAAGGAACGCTGGGAAGCCGGCAAGAAGTACTTCTCCGTGGCTTCCGGCGGCGGCACCGGCCGCACCCTGCATCCCGATAACATGGCCGCCGGCCCCGCCTCCTACGGCATGACCGACACCATGGGCCGCATGCACAGCGACGCGCAGTTCGCGGGTTCCTCCTCCGTGCCCGCCCACGTGGAAATGATGGGCTTCCTGGGCGCCGGCAACAACCCCATGGTCGGCATGACCGTGGCCGTGGCCGTGGCCGTCCAGCAGGCAATGAACAAGTAATATTCGGTTTTATCAAGGCTCCCGGGGGCGACTTCGGGAGCCTTATCCATATCAACACGGAAAAGAATGACAGAAGCAGGGAGGATAAACAATGATCCGTCATATCGTCATGTTCAAGATCAAGGATGAATACAAGGATGAGATTCCCCAGCTGGTAAAGAATTTTTACGGCATGAAGGGAAAGATCGAAGGAATGCTCGATCTGGAAGCCGGCGCCGACGTGTTCCACAGCGAGCGCTCCTACGACCTCGCGCTGATCACCGTGTTCGACAGCATGGAGTCCTTCCTGGCTTACCAGACCCATCCCGTGCATATGCCCGTCAAAAAGCGCATGCACGAGGTACGCAGCGCGTCCGTCGCCTGCGATTTTGAAATCTGACCGGCAATACGCTCTTTTCGATAAAACGGAAACGGTGAACTATGCGTTTTTTGTGGAGATACCTGAAAAAATACCGGGCGCGCATGGCGGGCGTCATGGGCATCAAGCTGACGGGCACGGCGCTGGAGCTGCTGATCCCGTACGTGATGGAACACCTGATCGACCATATCGTGCCGCGGCGGCAGCTGCCGCTTGTCCTTCTGTGGGGCGCGGTGATGATCGCCCTGGCGGTCTGCGTGCGCTTTCTCAACGTGACGGCCAACCGCCTGTCGGTCAAAACCGCCAAGGAAGGCACGTATGAGATCCGGCGCGATCTGTTTCACGCCGCCCTGCACCTGTCGGGCGGACAGATCGACGCCGTGGGCCTGCCTTCGCTGATTTCGCGCATGACGTCGGACAGCTATAACGTGCAGTCCTTCAGCCAGTCGATGCAGACGATGGGCATACGCGCGCCGATCATGCTGGTGGGCGGCATCGCCATCACGCTGACGATGGATACGGGGCTTGCGTCGATCCTTTGCGTTATGGCTCCCATCATGATCGCCCTGGTCGTGTTCATCTCCATGAAGGGCATTCCGCTCTACGATCGCGTGCAGCAGGGCATGGACGATATCGTGCGCGTGATGCGCGAAAACATCACCGGCATCCGGGTCGTCAAGGCGCTGTCGCGGGAGAAACGCGAGGTCGAGCATTTTTCGGCGGCCAACGCCGAAACCGCGCGCCGGGATATCAAGGCGGGCATGATCATGGCGCTGCCCGGCCCGGTGGTCACGCTGTTTCTGAACGTCGGACTGACGCTGGTGGTGCTCATCGGCGCGCGCCGGGTCAACGCGGGCGATACCGAGCCCGGCGTGATCCTGGCGTTCCTGACCTATTTCAATATGATCCTGATGGGCATCATGGGCCTGAACCGCATTTTCATGATGCTCTCAAAGGCCAACGCCTCGGCCAAACGCATCGCCGGGGTGATCGACCTGCCCGAAACGCTCTCGCCCATTCCGGAAAGCGAGGCCGCCCGGCCCGAGCGCCCGGGATTTATCGTGTTCGATCACGTTTCGTTCAGCTATGACAGCGAAGAAGAGAGCGGCGCGGACCGCGCGCGGAGCTTCGCCGGGGCGCAGCGGCAGAAATGCCTGGAGGATATCGATTTCGCGCTGCCCAGGGGCGGCTCCCTGGGCATTATCGGCGCTACCGGCTCGGGCAAGACGAGCATCGTCAACCTGCTGATGCGCTTTTACGATCCGCAGGAAGGGCATGTGTTTGTGGACGGCAGGGATGTGCGCGCCTATCCGCTCGACGCGCTGCGCCGCCGTTTCGGCGTGGTGTTTCAGAACGACGCCGTTTTTGCCGACGCGATCCGGGAAAACATCGTGTTTGGCCGCGACGTGACCGAAGAGGCGCTGCGCATGGCCGCGGCGGACGCCATGGCGGCGGGCTTTGTGGAGGCTTACGACGACGGCTACGATCACCGGGCGGTGATCCACGGGGCTAATTTTTCCGGCGGGCAGAGGCAGCGGCTGCTGATTGCCCGCGCCCTGGCCGCGAAACCGGAGATCCTGGTGCTGGACGACAGCTCTTCCGCCCTCGATTACCGCACCGACGCCGATCTGCGCCGCGCGATCCGCGAGCATTACAGCGACGCGACCACCATCGTGATCGCCCAGCGGGTGTCCTCCATCATGAGCCTGGACCAGATCATCGTGCTGGACGAAGGCCGGGTGATCGGCCGCGGGACGCACGAAGAGCTACTGAAAACCTGTCCGGCCTACCGTGAGATCCACGAGACGCAGATGGGGGAGGTGGGCTGAAATGGCAAGGCGAGATTCCATCATGTACAAGCCCAAGGATTCCCGCGGCGCGCTGCGGCGCATGCTGGCCTTTCTCGGCCCCTTCCGCTGGCTGATCCTGCTGGTGGCCGTGCTGTGCGTCACCTCCAACCTGCTGTCGCTGTGGGGGCCGAACCTGGCGGGCTCGGCCATCAACGAGGCGGCCGCGGGCAAGGGCAGGGTGAATTTTGACAGGGTTTGGCATTACGCGTCCCGCATGCTGATGTGCTACGCGGCCTCCTCGCTGCTGACCATCAGCATACACGCGATCATGATGAACGTATCCAAGCGCGCCGCCAAGCAGATGCGTCAGGCGGTGTTCAACAAGCTGATGCGCCTGCCGGTGGGCTATTTTGACCGCAATCAGGCCGGCGATATCATCAGCCGGGTCAGCTACGATATCGACGTGATTTCCACCTGCATGGCCACGGACGTCGTATCGATACTGACCAGCGTGGTGACCGTGGTGGGCTCGGTAGCGATGATGGTCAGCATATCGCTGCCCCTGTCCGCGGTGACGCTGTTCAGCGTGCCCGCGGCCGTGCTGTACACCTCGCACATGCGCAAGATCACGCAGCCCAGGTTCGTCAAACGCAGCAAAAACTACGGCGTGATGAACGGGTTTGTGGAGGAAATGCTCTCCGGACAGAAAACCATCCAGGCCTACGCCTACGAGCGGCGGGTGGAAGAGAAGTTTGACGGCATCAACAGCGCCGCCGCCGAGGCCTATTACGACGCAGACCGCTACGGCGTGACCATCGGTCCGACCATGGGCACGATCAATAATATCACCCTGTCGCTGATCGCCCTGCTGGGATCGATCCTGTACATGGGCGGGCGGATCACGCTGGGATCGATATCGTCCTTCGTGCTGTATTCGCGCAAGTTTTCCGGCCCGATCAACGAGATCGCCAACATCATCAACGAGCTCTTCTCCGCCCTGGCTGCGGCGGAGCGCGTTTTCGCGCTGCTGGATGAAAAGGAAGAGCTGGCTGACCGCGCGGACGCCGCCGAGCTGAGCGACGTGCGCGGCGACGTGAAGCTGCAAAACGTCTCCTTTGGTTACGATCCCGGAAAAACGATCCTGCACGACCTGACCATGCACGCAGAAGCCGGAAAGCTGATCGCCATCGTCGGCCCGACCGGCGCGGGAAAAACCACCATCATCAATCTGCTGATGCGCTTCTATGATGTGGACGGCGGCGCGATCCTGGTCGACGGGGCCAACGTGCGGGACGTCACCCGCCGCAGCCTGCGCGGCGCGTACGCCATGGTGCTGCAGGATACATGGGTGTTCCGCGGCACGATCTTTGAAAACATCGCGTACGGCAAGGAGGACGCCACCATGGACGAGGTCGTGGCGGCGGCGAAAGCGGCGCATATCCATCCCTTTATCATGCGCCTGCCGCAGGGCTATCAGACCGTGATCAGCGAGGACGGCGGCAATATCTCGAAGGGACAGAAGCAGCTGCTGACCATCGCCCGGGCCATGCTGTACGACGCGCGCATGCTGATACTGGACGAGGCGACCAGCAACGTGGATACCTCCACCGAGCGCGCAATCCAGCAGGCCATGCGCAGGCTGATGGAGGGCAAGACCTGCTTCGTGATCGCGCACAGGCTGTCCACCATTCAGCACGCCGACCTGATCCTGGTGCTCGATCACGGCGACGTGGTGGAGCAGGGCACGCATCAGTCGCTGATGGAAAAGAAGGGCTTTTATTACCGGCTTTACCGTTCGCAGTTTGAATAAAAAGGAGGCTGGAGCATGGAATTGCCCCGTGAAATAGAAAGGATCACAAAAGGGATGCCCTGCGCGGAAAACCGTACCGGCATGTCCGACGCGCGCGTGCTGATCTATCCCGAGCTGGTGCTCAAGATTCTGCCCGACAGGCCGGAGGTTCAGCGCGAAATGCGCATGCTGCGCTGGCTGGAGGGCAAGGTGCCCGCGCCGAGGGTCGCGGCCTGCGAGAAAAGCGGGGACAGCGTTTTCCTGCTGATGACGCGGGTGCCGGGCAGGATGGCCTGCGATGCAGCGCTTCTGCGCGATCCGGATCGCCTGACCGACCGCCTGGCGGAAGCCATGCGTCTGCTGTGGGAAACCAATATATCGGATTGTCCGGTCATCCGGGATCAGCAGGCCGAGCTCGCCGAAGCGCGCCTGCGCGTGGAGAAAGGGCGGGTGAACATGGAGAACGCCGAGCCTTCCACCTTCGGCCCGGGCGGCTTCCGCGATCCCGCCGCGCTGCTTTGCTGGCTGGAGAACAACAGGCCGTCCCCGGATCCCGTGCTTTCCCACGGCGATTTCTGCCTGCCCAACGTGCTCTTTACCGACGGCGGACTGGGCGGATTCATCGACCTGGGCGATTCCGGCGTCGGCGACCGCTGGCGCGATATTGCCCTGTGCCATCGCAGCCTGCGCCATAATACCGACGGCACCTACGGAACGGTGATCCCCGGCTTTGACGCCGACAGGCTGTTTTCCGCGCTGGGCGTGCGCCGCGATCCGGATAAGCTGCGCTGGTATCTGCTGCTGGACGAGCTGTTCTGACGCGGGCGGCCTTTGCGCAGCTAATATTATTCTTCTTCCAGAACGCGACATAAACAGTTACAGGGGCCGCGAAGGCCCCTGTTGTTTTTTATTGCGCGTTGGTATCAGCGTCGAGCGCCGCGCGGACGCTTTCGGCCAGCCGGTAAAGCAGCTCGCTGTTGGTGGGCTTTCCTCTCTCGGCGCTGACCGACAGCCCGAGCAGGCGGGTTTGCGCCGTAAGGCTGCCGCGCAGCCAGGCGCTTTCCACCGCGCCGCGGATACGCTTTTCCACGGCGGAGGGCGAAACGGAGAAATGCCGGGCCAGATGCGGGTACAGCGCGTACTGCAGGGGCGGCGCGGGCGGCGGGACGGTGCTGAGCAGCGCCGCCGCGTAAGCGAGGCACGGATACCCCAGCAGCGATTCCGGCATGCCGATTCCGTCGAGCAGATCGCGCACCAGCCGTTCGCGGCGGGGAAGGCTTTCGCGCGCGAGCGCCGCGCAGGGGCTGAGCATCGTCTGCCTGACGCAATCGGCCAGGGAAGCGGGATCGGCGGAAGCGTCCAGAAACGGCGTATCGGCGCGGCAGACGATCACCCGCGGCGGGCAGACCGGGGCGGCTGAAAGCAGGCTGCGGCAGAACCGCTCCGGATCGGATGGTATGTCGGCCAGCACAAGCGCGTGCGGCTGGAAGCGGGCGACATGCAGCGCCAGCTGGCTTTCGCTGCCGAATACGTCGCATACCGCGATGCCGGGCGCGTCCAGCGCCCGCAGGAGCTCCATCGGCTGGGCCGCGAGGAGCGACGCGCGTATTTCAAATCGTTCTGGAAGCATGGTCATGATCGGTACCTCCGCTGATATGTATGGTATCATAAAACCGTCCGCTTGTAAAATGACGGGAGAATATTGTTTTGCAAACGGCAAAAGTATGCTATACTGCATGCGGAGGTCTGACGGATGCAAAGAGTAATTGACGGAAATCACGATACGACGCTGCTGAAGGTGATCGCGGGCATCTGCATGGTGATCGACCACATCGGCGCGCGGCTTTTTCCCCGGATCATGGAACTGCGCATCATCGGGCGCATAGCTTTCCCGCTGTATGTCTGGTGCCTGATCGTAGGCGCGTGCTATACGCGCAGCGCATGGAAATACGCCCTGCGGCTGCTGCTTGCAGGGCTGATTTCCCAGCCTTTTTATATGCTCGGGCTCAATCACGGCTGGGACAGGCTGAACGTGTTCGCGACGCTGCTGACGGGATACCTGGGCATTGTGGGCATGCAAAAGAAACGGTACGGAAGCCAGTTCTGGGCTCCGCTGGCGGCGATAGCGTTTTCCTGCGCGGTGAAGGTGGATTATGGCTGGCGGGGCGTACTGCTGATCATGCTGATATACCTCGTGCGCCGGCGGCGCGAGGCCGTGGCCGCGCTGATGATCGCGTTCTGCCTGTTCTGGGGCATAAACTCAGCCCTGATCCAGCAGATATGCGGCATCGGCCTGCAGGGCCGGTTCTTCGATCTGGACCCGGTCAAAGGCTTCCTGCGCCTGCAGGCGCTGGCGATCCTGGCGCTTCCGCTGATCCTGTGGCGCAGGGAATGCCGCCTGCCCGCGCGGCATAAACGGCTGGCCTATGCCGTTTATCCGGCGCATCTGCTGATCCTGTGGCTCGTTGAGCTGGGAACGGGGGTCATGACCGTGCAGCAGAGTATGCATCTGCTTATTCCCTGGTGGATGTAACGGACTGAAAAGCGCCCGCCCGGCGGCTTGCGGCGGCCAGCTGCGCGCGCACGCGGTCCAGATTGTGATGCTGCGGCGCGGCGCTTTGCATATAGCCCGGCATGCGCGCGGGCGCAGGAGCAGGCGCGGGCTGCGGGTCCACCTCCTGAAAGTCCAGATGCCGGGAACGGAAAATGCGCCACTGCTCCTGCTGCTCGCTGAAGGATAAAGCGGAAAAGGGAGACGCGTTTGATGCTGCCATCCTGAACACTTCCTTGTTTTGGTCTGTTATATCCTATTCCCGAAACCGACGAACGTGCGTAACCTTCCGATGCGGATATCGGAAAACAACATAAGAAAGCCCCGCCGACTGCGCGAAGCAGAGGGCGGGGCGACGCGATTGATGGGATCAGGCGTTGGCGCTGCGGCTGGCAGCGATTTTTTCATTGATGGCGTCGATAATGCCCGCGGGATCAAAGCCGTGAACGGCGCAGGCTTCCTCCAGGGATTCAGCCTGAGAGGCGGGGCAGCCCAGACAGTGCATGCCGATAGACATGAGGATCTCAATGCTTTCGGGATAATTCCGGACGAGCTCGCCCACCAGCGTTTTGCCGGTCACAAAGGTTTCGTTGGCCATAGGGATAAAACCCTCCTTTATCAATTTACGGAATCATTATAATACAAAAGAACGCGAATTTCAATCGGCATTCTGAGGCGCTGTCGGCCGGTCTTCCCGCCTGAAGGCGCACTTCCATACGCGGCGGCAATACAAGCCCTCCAGGCTGGACATCAGGATCCAGCCGGTCACCGTCGCCCAGGCCGCGCCTGAAATGCCAATTTGCGGCACCAGAACGGAGATCAGGATCACCCTTGTGCCCATCTGCAGCATGGTGCCGCCCAGGGTGACGCGCATGCGCTTGAGCGAGCGGAAAAACCCCTGGATGGAGTTGTTGAAGGCTGGCAGCATATAGAAGGGCGCAAGAATGCTCAGATAGGTCACGCCCAGGCCCACCATGGCGGCGTCGGGAGAGGGCGCGAACAGAAGCATGATCGGCCGCCGGAGCAGATAGACCGCCGCGCATACGAAAAAGCCGTAGCATAATTCGAGGGCAAGTCCCACGCGGAAGGCCTGCCGCGCGCGGTCCTTTTTGCCTGCGCCAAGGTTCTGCGACATGCAGGTCATCAGCGCCGATGAAATGCTCTGTTCCGGCACGATGGCGAAATTGTCCATGCGCGTGCAGGCGTTGAAGGCGGCGATCATGGATACGCCCTGGGCGTTGATCACGCTCTGGATCAGCACCTTGCCCAGCGGCAGGCATACCTGCTGCAGGGCGGTGACCGTGCCGATGCTCAGCGTTTCCTTCAGCAGCGCGCGGTCGATCCTGAGTTCCCTGCGCGAAAGCCGCAGCGGGGGGATTCTGCGCATCAGATACAGGCACATGCCGGCCGAGACCGCCTGCGCGATCACCGTCGCAAGGGCTGCGCCCGCGACGTCCAGCCCGAGCACGCCGACGGCCAGGATATCCAGCGCGGTATTGAGCACCGAAGATAAGGCCAGGCACCATACCGGGCCTTTGGAATCGCCCACCGAGCGCATGGCCGAGGACAGGGCGTTGTACTGAAAGGTGAAGGGGAAGCCCAGCAGCACGATCCGCAGATAGTCCGCCGCGCGCGGCAGAACCTCCTCGGGCGTGTTCAGCAGGCGCAGAAAGGGAACGGACAGCGGAATACCCACCAGCAGAATGCCGATCGAAACCGCCAGCCCGAAGAGACAGATGGTGGACACCTCGCGGCGCAGGCTCCGGTTATCCTCCGCGCCGAAGAAACGGCTCATCAGCACCGAAGCGCCGATGGTCAGGCCGCTGACGCCCAGCACGGCAATGGTCATGACCGGGTTGGCCGCGCTGACCGCGGCGACCGCCGCTTCCCCGGCGTAGCGCCCGATCACCACCGAGTCCACGGCGTTGTATAACAGCTGAAACAGGTTGCCCAGGATCAGGGGCAGGGCATAAGCCGTCAGGTGGCGGGCAATCGATCCTTCGGTCATCTTTCGCATGCGCTCGTTCGCCTTTCTGTTTTCAGCGGTTCATCGCTTCCTCCGGCCCGTTACAGCGCGGCGATCACGCCGTCCAGCAGGGCGCGGAAGGTTCCGCGCACGCGCTCGGCCGTTTCGGTAACCTCCAGGTGGCTGAGCGGAGATTCCAGAATGCCCGCCGCCATATTGGTCAGGCAGCTGACGCCCAGCACCTGCATGCCGGCGTGCACGGCGGCGATGGTCTCGGGCACCGTGCTCATGCCGACGGCGTCGGCTCCCAGCACGCGGGCCATACGGACCTCCGCCGGGGATTCGTAGGTGGGGCCGTTGAACCAGGCGTAAACGCCTTCCCGCAGCGCGATGCCCTGCTTTTCGGCCGTTTCCCAGGCGATGGCCCGCAGGCGCTTGTCATATGCGCGGCTCATGTCCGGGAAGCGCGGCCCCAATTCGTCGATGTTGGGCCCGGTCAGCGGATTTTTGCCCGAGAAATTGATGAAATCGCTGATCAGCATCAGGTCGCCCGGGGCGAAGCTTGTGTTCACCGCGCCGGCGGCGTTGGTCAGGATCAGCGTTTTGATGCCAAGCCGCGCCATCACGCGAATGGGCAGCACCACGTCGTTCAGCGGATGCCCTTCATAGCTGTGAAAGCGTCCGCGCATCATCAGCACGCGCTTGCCGTGCAGCTCGCCCGCCCAGAGCTCGCCCGCGTGGCCCGCGACCGTGGCGTGCGGGAAGCCCGGGATCTCGTCATACGGTACGACCTTGGCGTCGGTCATGGCTTCGGCGTAATCGCCCAGGCCGCTTCCGAGCACCACGCCGATATCGCTGTCGCCCATGATATCGCGGATGTACGCCGCGGCGCGGTCAATGCGTTCGATCTCAGTCATTTTTATTCATCCCCAATTCCGTCCAGAATGAAGCCGCGCCGAACCGCTCGGGCAGGCCGAAGCCCTCGCATACCGTGGCGGCGATATCGGCATAGCTGTTCCGCGTGCCCAGATCGACGGTTTTGCGCATGCCCCTGTGCCAGGCCAGGATGGGAACGCGCTCCCTGGTGTGATCGGTGCCGGTGTAGGTTGGGTCGCAGCCATGATCGGCGGTGATCATCAGCAGGTCGTCGTCGTTCATCGCGCCTATGATATTGGGCAGGAAATCGTCAAAGTCCCGGAGGCACTTCGCGTAGGCCGCGACGTCCCTGCGATGGCCGCAGTTCATGTCGAAGTCCACGAGGTTTACGAAGCACAGGCCGCGGAAATCCTGCGCCATATCCTGCATCAGGCTTTCCAGGCAGGCCGGGTTGCCCGCGCTGTGCACGCTCTGGGTGATGCCCTTCATGTTGAAGATATCCTCGATCTTGCCCACGGCCAGGGTATCGAAGCCCGCGCGGCTCAGCACGTCCATCATGGTGTCGCCGCTGGGATCCATCGAGAAATCGTGCCGCCGGGGCGTGCGCTTGAAATTGTCGGCGCAGGTGCCGGTGAAGGGACGGGCGATCACGCGGCCCACGCCGTGCTTGCCCACCAGCAGCTTGCGCGCCTTGCGGCACATGTCATAGAGCTCTTCCACGGGCACGATGTCCTCGTGGGCGGCGATCTGGAACACGCTGTCCGCCGAGGTGTACACGATCACCTTTCCGGTGCGCAGGTGCTCTTCGCCAAGCTCCCGCAGGATCTCGGTGCCGCTGGCGGGTTTGTTGCCCAGCGTGCCGCGGCCTACGGCCTGCTCGAAGGCGTCGATCACATCCTTGGGGAAACCGTTGGGATAGGTGGGGAAGGGCTCGTGCAGCGTCAGTCCCGCGATCTCCCAATGACCGGTGGTGGTGTCTTTGCCCTTGCTGGCCTCGGTCAGGCGGCCGAACGCGCCGGCGGCGTCCGGGTCGCGCGTAAGCCCGGTGCCTGGGATGTCGGCGAACGCGATGCGGCTCATATGCGGCAGCTGCAGATGGGTGTTCTGCACGATATGGCCCACGGTGTTCGCTCCGTAATCGCCGTAGTCGGCTGCATCGGGCGCGTCGCCTACGCCCACGGAATCAAGCACGATCAAAAAAACTCGTTTCAGCATGGTCCATCTCTCCTTTGTTTTGATTGTTTATTTCAATTCCTGCATCCTGCGCGCGAGCACGTCGGGCGCCGCAACGCTGTATCCAAAGAAGCCGATCGCGCCGCCCAGGGACTGGTATACGCCGTGATTGTAGGCCACCAGCCGGGCGCGCTGCAGATCGATCCTGCCTTTATCGTCCATCAGGTCTTCGCGCACGCCCATGCCGACGATAGCAGCGATGAACAGGTCGTGCGAGCCCAACTCAATGACCTGCTGCGTTTTGCAGGCCAGGTACAGCGGGCATTCGGCGATGGCGGGCGCGAAAGCCAGTTCGGGAACGGGAACGGGGGTCAGGCCGCAGGCGGCGAATTTATCGATATCCCGGCCTGACTTGACGCCGCAGAGATCGGCGGCGCGAAGCTGATCCTCGCCGACCAGATTGACGGCGAATTCGCCGCTCTCGGTGAGGATATGATGCGAAAAGCGCTCCTTGCGCACGGAAATGCTCAGCATGGGCGGCTGGCTGCATACCGTGCCGGCCCAGGCGATGGTGATGATGTTGGGCCGATCATTAGGCGACGCGCAGGATACCATCACGGCGGGGACGGGGCACAGCATTGCGCCCGGGGTCAGGGTTTTGAAAGCCATACGAACTCCTTTTCACAGAAAAAGGGCGAAGCAAATACGCTTCGCCCCGTCGGGTTATTCCACTTTTTGCCAGAATTTGCTGAGCGGCCACACGACGCGCTGCACGTGCGCCACCACCATTTTTCGGGTGATCGGCCCGACGCGGCGGCTGTCGTTGCTGTTGCCGCGGTTGTCGCCCATCACGAAAAACTGATCCTCGCCCAGCGTGAGCGGCGACATGCTGGCGGTGGACTGGGAATACATATCGATGCCGCTCTCGTCCACCGCTTCCCCGTTGACGTACAATACGCCTTCCCTGATCTCGAGCGTATCGCCGGGCAGGCCGACCAGGCGCTTGACGAACAGCGTGCTGCCGCGGTCGGGGTAATTGCAGATCACGATATCGCCGCGGTTGAAATTGCCCCGCAGGTATTCGGGCTTGGTCGCCAGCACGATTTCCTTGTTCATCAGGGTGTTCTGCATGCTCTCGCCCTTGACCATGACGGGAATGAACAGGAAAGTGCGGATCAGCAGGGCGATGACCACAGCCGATCCCAGGGTCAGGACCCAGCTGAGTATTTCCCGCCAGAGCGGGCGCTTGGGCGCTTCTTTCTTTCCGACGTTTTTCTTTACGGCCTGACTCACGTTCTTATTCCACCTTCTGCATGAATTTGTTCAGCGGCCAGAGGATGTTGGTTACGTGTCCAACGATCATATCCCGGCTGATGGGGCCGACGCGGCGGCTGTCGTTGCTGTTGCCGCGGTTGTCGCCCATGACGAAATAGCTGTCCTCGCCCAGCAGCACGGGCCCGAAGTTCTCCGAGGAGTGGGAGCGCATGTTGATGCCGGTTTCATCCACGTATTCGCCGTTGACGTATACCTTGCCTTCGCGGATCTCCAGGATATCGCCGGGCAGGGCGATCATGCGCTTGACGAAGAGCGTATGCTTGTTGAACCGCACTTCAAAGGAACCGCCCAGGTTCAGGCTGGAACCCGTGTTCCGGTTGGGGTAACGGCAGATCACGATATCGCCGCGGTTGATGTCGCCGCGCAGATAGCCGGGCTTGGTCACCAGTACGATTTCCCGGTCCTGCAGGGTGTCGGTCATGCTTTCGCCCTCCACGCGGATGGGCTCAAACAGGAACATGCGGATGACGCAGGCGATCACCACGGCGGCCAGCAGCGTGAGGATCCAACTGACGATTTCCTGTCCCACGGTTTTCTTTTTCTTTTCCTTTTTCCCGAAAAAGCGCTTTTTGGCTTTTTCGTTTGTTTCTTTCACCTGTTCGGGTTCGGCGTTCAAAGTTCTGTCAGCTCCTTTTTGAGTTCAGGCGCGGGCCCCTGTGAAATCAGCCGCTTGCGGCGGCGGAGAAAATCCTGCCGGTCCAGCATTACGATGCGTCCGCAGCCATGACAGCGGATCTTGATATCGGCGCCGGTGCGGATCACCGTCCATTCGTCGCTGCCGCAGGGGTGCTTTTTGCGGGTCTGCACCACATCCTGCAGCCGGATCTCCTCGGTCATGGGCCTGCCTCCTTTTTGATCGATGCACCTATTATAAGACATTCACGATGATTTTTCAATGTCAATTCCATGTATTCGATCGCGTCTCCTCTATCGCCGGATCATATGCAGCACCTTCCTTTCTCCCGCTGCCGTCATCATAGCGCAGCTGTCTTGGAAACAGATGAGAAAGCCATTATTTTCTGGAAAGTTTTCCGTGTGAAGGAAGAATAGTTTATATAAAAATTGAAAAGGAACCAATCTTACCAGAATATCCAAAATTTTAATAATTCTAACGACTTGGTTCCTCTGCTTCCTTTGCCGGAATGGGGTTATGCAAGATACGGCAAGACCAACAAGGACAATTTACAACATGCCTATAATTTTAAGGATCAGCTGCTTGCCAATACGGGCACGGCCTACAACGCCGTTTTAAATGAAAGTGGATGGACCGATCAATTAAAGAGAGTCTGCAATACCGCCGCCGACTATGAAATCTGGCATACTGTCTTTGACAGCGTTGCGTACAATTTTCTTGGCGGAAGGAACAACGCGAACGAATTTGAATTTGCCGCATATATGCTGGATCATTACGGACTCAGCGTGATGACCATTTCAAACATAAGCCTCACAGGCAGCTATACGATCATTGACCGCGTCGTGGTGGAACCGCTCACCACGGCTATTGATGCTTATAATAAGCTGAAAGACTGGGCGGACAGCCTGATACTATTCTCAATCTAAAATCTTATCATCTTTGTGTGTCTTTTCCGTCTTGGCGTTGCTTCATTCCGGTCAACGTAGCGCTGCTACGCCTCCCTCCATAAAGAAGAAGACCTGGAACAGGCCAAAAGTATAGTGGAAGACATGAAGGACGTTCAGAAAGCCACAAAAGAATATTATGAATATATCAGCAATCTGGACTCATTCATAGACGGTTCCCTTGAGACTATACTGCAGGAGTTTAATAAAATTGGTAAAAGTATTGATGATGCGCATAACTGGCAGTCCTATATTGTATGGATCAACTCCCGATACTGCGGGTATAACGGATGGGCAAACAGCAATATAACAAGCATGGAGGATTTGGCGGACAGAAACGAGTGCTGCCTGGCGGACATAACCTCGTTTGGCAAAAATGCGTTCAAAAACTGCAAAGGCCTTCAAGCCATCAATATTCCGCAGAACATCAGGGTAGTCGGCCCGATGGCTTTCGCCGACTGCACCAATGCCGTCTCTCTTGCAATTCCTGATACAGTATGCTATCTGTCAGACTTTGCGTTTTCAAACTGCTCAGGGCTGCGGCAACTATCCATCCCTGTCGATTTATCCCGGTACGGCGTATTCATCGATTGCCCTAACGTTCAATCGATCTTTTATTCCGCGGGTCATACCGGCATGATGCCGCCCCGAATTACTTCGATCGGCAACTTGTATGCCAATGGATTCATAGAGTACAACGCGCGCTATTCCCTTTCTTCGGTTATTTTTGGTGAAGGCGTATTGAATATCAGCGAATATGCATTCTGCAGAGTCGAAAGCGATACATACGGCGTGCTGACCTCGGTCACGCTTCCCGATACCATCACGTCCATTGGACAATGCGCGTTCCAGAATAATACAAACCTGAATATCAACGGCATGCCGAAGGCGCTTTCTTCACTGGGAAAAAATAGCTTCTACAATACCGGGATCAGCTTTACGCAGCTGCCTGACGGCGTGACGACGGTCCCGAGCAATTGCTTCGGCTATTGCAGGCAGCTGACGCAGATCGTTATTCCATCATCTGTTGAAACCATTCAGGACGGAGCGTTCTCCTGCAGCGGGCTGATGAAGATCATATTCCTCGGGGCCAAACCCGCTCTCAACAGCACGGCGTTAAGCTATATCCCCCAGGCGATCGCGTATTACACCAGCACTCTGGATGGATGGAACCAAGGTACGCTGCCGACGTACAACAATCGCGTTATCTGGATTGCGGCGGACGCGGAGGAGTATAACCGGTTCATCCTCCCCGATATGCTGACTGCCGTTGGGGAAGAAGCCTTCTGCGGGATCGCCGCGCAGGAGGTCGTCCTGCGGGAGGGCGTCCTTTCGGTGGGAAGCCGGGCCTTTGCGGATTGCCCGTATCTGTTGCGCGCAGTGCTTCCCAGCTCGCTGACCAGTATCGCGGAAGACGCCTTTGATCGGAACGTATTGCTTTTGGTTCCCTCCGACAGCTGGGCCGAAACCTTTGCGAAGGATAACGATCGGATGTATATGCTGAGCAATTAACGGCGCGCAAAAAAAAGATATGGCGGATGACCGCGTTTTCTGCTATAATAAACACAGAGAGCATAATCTGAATCACCAAGGAGGGATCATGCATGTCTGAGGATGAACGTTTGGATATCGTGGAAGGCGTGGACGAGGACGGCAACCGTCTTCTGCTGCGCGTCAACCGGTACTTCTATTATAACGGCGAGGAATATGTGCTGCTCAGCGATGATATCGACGAGGTCAACGATAACCTGGACGAGGTGACCTTCTTTGTCATGAAGGTCAGCGTTTCCACCGACGAGGACGGAGAGGAGATCGAGGAGTTCGAGCCGGTGGAGCAGGAGCTGATGGACGCGCTGATCGAGGTGGTCAAGAC
>CACWLY010000049.1 GCA_902761825.1 uncultured Eubacteriales bacterium
GCTAAGTGCCCGGTAGGCAAGGCTACCGCAGGGATACGGGCTGCTGCCGCGACAGGGTGGAGACACCCCAAGCAGGTATGAGCAGGCGATGTCGAAAGAGCAAGGCATCGTCTAACGCAGCTTCATTGCCCGGCGATGCTGAAGCTTGTACGGTTGCGGATTGTTGCGTATGTTCGCCGTGCCGTCCCATCCGGGGACGGCGCGGCATATTTATATGGAAAAAGGAGGGCCGTTATGGACAGTGGCACTACCAGCGCAGGCACGGACGTAGGACGAAGAAGCTTCGCGGCAACGTCCATACGGGCCGCCGCATAATATCCGCGTTTGTGCCTTCCCTGGCCGATAAAAGCAAAAAACGGAGGGAAGGAAAAATGTCTGAGACCAATACCGCGTTCCTGACCACGGTGGAAAAGCTGTGGGAGGATAAAAAATACAATACGCTGCGGGATGTGCTTTCCACCATGCAGCCCGCGCAGGTGGCGACCCTGCTGGCCGAGCTGCCCGAGAACGCCCCGGCCATGCTGTTCCGCCTGATGCCCAAGGAGCTGGCCGCCGACACGTTCGTTGAAATGGAATCCGATATGCAGGAAAAGCTGATCAAGAGCTTTTCCGATACCGAGCTCAAGGGCGTGCTGAACGAGCTGTACATGGACGACGCCGTGGACCTGGTGGAGGAAATGCCCGCCAACGTCGTGCGGCGTATCCTCGCGCAGGCCGATCCCGAGATGCGCAAGAGCATCAACGAGCTTCTGAAGTATCCCGAGGACAGCGCCGGCAGCATCATGACCACCGAGTTCGTGGCGCTGCTGCCGCATATGACGGCGGCCGACGCCATCACCTCCATCCGCCGCACCGGCATGGACAAGGAGACCGTCAACACCTGCTACGTCATCGACCAGTACAGAAAGCTGCTGGGCGTGGTCACGCTGCGCACCATCGTCATGGCCCGCGAGGACCAGACCATGGAAGAGCTGATGGAGGAAAACGTGATCTCCGTGGGCACCCTGGAGGACCAGGAAACCGTGGCGCGCATGTTCTCCGATTACAACCTGAACGTGCTGCCCGTGGTGGATAAGGAAGGCCGCCTGGTCGGCATCGTGACGGTCGACGACGCCATCGACGTCATGGAAGAAGAGGCCACCGAGGATATCAGCAAGATGGCCGCCATCACGCCTACCGACAAGCCGTACCTCAAAACCTCGGTTTTCACGCTGTATAAAAGCCGCATCCCCTGGCTTCTGCTGCTGATGCTGTCGGCCACCTTTACCGGCATGATCATCACGCATTTCGAGCATACGCTGAGCTTCAGCATCGCCCTGACCGCCGCGATCCCCATGCTGATGGACACGGGCGGCAACTGCGGCAGCCAGTCCTCGGTCACCGTGATCCGCGCCCTGAGCCTGGGCGAACTGCACTTCAGCGATCTGATCAAGGTGTGGTGGAAGGAAGTGCGCGTGGCCGCCATGTGCGGCGTCACGCTGGCCGCGGCCAACTTCGTTAAGCTGATCCTGGTGGAGCGGGTGCCGCCGCTGATCGCGGGCTGCATCTGCCTGACGCTGCTTGCCGCCGTGCTGATCGCCAAATTCGTGGGCTGCACGCTGCCCATCCTGGCCGATAAACTGGGCTTCGACCCGGCGGTCATGGCCAGCCCCTTCATCACCACCATCGTCGACGCGCTGAGCCTGCTGATCTTCTGCGGCTTCGCGGGCATGCTGCTGGCGGGGACGGCCGCATGACGGACGGGCGCAAGGCGATCTTTCTGGATATCGACGGGACGCTCTCCTGGCACGGCGCGCTGCCCTGCCGGGAGGATATAAACGCCCTGCGCCGTGCGCGCGCGGCCGGGCATACCGTGCTCATCAATACCGGCCGCTCCCTCGGCATCCTGCCCAGGACCATGGTGGACGTGGACTGGCTGGACGGATACCTGCTGGGCTGCGGCACGCAGCTGCTGCTGCGCGGACGCGAGATCTTTACCGGCATGCTGGACCGCCCGCTGCTGCGGGAGGTCGCGGCTTTTTTCCTGCGGGCTCCGGGCCGCTGCTGTCTGTTCGAGGCGGAAGAGGGCGCGTACCTGATCCGCTGCGAAACCGATTTCAATCCCTGGCCCGACGCGTATCCGGTGACGGCCCCCGACGATTTTGAAACGCTGTATCCCGGCGCGCGCGTTACAAAGCTGACGGTGTACGGCCGGATCACGCAGGCCGAATACGACCTGTACGCCGGGCGGCTGGAGCCCGTGGTGCAGAGCAGCGGGCACTGGTACGAGGCGATCCTTCCCGGCCTGGGCAAGGGCAGGGGCCTCAGGCGCGTGTGCGAGGCGCTGGGCATCCCGGCGGAAAACAGCATCGCCATCGGCGACAGCGACAACGACCTGGACATGTTCGCCTACGCGGGCGTCGCCGTCGCGATGGCCGAAGCCAGCCCCACCGCCCTGGCTGCCGCGCGCTACCGCACGGGGCGCTGCGGCGAAGGCGGCGTCGCCCAGGCGGTCAACGCGCTGGTGTTCGGCGAGGGCACGCTGCCCGCGCCGGAAAAATGACGCTTTTTCCCCGCGCTCCGGGTTTAATGCGCATCCGATACACATCGCGCCGTTTTGAAAAATGCATACAGGTTAGGGGAGGGGTTCTGACCATGAAACAGAGGAAAGCGCGCGGCTGGGCGCACATCGTGCTGATGTGCCTGCTTCTTGCCGCGTTCGTTGTTTTATCCGTCGGCAGCGGCTGCGCAGAGGAATACGCGGAGCTGACTGTCACGCGGGAAGCGGAAGCCGTCCCCTCCGCGCTTTCGGCGGACGAGCTGGCTGAAGGGTACATTCACAAAGCGTTCTATCCGCCCAGGACGCTGTTCAGAAAGGCGCCGGGCGGGACCGCGAGGGCGAACCTGACGGGGCACGCGGCATCGATCTATGACGCGCTGTACCCGCTGATCGCCGAGGTGGCGGCGGGGCAGCGCGCGAGCACTTCCTTTATCCTGCCGGGCATCTACAACCAGCAGACGCTTTACCCGCAGGATCTGGGCCTGGACGCGTTTTTTCAGGATGGCTCCTTCAGCCTGACCTACGAGGCGGTGGACGCGCTCAACGGCCTGGTCTGCACGGACGTGGACGCGGCCATCGACGCGCTCCGGCGGGATTGCCCGTACGAAATGTACTGGTACACCGTCGATGCAGGCTGGTCCCGCGGATGCGTGAATATGCGCAGCGACGGAACGAACATCCAATGGAGCGGCGACGTTTCCGTCGATATTCCCGTCGCGCCGGAATACAGCGGCGGCAACTATATATTTGATACCTCCTGGGGACAGTCCGTGGCGGACGCGGTGGAAAACGCCCACGAGATCGCGACGCGCTGCAGCGGCATGACCGACGCCGAAAAGCTGTACGCATATAAGGAAGAGATCTGTTCCCTTGTATCGTATAACGAAGAAGCGTCGATGGGCGCGGTGCAGTACGGCAATCCCTGGCAGCTCGTATGGGTCTTTGACGGCGATCCGACGACGAACGTCGTCTGCGAGGGCTATTCCAAGGCGTTCCAGTATCTTTGCGACATTTCCTCCTTCGATTCCGACATCACCGTTTTGTCCGTGTACGGCCACGGGCACATGTGGAACCTCGTGAACATGGACGACGGTCTCAATTATCTGGCCGACCTGACCAACTGCGACGACGGCTCGATCGGCTATCCCGACGAGCTCTTCCTGGCGGGATACCTGAGCGGCACGGCGCGCGGCGGATATTACTTTTACACGGATCGCTTCCCGCTCGCCTATCAGTACGCGGACGACATGTTCCAGCAGTTCACCGAGGAACAGCTGACGGTAGCGTCCCATCCGTACAGCCCCGCCGCAGTCGATCCCGTCCCGGAGGACGAGGCGCTCTCCGTCGCGGAGGACACCATTGTCACCGGCGCGCAGACCATCCGCCGCGGCGAGGATTATCCGTTTACGGTCATGTTCCCCGGCGCGGTCTCCGACAGCTTCCTGCAGCGGCACAGCCTGATCCGGGTCAGCTATTATTACGGGAACGCAGCGGTCGACAGCACCGTTTTCCCGCTGTACAGCGCGTCGTGGACGTGGGAGGACTTCGCGTTTACCGACAGCCATACCCTGCACGTCAGCGAAACGCTGGCGCATAACCTTGCCGCCGGGCAGTATACGGCGGTCATCGAAATCCTGCGGGACAACAGCCAAACCACGGCGTATCAGGCGACGCTGAATTTTGAAGTGACCGAAGCCAATGTTCCAGTCGCGCCGGAGATCGTCTTTGACAAGCAGGCCTACAATCCTGGCGAGCCGGTCACCGGAACGATCGTCGGGACATCGCCGGACGCGCTCGTGCTGGAAGCGCATATCAGAACGGCTTTCCTGGGAACCTGGCATTATACTACCATGAACGGCCATATCACGCTGGACGGCAACCGGTTTACCTGCGACAGCTTCGACGCGGGCGAATGGGGAATCTACGCGCAGGCGCGATACGGGCAGACCTGGAGCGAAATCGGCAACGAGCAGGTCTTCTGCGTCGGCGTTTCCTCGCAGACGGCGGCAGAGGATAACCTGATCGCGGAGAACGCCTCGGTCAGCGTTCCGGCCAGCATCCGGGAGGGCGAGGACCTGCCGGTGTCGGTCACCTATCCGGCGGCGGTTAAGGACGCCAACCTGCGCAGGAATGGTTACGTGCAGGTGTGCTATTATCCCGAAAGCGGCAATTATCAGGCGGTTTCCGGCAAGGAATATTTCCGTCTGTACGAGGATACCGACAAAGTTATCACGTTCCCGACGCGGAACAGCGCAATCCTTCTCGGATCGCTGGCGCGCGGCCTTGCGCCCGGCAATTATAAGGTGACGGTCGGCATAAGCCCGGATCGTCCGGGCAGCCCGCTGTATCGGCAGGAGATGTATTTCAGCGTTTTGCCCAACACCCTTCCGCAGGCGCCGCAAATCGTGTTCGACAAGGAGCATTACAGCGTCAACGAGCAGGTGACGGGCTACGTTTACGGCGACCTGCCCGATCAGATCGAGTTTGCCGTCGTCGGCGCGGGGCGCGGGACCGTTGAAAAAACGTACGCCACCGCGCTGAACACGGTCGTGATGGACGGCGGCGCCTTCACCTGCCGAAGCCTGGGCCTGGCCGTCGGCGAATGGCGGTTTATCGTCAGCGCGCAGTATGACGGCGTATGGAGCGAAACGGCGGAGCATACCGTCGTGATCGACGATTCCACCGTGTCCGCCGAGGAAAAAGCGACCGCGCTGAGCGCTTCAGTCACCGCGTCCTCAATCGTCGCCAAGGGCGAGGATATCGCCGTGCGGATGGTGTTCCCGCAGGGGCTGTCGGATACGTACAAAGCCAGATACAGGGCGCTGCGCTGCGAGCTGACGGACGCTTCCTCCTCTTGCGTGGGAAGCTTTGCCGGCACGCTGTGGACGCAATCCGGAAGCGCGGCGGAACAGAACGTTTTCACCGTGACCGAATCCGATGAAGGAACGGTTATCGAATGGGCGCTCGCGTATCAGTCGTGGCCGGCCGGGGAGTACGTCCTCGCTGTCGGCAGCGCAGACCCGGAAACCGGCCTGCCGTTATTCGTCAGGCGCTGCGCCGTTACCGTGCTTTCGGGAGATATCCCGGCCGCGCCCACCATCACGCTGTCCGCGAATGAATTCTATTATTCGGAAAGCGTGACCTGCGAGGGCATTTCGGGCTCGGTCGACGCGCCGGACGCAGACAGAATCCAGTTGACTTATCAGGACGCCGCGGTGTACGCCGACGTCGTAAACGGGCAGTTCGTCTTCCCGCAATGGCTGGGGTGCGGCACCTGGGAGATCCAGGCCAGGGTGCGGATCGGCGGGGTCTGGAGCGAAAGACAGACGCTGACCGTGCGCATCGCGGCGTTCGCGGGCGATATTCAGCTCAGCTTTTCCCAGGCGCCCCTTGCCTGTACGGCGCTTCCGATCAGCGTCGTGATCCCGGGCGCGGAACAGTATGAATGGACGCTGACCGCAAACGGCGGGACGATCGGCAGCGGCCAGGCGCAGCTGACGAACGGCGAAGACACCCTGGAGCTCTTCTTCCAGGGCGAACAGGACGCATGCCTGCTCGTCAAAGCGTATATCGGCGGCGTGGTCTGCTTAAAGACCCTGGATATCCACGTGCAGTCAAACGGCTGGCCGGAAATCGATCCGCTGCGTCTGTACTATTACGGAATGCCCACCTTTATGCAGCCGTTCATGCTGTCCTGGGACGCCGCGGAAGGCGCGCAGTACAGGGTTTCGTGGTGCACGTCCATGGGCGATGTTAGCTCGGGCGTGCTCAGCGATACGGAGTATACGTTCTCGCCGCAGGACGACTGGCGGATGACCGTGCTGGATGATTCCCACTATATCAGGCTCGATATCCTGATTCCCGGCTACAACGCCGTTGCGCTGTCCTTTCCGAACTTCAGCCTCGATCTGACGGAGGACAGCCGGGTGCGTGTCAGCGCCGACAGACAGCGGGTCACGCTGGGCGGCAGGGAACGGGTCAGCGTCGCCGTTCAGGCGCAGGGCGCGGACGAGATCAGGCTCTTCTGCCTGCATTACGACGCAAACGGAAACCCCGCGTACACGGTGTACGATCCCGTGAACGCGGCCAGCGCCGTGATGATATACAGCGAGGAAGACTACCGGAGCACGCACCTTTCGGAAGGCACGCTGCGCTTCTACGCCGCGGCGCGCTACGGCCAGAGTTGGAGCGGGATCAGCAATACCGTTACGGTCAGCGTCGCGGAGCCGGAGGATAACGTGATGACCGCGCCGGACCTCACCCTTCCCGCTTCCCTGACGGCCATACGGGACGAGGCCTTCCGCGGGATCAGCGCAAGGCGCGTGCTGCTGCCGGATAACGTTGCGGAGATCGGGGATTACGCCTTCGCCGACTGCGCGTCGCTGGAGCAGATCTATATTCCCGCAAGCGTCCGTCAGATCGGCGCGCACGCGTTCGACAATACGCCCGTTTCTCTCAAAATCTTCGGCGCGGAGAACAGCTTCGCGAAGGAATACGCCGGACTTCACGGTATCGATTTCGTGACTGTGCCGTAATTGCGAAGGGGTGAGCGCGTTGGATTTGCTTGCTTGCTTTTTGCTCATAGGGATCCCGGGATGGCTTTCGATCTGCATAGGGTTTATCTCCTCCTGGCGCTTCAAGCGCCGCGAGCAGACCGAGACCGTGCGCGCGGAGGCCGTGTTCACAGGCTATAAAAAAGTGCGGCGGAAATCGGGCATGTATTCCGTAAAGGATACCTATCAGCCCATTCTGCGCTATATGGCCGACGCGCGGCAGTACAACGTCACATCTTCCTATTACCATGAACAGCCCCGGCTTACGCCCGGGGATACGGTCGTAATCTTTTACGATCCCAACAAGCCGCAGCGCATCCGCCTGGAGGAGGAAAGCGCCGAGGGCTGCGCCGGCCTTGTGCGCCTTGGCATCCTGCTTCTTCTCTTCGCCGCCGTGCTCAGCGTTATCGCGTATATTATCGTGTTCAGGTGAAAAAGAGCCTGATACCGCTCCTTTCCGCTGCGTTCAGCCCGCGAAAGGAGCGGTTTTATGTTATCACCGCGTCGGCCACCTCGCCGGTGTGCAGCACCTGCGGGCTGCCTTCCCGCAGGGGAACGCGCAGCAGGCGGCCTTCCAGCGAATCGGCGCACAGCGCGCAGCCGGGGTACAGCCGAAGCCGCGCGGGCAGGCCGCAGGCGAACCTGCGCTGCACGCGAAGATCGGGCCGCAATTGCACCAGCTGCCCCAGCGCGCCGACCAGCAGCCCGCCGCCGGGCAGAGCGAGCAGCGCGCCGGGCAGTCCGGGCAGGCGCATATGCTCGCTTACGACGCCCCGCGCGGAAACCCGGTACAGGCAGGCGCTGATATCGCCGCTTTCCACGGCGCACAGCGCCATCAGCCCGGACGCGCAGAAGCAGGCCGCGTACACGATGCCGGGCAGGGCGATGCTCCGGCGCAGCGTCAGCGTCTGGCTGTCGTACAGGTACAGCCTGCCCGCGGCCCCGCCCGCGGCGGCGAGCATGCGGCGGCAGGGGCTGAGCGTGAGATCGCGCGGATCGCAGCCCGCCTGCGCGCACAGGCGCAGCTGCCCGGTGAGCGGGCAAAGCAGGCTCACGCTGTCGGCCTCGCCGCTCAGGCAGTACAGCGCGCCCGGCAGGGCGCACATGCAGCGCACGCCGGGCGGAAGGGGATAGGCCGCCACCGCCGCGCCGGTCTCCGCGCCGAACACCTGCGCCTCCCGGGGGCACGCGCATACCACCGCGTCCCCGCACAGGCACAGGCCCTGAGGCTGCGCGCACAGCGCGTCCGCGCGCCCGGAGCGCAGCAGCCCCAGCCTCTCGTCCGCGATCCACAGCCCCATGCGCATTCCCCCTTTGCTTCAGCCTATGCCGGGCGGCGGCATTGGGTGTGCAGGGACGGACGCGGGCGCGAAAGAAGAATGGCGAGGGCGCTGCTCCGGTCAGCTTAGCCGGAGAGAAAAATCCGCTCCCCGTTTTTCTGTTTTTCAGATTATCGTTTGCAGCTTGGCCAGATACGCATCGCTCAGCGGAACGAAGGTCTTGCCGTAGGTATTGGCGTAGGTCTGCGCAGCGGTGCCCGGATAGCCGTAAACCGTACTGACGGCGCTGTCCGCGAAGGGATTGCCCGTGATCGCCGTGACGGTTTTCGGGATGACCACCGCCTGCGCCGCGATGCCGGAGAAGGCTTCGATCACGACGCTTTTGATGGCCGCGATGTTCCAGAACGGCGACGGGTTCGCATTGGTAAAGTTCGTCATTGCTCCCGTCCCGCTGATCGTCAGCACGCCTGCGTCCGTCAGTGTTCAGGTCAGACTGTCTCCGCAGGTGCCGCTGCTATCGCCAATCGCGCACCCGCACTACAGCACCGCTAGCAGCAGAACCGCCGCCAGCAGGATCCACAGTTTCCGCTTCATGTTTCTTCTCCTCCTGTGTCCGTCTGTTCCTCAATGCTCCGTTCCGTTATGTGATGGGGTTTCCCCGGGTCCGGTCCTCTTCGCTGACCACCAGCCCCAGGGCTTTCGCGTTCATTGCCAGGTCGATCCGGTTTTTGAACCCGGTCTTCTGCAGCATGTTCTCGATGTGGCGCTTTACCGTGGACGTTGATACATTCAGTTTTTCGGCTATCTCTTCGTTGGTCAGGTTGCGGGTCAGTTCCCGCAGCACGTCCAGTTCCCGGACTGTCAGCTTGCTGCGCTTCACTTTTCCCAGGTTCAGCTCAGGCGGATCGGAAGGGTAAACGCTTTCTCCGGCCATCACCCGGTCCATCATTTCCTTGAGGCTGTGAACCTCGTATTCCTTATACCAGAAGCCTTCCACGCCAAAGGCCCTGGCCCGGTCCTCCCAGGTGGTCTCCAGGGAGGAAGTGGTCAGGATGATCCGAACTTCCGGATGCTTCCGTTTGATTTCCCCGGCGGCGGTAAGCCCGTCAATCCCGTTCCGCATCATGATGTCCAGAAGCACCAGATCTGTTTCGTGGGCATCGACATAGTCGACCGTTTCCTGGGCTGTCCGCAGGGCAGCCAGCAATTCGTACCGGGCATCCGCGCGGACGTACAATTCAAAGAAGGCCCGGGAGATGTTCTGATCATCCGCCACTACGACCCTGATCCGCTCGCTCAATCGCCTTCACCGCCTTTTTCTGTCCTCGAAGCCATCCATGCATCGTCAATCAGTATGAAAGTATAGTCGTTTGCGGACGCAAATTCCCGCGCAAGGCTGTTGAATCCATAGATATACCGCACTGAGCCGCCTGCGAACGCGTCGCCCTCAATGGCGGTCACCGTCTTGGGAATGATGACGGCCTCGGCGCTGACGCCATGGAAAGCATCCGCTTCGATGGCCGTCAGCGCGGCGGGAAGATTCAGAATGCCCGCCGGGTCCGGGGTAACCCACTTTGCAAACAGCGTATCGTTCTCTTCCGTTGGCGTATCAAAGCTGAACAGGTTTCCTTCCGTGCAATCGGCATCCGTATACCATCCGCCGAAATATGCGCCGATCTTCAGCGGATCGGCGGGCCGCTCAACGATTTCCCCATCCTCCACGGAAGAATCGGGAATCGCCGTTCCTCCCTGCGTGTCAAACGCCACTGTCCAGACGACGGCGCCCGTTCTCGTGTACATCGCCAGCAGATTGACCTTGCGGCAGAAATCGCTCATATTGAAAGTATAGGTCTGCGAATGGGACAGCGGCTCCTCTTCATACAGGAAATAGGAGGATTCATTCGCCTGCCCCTCATACCAGCAGGAGAAACTATAGCCCGGAATCTGCGGGGCGGTTACCGTGACAGAAATGTTTACCGGAAGATAAGGCGCATCCGGCGAGACAATGAAGGGGTTCGGCAGATGATGCCGGTCCTCTTCCACCGAGCACCAGGACAGCGAAATCAGGCCCTCCTCGATATCACAGGGAGTCAGTATGATTTCATAGGTCGTCACATGCTGCCGAATCACCAGTTGGTGCGTATCCGGACAATAGAAGAAGTCGTATTCAACGGTGTCTTCGCCGGGATTGACCCAGACCGGACAGGTCTGGCCTTCCGTCAGGGACAGCACCTCTTCCTCCCGCACAGCGGAGCAGCCGTATTGTTTGCCGTTCTCTCCGATACAGAACCCGGAAAGGTCCTCCAGCCATTCGCCGCCCGAGATCCTTGCGCTGGCCCACAGCGTCCGCCCGCTGGGGAAGATATACGGCTCGAACGGAGGATTGACGTCTTCCTCCCCGCCGCCATGTTCGCCCATATGGGGATCCACCATGCGCT
This sequence comes from uncultured Eubacteriales bacterium, assembly GCA_902761825.1. Classification (GTDB taxonomy): domain Bacteria; phylum Bacillota; class Clostridia; order Christensenellales; family Aristaeellaceae; genus SFMI01. The sequence goes on from CACWLY010000049.1 coordinate 10,811, forward strand.
GCGGGAGGATGCCCAGGAATCCCATCAGGAAGGCGTCCGTGCTGTCCAGATCATTCGTGACCGTCAGGGTCGGCGCGTTGGGGTTTGTCGCGTTGACGGTGAAGGTATACAGGCCCTTTCGGGAAACGGCCAGATAAATATTCGGATCGTCCACGTCTGTCTGTTCGTGCATCGGCAGACCCGCGGCTGAATCAAAAACGGTGCGGTCCGCCGTGTATTCCCGGCCGTTGAAGCTAACGGTGAATTCAAACACGCCCCGCCAGAGCCAGAACGTCTCGGGATCCAGTTCGGCGGTGAATTCATAGCGCTGCGCCTGCTCGTTCCAGGTCATCCCGATGGTGGTCCACTGGGTAAAGTCGCCTTTGATTCCATAAGGGGCGTTCCTGCGATCGGCATACACCCGGACAGGCTTTTGCCACTCGGTCCAGCCGGAGGTGATTCCGTCGCTGTAATGCAGCCGGATCCGGTACACATAGTCCTGATCCGCCACAGCCGCGTAAGGAATCATGTACTCCATGGAACTGCTCTCCGGCGCAAAGGAAGCCACCTGTACAAATTCCGTCGTCGGGACATCTCCCTCCGCGGCCAGCTGGTTGTAAGCTGTCAGCGGCAGCCGGCAGAGCTTGGCCTCGTCGGGGATGAAATTGGCTTCAAACCGCAGAACGCCTCCCTCGTCTTCATCGACAAAGACCATCGGATCGGCGCTGATAAACAGCGGATCTGTGACGGTAAAGACCTCGCTGGAAATATAATCGTCCGCGCCGGCGCCGTAATAAGCCCGAATGCGGAAGGATCGCAGGTCTCCGACCGTTTCTGTCATCGGGATTTCAAACGTTTTATCCGTTGCTTCGGGGCACAGGACAGCGCACACGTCCTCCGGCTCCGTTTCGCCCTCCTCGTCCACGCTGCAGATCTGAATGCGAACCGGTTCAAAGCTGGTTTCCCAGCTGACGCGGTACATGGGCGTATGCTGTTCATCCCCGGCGCGGCGCTGGATATAACCGGACGCAGGCTGCGCGGTGAACGCGTATCTCGATACGGTGAATACGTCGCTTTCGACAGGGTTTTCCGTCAGATCGTACCACAAAAGAACCCGGAAATCGCAGCTGTCCACGCCGTCATCCAGGAAGACCGCGATGATCTCCCCGTCCTCGCCGGTTCTGTACCACGTGAACGGCTCTTCCGGATCCTCCGGCAGGGGATTCCCGGCCGCGTCCACCTGCGCCAGCCTGGTTTTCAGCGGGCTGAAATTTGACGTAAAGATGACATCCGCGCCATACCCGGGCTGATAAAGGACGTTCTGCGGCTGGCTGGTAAAAGCCGGACTGCCCGGCTGGCATAAAAATGTCCGGGATTTGACATATTCGCCTTCGCCCTCTTTGTAATATACAAGCAGATAATAGAGATCAAACGCATAGCTGCGGGAGGACGCAACCCATTCCCTCGGCAGGGGCTGGAACGCAATATTTCCCCACTTTCCCTGCAGCACACAGGAATCAGGCTCCAAAGAATACATTTCGTTATCATGATTGGTTCCGACATGCCGTATTCTGATACATTTCAGTTCAACGCTGACCGGCGTAAAGCTCGTCTGCCAGGATATCTCCGCCGTGGAGCCGTCTCCGATCCAGCAGTCGTTCGGCTGTACCGTAAAGTTCAGCCGATCCATACCCCCGCTGAATTCCGCGGAGGCGATATACTGGTCCGCCGTATTCCCATAATAAGCGAGAATCCGGAATTTCTGCCCCATCGTATCCGTGCCAAGATCATACCAGTTATGGCCCGTTCCGGTGTCGTTCAGGCGCTCCCTTTCCCCGGTGGTGATGTTCTCCAGCTCCCACCAGTTCGGGATAAAGTTGGTGTCCCAGGTCACGGTGCACTTCAGCCTGTCCGGATCATACCCTTCTTCCCTCAGGGAAGTGAACTGCGGGCCTGTGAATGAGATGTCAAACGGCTCCGAGAAAACCTCAAGATCGCTTTGGTAATCATAATGAGAAACCACCATCCATTTTGAATAGGCGGGGTAAAAATACGGAATATCCGACAGGGCGGCAACGACTTCGTTGTAGGAAAGATCGCAGGTCCGGCCGGAATTCATCAGCTCCTTCACCTGGGCGGTATGGGCAAAATCGGAGCCTGTCCACCCATAAGCATAGACCACTTCGCTCCAGGTGGGCGTGAAGTTTGTCGCCCAGTTCAGGGTCAGGGCTTGCCCTGATTCAAGGGTCCCGCCCTGCGGCTGCAACACAAAGCGCAGATCCTCCACCGGGACGCTGAAATAATCGGAGGAAACAAACTGATCATCGTTGTAGAATGCCTGGATAAACCATTTATCCTCATCCGGGTCAGCATGATCCTGAAGAAAGGTCACCACCTCGCCGTAGGAAAGATCGGCGCTTGTGGCAGAAGCCGCAGGCGTTTTTACCGTTACCACTCTGGATTCGGAAACAATATACGGCGCTTTAAGATAGTTGATCCGGATTTCCTTCGGCGTGAAATTCGTCCCCCAGCTCAGGTGCAGCGTTCCTTCCGGCGCAAGGGTTCCGCCGGAAGGCTGCAGGGTGAACGCGTAGGGATTCAGCGTAATATTGATCGGATCGGAACGGATCGGGAGGTTTTCATTCACATAGGCGTCAAGATGCCAGCTGTAGGATGCGCCGGCAGGAACCTTGCGCAGCGCTTCCAGCGCTTCCTCATAGGTCAGCGTGCAGTGGAAGCTGTTGGATCCGATTTCCTTGACGGGGATATTATGCTCCCAGCTGTATCCCTCGTAATAATGCGCGGAAAGAACCAGTTTCGTCCTGACCTGATCAAACGTCAGGCTCCAGCGAAGGGTCGTTTCGTTTTCCGGATCCAGCGTGATGTTCCGCGGCTGCGTCCTGAACGCGTAATCGTCTGCCAGCGCCGCTCCGCACCACAGCACAGCCAGCATCAGTACTGCTGCCAGCGTGACCCACAACTTCCGTTTCATACCCCACCCCTCCTGTATTCTGTTCCGTGTAAGTAATGCTGTTCTTCTTCTGAAACCCGGCCAACGCAGCGCTGCCGCGCCTTCCTTCGTTGCGCTTTTCCAGAACAAGAAATCCATCCCAAATCTATTAAGATTTTAAGAGCCATGATGCAAATAGGAAATTAAGATCAGGGAGAACGACGAGGGCGCTGCCCTCGAGCTCCCGCCGGGGAGGGAAGCCTGTCCGGGGCCTTCCGGCCCGCTTTTCGCTAAAAACCATCCCAAGGGAAGGT
>CACWLY010000050.1 GCA_902761825.1 uncultured Eubacteriales bacterium
TGTAATCCGCAGCAGCGACCTGTGCGGTGCGAGGAGCATTTTTGCGAAGCAGAGCATGCCCTGCGAGAGCAAAAATGCTTTCCTTGCGCCTTTTCCGCCTGGGAGTCCCGCAGGGACGAGAGGAAAAGGCGTTTCTCCCGATCAAATGGAGGATCCATTTGATCGATGGGGCTGTGCAACAGCCCCGTTTATTGTACGGTTCGTCTGTTATTCGTCGGTTGCGGCGCGCAGCACGCGCAGGCTGATCCAGGTCAGCGCGGCGGTGGTCAGGCAGGACAGGGCGAAGCACAGCCACACGGGAATGGCCTGCACGAACTTGCCCTCCATAAAGAACTGCAGCGCGCCGGTGGCGGCGGCGAGGATCAGGAAGCCCGCGACGGCGAGCGCTTTGCCGGTCCAGGGCCAGTCCAGGCGGATCAGGCACAGGATCAGCACGATGAACAGCAGGGCGGCGCAGAAGATCATGAGCAGGCTGGCCATATCAAACATCATGCGGTCGTCCTTGCGGATGCTCTCCCATACCACCTGGCCGGCGGCGACCAGAATGACGGCGGTGCCGGCGGCGCGGCCGCGGGGCGCGGTCATGCTCTGGACGTACACGCCGGCGATCAGCGCGGTCATGCCCTCGAACATATGCACGGCGTAGGTGTACATGCCCTCGTAAATGCCGGGCCGCGCCAGCGGGAAGAACTGCAGCGCGCGCACGCTGACCTCGATGCCGGTTCCGTTATCCGTCGCGCCCTCGCCGAAGCGTTCCATCGCCAGCACGATCAGCAGGCCGGGCAGCACGGCGTCCATCAGGTCGAGAAATCGGACGCCGGTGATCTTTTTGACGATCAGTCCCGTCAGCGCGAGGCCGATGAAAGCGCCGATCAGCGTGAACCCGCCGTAATCCAGGCGGAACACATAGCCGATGCCGCCGTAGCGGATCTCGTCAAAGCGGTACAGGCAGAACACCAGCCGGGCGAAAAAGAGCCCCAGCGGGATGCCCAGCATGGCGAACCACAGCACCTTGTCGCCGTCCATGCCGTTTCTGCGCGCGCGGCGCAGGGCCATGACCAGCCCGATCACCGCGCCGACGACCACAAACAGGGAAAAGCTGGTCACCCTGAGCCCGAACACCCGGAACAGTTCGCCGGTAAATTCCTCTTCGTATTCCATAATGAAAGCCTTTCGTTATTCCTGCCACGCGCTGGCGAAATAGATGATATCCTTGATATAGCGCTCGGCGTTCTTGTTGTTGGGCGCGTTGATCTTCTTGAGGCCGTCCTTTTCGGGATCCTTGAAGATCATGGTGGCGCTGTTGCCGCCGTCCAGGTTGAAGGCGGTCTGGATCTTGTACCCGTCCAGCTGGCCTTCGATCTCGCGCAGGCACTGCACGAACTCGTTCATGTTCAGCCCGGCGTCCTTTTCATCGTCCGGGCCTTCGGTGGTCACGAACAGATAGGTCAATTTGTCCAGCTGGCAGATGGCCATATGCTGGCACAGCTTGTGGTTGCCGATGTAGTCGTGATTGAGCGTCTGGTTGAAGTCCTCCATCGTGACCTCGCCGTTTTCGATCAGCAGCGGGCCGAAATTGAAGGTATTGATGATCTGCAGATCGCCGTTCGTCACGTTTTCATCGATCCAGGCGTTCAGCTTGTCCTTCGTGGGCTCGGTGATCACGTGGAAATCGCCGTTCTGGTCGATGATCAGGATATCCCACTTCTTGTCCACGTAGCGCGTCTTGTAGTTGTGGCCCTGGCGCACGATGTAGGTTTCCTTATGCCAGGGATGGCAGAAGTAGTCGCCGTTGACGGCGAACACGGCGTTGTTTTCCTGGGCGATGCGGAAGCCCTTGACCGTATAATCGTCGCCCGCGCGCCCCACGAAGGCCGAGCGGATCTGGGTGGGGCTGGCCACCTTGACCACGGCGTATATATAATTGGTATAGCAATCCTGGGGATTGCCCTTTTTGTCGGTGCGCGTCACGCAGAAGCTGTTGCCGCGGAACACGTGCACGGACAGGCTGGGATCCTCGTAATCGTCGTCGGACAGATACCTGCTCCAGTCCACGGGGGAGAGCTTTCCTTCCAGGGGCAGATCGACGACCTCGGCGTAAGCGTCGCTGGTAGCCAGGGGCGAGGGCGCCAGCACCAGCAGCGCGGCCAGCAGCAGGACGATCACGGCGATTTTCCACAAGCTTTTAACCATGGCAGTTTTCCCTTTCTTCACGTCGCGTCTCAGGCGCGGATACGGTAACAGTATAGCATGATTTCATATTTTCGTCTACAAATTTACATAACTCTCTATATTTTTTCAATATTTGCCCGCGGCGGGAACGGCGATTTTTTCGTTCTTTTCGGCGCCGCGCGGTATTGCAAACATGTACAAACCATGCTATAATCTTCCCAGAAGTTAGAGCCTGTTTCCAAATGCAGAAAAATGCGTTTCCGGCGCGTCGGGCCGCGTTTCCGCGCCGCTTTCCCCGGCCCGCGGCCGCCGAAGTCCACCGGACCGCGCGCGATACGCTCGAAGCCGCACATTCCGCTTGAAAAACAGACTCAGGGCGGAGACTGTCACGCCCGCAAAAAATAAAAAACGGAGGTCCAAACCATGAAAAAACTGCTGGCTCTCGCACTTGCCCTGATCATGGTGCTCGCCATGGGCGGCACCGCGCTGGCCGTCAACGAGGACGTTGAAGGCGAGCTCGTTATCTACTCCTCCATGTATCAGTTCGTTATCGACATGATGGACGAAGCCCTGAAGGCCGAGTTCCCGAACCTGGTCCCCGGCAACGACGGCAGCTTCTTCTTCTACGGCGGCACCAGCTCGCTGATTACCAAGATCTACGGCGAGATGGAAACCGGCACCCTGGGCTGCGACATGATGCTCGTGGCCGAGCCCGCCTTCTCCCTGGAGCTGAAGGACGCCGGCTATCTGCAGCCCATCGAGATCGAGAACCCCGGCGAGCTGCTGCGCTTCCCCTATGACGAAGAGGGCTACTGGTATCCCGTGCGCGTCTGCAACATGGTGCTGGCTTACAACCCCGAGATGGAAGCCGACTGGGAAGCCAAGGGCGTGAAGATTCCCCATACCTTCAAGGAATTCGCCGAGGATCCCGCGCTGAAGGGCTACATCTCCATGGGCAACCCGCTGACCAGCGGCACCACCTACGCCGCCGTCGCCTCCCTGACCCAGGATGACCACTACGGCAAGGACTTCCTCAAGGGCCTGGCCGCCAACGAAGTGATGATCGAGTCCGGCTCCACCGCCATCGGCAAGCTGCAGACCGGCGAGTGCGCGGCGATCATGATCCTGGAGGAATCCATCCTGAAGGTGCTCAAGGAAGCCGCCGACAAGGGCGAGCCCATCACCAACCTCAAGTGCATCTATCCCGATGACGGCGTGGTGCTGATCCCCTCCACCGTGATGACCGTGGCCGAGGACCACAGCAAGAACGTCAACATCGAAGCCTGCGAAGCGGTTGAAAAGTGGCTGCTGAGCGAGCCCGCCCAGAAGCTGATCCTGGAAGGCTACATGCACAGCGTGTTCGCCGGCATGAAGGAGATCCCCTACGAGTCCGTGGACACCGACAGCCTGATCGAGAAGGACCTGGGCGTCGACTGGGAGAACGCCTTCCGCAACCGCGAAGCCATCAACACCGCCTGGACCGAGATCGTGACCACCAAGTAATCCATTTATCGCTTCCGTGGGGGAGGCCGTGCTCCGGCTTCCCCCTTTCAAGCATTTTATTTTGATTTTTGTTTTTGCAAAGAGGTGCATGCGGATGAAAAACGCAGTCGCAATGCAGCAAAGCATCGGCCGCAGGGATCGCGCGCCCGTCGTCAGCAAGCTGATCCTGGCGCTGGTGTTCGTCCTGGGCCTTGTCGTCATTTATATGGGCTATACCGGCATGCGGGAGTACGGGGCCTCCGGGTTCAGCGCGGAATCGGCGTACAGCGCCATTCACGCCCTGGGCGGGGACACCGCCGCCGCGTGGCAGAAAAAGCTGCAGCCGCAGCTTGACGCCCTGTCCGCCGACCGGCGCGCCGCCGTGGACCAAGCCGCCGCGGAGCTGCTGACCGCCGCCTGGGAAAACCAGAAGGCGGGCGGCGCGGCCGACGCGCAGGCGATGCTGGACGCCGGGGACGGCGAAACGGCCTGGAAGCTGCTGTACGCCACCTATCTGGTCAACGGGCCCAAGGTGAGCACGGCCATCAAAAAAGAGCTCGCCGCGCTGAGCGGGAGCGAGCTTGCGGAAACGCGCGTCGGGCTTCTGAACTGCATCGCCGACGAAAGCGCCGCGCTGCCCAAAGCGGCCGAAGCGGCGGCGGGCGGCCTGACCGGCAGCGAGCGCACGGCCATGCTGACGCAGCTGCTGTTCGTGGCAAACGGCTCGGCCGAAGCCACCGATCAGGTGAATGTGCTCAAGAAGGGCGTGCGCGACAAGGCCGCGCAGCTCGACGCCTTCCGCATGATCGCGGGCAACGAGGTCTCCTGGGTGTTCCAGCTCGTGGTTTCCAACAGCCGCACGGCGATCCTGGTGGGCATCATTCTGGCGCTGGACGCCCTGCTGCTCACGCTGCTGATGATGGGCGACAAGACCTGGATCATCGACTTCAAATGGATCATCATTCTGCTGATCGTCGATTTCCTGCTGCTGTTCCAGCTGATGCCGCTGATCTATATGGTGATCAAGGCGTTCTTCCCCGAGAGCTCGTTCTCGCTGGAAACCTTCAAGCGCCTGTACACCTATCCGCTGAACCTGGACGCGCTCAAGAATACGCTGATCGCGGCCTTCGCCACCATGATCCTGGGCACGCTGCTGGCCTTCCCGCTGGCCTGGCTGGTGGGCCGCACCAACCTGTACGGCAAGAAATTCTTCCGCGCGCTGTTCGTGCTCACCTACATGGTGCCCCCGTATGTCGGCGCCATGGCCTGGCTGCGGCTGCTGAACCCCAACGTGGGCACCATCAACCAGTGGCTGCGCGCGCTGCTGGGGCTGAGCGACGCCCCCGGCCCGCTGAACGTGTATACGCTGCCCGGCATGATCTGGGTGCTGACCAGCTTCTATTATCCCTACGCCTTTATCACCATCAGCCGCGCGATGGAGAAGATGGACCCCTCGCTTGAGGAGGCCAGCCGTATTTCGGGCGGCTCGCCGCTCAAAACGCTGTTCACCGTCACGCTGCCCATGATGATGCCCTCGCTGATCTCCGGCGCGCTGCTGGTGTTCGTCAGCGCGGCCAGCTGCTACGGCATCCCCTCGATCATCGGCAGCCCGGGCCGCGTGCATACCGTGACCACGCGCATCGTGGAATACGTGTCCCTGGGCCAGCAGGCGCTGAACGACGCCACCGGCATGGCGGTGTTCCTGATGGTCATGGCCGTGATCATCCTGTTCATTTCCGACGTGGTGCTCGCCAAGCGCCAGTACATCACGGTATCGGGCAAATCCGTGCGCCCGGCCATCGTCGATCTGCGCGCGTGGCGCGTGCCGCTGACCGTGATCGTCGGCATTTTCGCCGTCATCATGATCTTCATCCCCTTCGCCACGATCTTCGCCACGTCCTTTAAGATCGACATCGGCAAGACCATGTTCGCGGAGAACAACTTCACCCTGATCAACTGGACCACGGTGTTCGGCCGCACCGAGACCATGAACTGCCTCAAGAACTCGCTCGTGTACGCCTCGGTCACGGCCACCGTGGGCATCGTGATCGCCTGCACGATGAGCTATCTTCTGCAGCGCACGCGCATCCGCGGCCGCAAGATTCCCGATTTCCTGATCACCCTGGGCTCGGGCACGCCCAGCGTCGTCATCGCGCTGGGGCTGATCATGACCATGAAGGGCAATTTCGGCATCAATATCTACAACACCGCCTATATCATGATCATCGCCTACACGATCAAGTACCTGATGATGGGCATGCGCACCGTGGTGTCGGCCATGAGCCAGATCCACGTGTCGCTGGAGGAATGCAGCCAGGTTTCGGGCGCGAGCTGGCTGCGCACGATGTTCAAAATCACCGGCCCCTTGATTTTCCCCAGCATCGCCGCCGGCTGGTTCCTGATCTTCATCCCCAGCTTCTACGAGCTTTCCATGACCACGCTTCTGTATTCCAGCACGACCAAAACCATCGGCTTCCAGCTGTATGAGTACTGGACCTTCACCAGCCAGCCCATGAGCTGCGCCATGGCTTTCGGCATCCTGCTGATCGTGGTGTTCCTGAACTTTGTGTTAAACCGCCTGACCAAGGGCGAATTCTCCATCTGAGAAAGGACCGATACTGATGGCAACTGTAACGATCAAACATGTCACCAAAGCCTTCGGCGACAACGTGGTGCTCAAGGAGTTCAACGAGACCTTTGGCGATGGCGAATTCATCACCCTGCTGGGGCCTTCGGGCTGCGGCAAGACCACCATGCTGCGCATTATCGCGGGGTTTGAAAAGCCCACAAGCGGCGAACTCTACATCGACGATCAGCTCGTTTCGGGCGGCAAAACCTTTATCCCGCCCGAAAAGCGCAGCATCGGCATGGTGTTCCAGAGCTACGCCGTGTGGCCGCATATGAACGTGTACGACAACGTGGCCTACCCGCTCACCATCAAGAAAACGCCCAAGGCCGAGATCAGGAAGCACGTGGAGCGCGTGCTGGAGATCGTGCACCTGAGCCAGTATGCCGAGCGCTTCCCCAACCAGCTTTCCGGCGGACAGCAGCAGCGCGTCGCCCTGGCCCGCGCGCTGGTGGCCGCGCCCAAGCTGCTGCTGCTGGACGAGCCGCTTTCCAACCTCGACGCCAAGCTGCGCGAGTCCATGCGCTTCGAGATCAAGGAGATCCAGCGGCAGCTGGGTATTACCGTGGTATACGTGACGCACGACCAGACCGAGGCCATGGCCATGAGCGACCGCATTTTCCTGATCAACCGCGGCGTGGTGCAGCAGTGCGGCACGCCCGAGCAGATCTATAACGAGCCCGCCAACCAGTTCGTGGCCGACTTCCTGGGCAAGGTTGATTTCTTCAAGGGCGTTTCGGCGAACGGGCGCATCAGCCTGACCGGCATGAACGGCCAGTCCATCGCCTACGACGGCCCGCGCACGGGCAAGGTGGAGGTGGCCGTGCGGCCCGAAAAGCTCTATTTCAGCCCCGACGGCGTGCTGGAAGGCGTGCTTGAAAGCCAGTACTATCTGGGCGACGTGGACGACTGCCGCGTGCGCGTGGGCGACGTGCTCGTGCGCGTGATCGCCAACGGCTATGAATACAAGAGCCTGCATGTGGGACAGAAGGTCAGGCTCGGCATCCGCGATATCATGGTGTTCGAGGACGACGGATCGCTGGAGCAGATGCTCAAGATCCAGACCTGATAAGGAGCAGGGCATGATGACCGAACGGATACGGCGGCTGTTTCTCAGCATGATTGCCTTTGACGCCGACGCCGATCTGATCCAGCACTTCACCAAGGTGCACGCCTACGCGCGGCTGATCGCCGAAAGCGAGGGCCTCGATCCGCGCGCCGCCGAGGTGCTGGAGGCCGCCGCGCTGGTGCATGATATCGGCATCCCGATCTGCAACCGCAAGTATGGCAGCCATCCCGGGCCCTTGCAGGAAAAGGAAGGCCCGCCCCTCGCCCGCGAAATGCTGAGCGGCCTTCCTTTCACGCCCGACGAGATCGACCGCGTGTGTACGCTGGTGGGCGAGCACCATACCCTGCGGCCGGTCGACGGCATCGATCACCAGATCCTTCTGGAAGCCGATTTTATCGTCAACAGCTTTGAAAACGCGTTTACCCCCGACGCGCTCAGGCATACCTACGACACGGTGTTCGCCACCGCGACCGGCAGGCGCATCTATGCCGTTATGTTCGGGCTGGAGGAGTAATACGGTTACGGTTTTAGGAGCCATGATGCAGCTGAAACAATAAGAGCAGGGAGAACGACGAATGCGCTGCCCTTGAGCTCCTGCCGGGGTGCAAATTTTCCGGGGCCTTCCGGCTCGTTTCTCGCTAAAAACCATCCCAAGGGAAGGCTTTTCGGACGCTCGAATCCCGTCTCCGCGTCACTCTCCCAGCTTGACAAACCCGTTCTGCCAGGCGCTCAGGAGCTGGATCAGGTCGCTCATGCGCTCGGCGAGCTGTCTGCCGCGGTCGGTGTCGCGCACGTACTTCCGTTTGGGGTAGGAGGAAAACTCGAAGGACTGCGAATGGATATCGCGGCCCGTTTCCTGGGCGTCCTTCAGCGAGGTAAAGGGCTGATGCGACATGAGGCGCATGCCGTGGCTGTTCGCGATCAGGGTATAGCCCGCGATGCCGGTGGTTTTCTGGTAAGCGCGGCAGAAGCCGCCGTCGATGACGACCAGCTTGCCGCCGGCCTTGAGCGGGCTTTCGCCGTGGGTGACGCGGATGGGCGTATGCCCGTTGACGATGCAGCTTTCGCGGCTGACGAGGCCAAACTCGGCCAGGATCCGGCGGCATACTTCTTCGGAATTGTACCAGGTGTAGTAAGGATTGCGCGGCTCCTCCCAGGCCTTTTCATCCGGGATATACGTGCGGGCGAAGGTTTTGATCCGGCGGCCGCAGACCGGCGAATCGGTGCCGCACCACAGATACCACATAAAGTCCAGCGCTTCCCGGTCCCGGGTATAAAACGCGCGCCGCGCCACGCGGTCGGCGTAATCGAGCAGCGCCTTGCCGCTGTACGCCTGGCCGGAGAACGCCTTGGTCAGGAACGAGCCGTCCTCGTTCAGCGGCACGCAGCCGTGATAGATCAGGTTGCCGTTGAAGGCGCGGTACATCCAGCCCCGGCGGTACAGGAAGGTGATATGCTCGCGCAGGCGGATGCTGTGCGTGAACGCGTGGCGCAGGGCGGCTGTCAGCTGCGCCTCCTCCGGCGAGAGCGCGTAGGGATCGGCGGGATCGAGCGTGGGGAAGGGGATATCCTTGACGGGCCAGGATACGCCGTCCATTTCGACGCGGTGGTTTTTATGGTCGATCCTGTGCAGCAGCAGCCGGTCCTCCATCCCGAAATCGGGATTGCGCCGGATCAGCTGGCCTTCCAGCTTGAACAGAAGCACGTTCACGGCGTTCAGCGCCGCCTGGCCGGAGGGCAAGTCGGGATACAGCCTTTCGGCGAAGAGCACCAGCTCGCGCAGCGATATGCCGTAGCCGTGCTCCAGCACCTCGATATTGCCGTATGCCAGTGAATTGCGCAGCACCCCGGCGATGCAGCATTCGCTGCCGGAGGCCGCGCCCATCCACAACAGGTCGTGATTGCCCCATTCGATATCGACGGCGTGGTGGCGCATGAGGATATCCAGGATGCTGTCTGCGCGCGGGCCGCGGTCGAAGATATCGCCCACCACGTGCAGCCGGTCGACGGCCAGCCGCTTGATCAGCTGCGACAGCGCCGTCAGCAGGCTTTCGATGCCGTTGATCATGATCAGCGTATCGATCACGGCGTCGTGGTAGCGGCGGCGGTTGTCGTCCTGCTCGGTCAGCGCCTCGTTTTCGTCGTTCTGCCAGTGCATCAGCTCGTCCAGCAGGAAGGCCCATTCCCCTGGCATCATGCGGCGAACCTTTTCCCGCGTGTATTTGGAGGAGAGCAGGCGCGCCAGCAGCAGCATATGCTCGGTCTGCTCCTTGTACCAGGCCGCGGGGATCTCGCCCGCCTGCCGGCGCTGACGCAGCACGGCGTCCGGATAATAGATCAGCGTGCACAGCTCGTCGGCCTCCTGCATGGACAGAAAGCCGAGCCACATGCGCACCTTTTCGCGGATCACGCCCGAGCAGTTGTTCATGATATGGCAGAAAGCCTCGTATTCCCCGTGGATATCGCTCATGAAATGCTCGGTGCCCTTGGGCAGGCTGAGCAGGGCGCTCAGGCGCGTGATATCGGTGCACAGCGCTTCCGCGGAGGAATACTGCTCTGCCAGCAGCCGTAGGTATTTCAGCTGTTCCGGGGTAAAGGACTGCTTCATATGCGGCACCTCGCTTGCGCTTTTCACGGAGGATCGGAGGGCGTCACTTCATCACGATCAGCTCATAATCCCTTGTGCCCAGGCCGATCTTTTCCCCGTGGATGAGCATTTCCTTCCAGTGCACCCTGGGGTTGCTGTCCAGGAAGTGGTCGTGGTGATGGTGCCAGTCGGGCTTGGCCAGGTTGTCGCCCAGCTGGCTGTTGCGTATGGGCGTCGCCTGCTGGCACAGGTCGGCGCAGGCCTGGTCCAGCGCCACGGGATCGAAGGAGGCCAGCATGCCCAGGTTGGGCAGGATCGGCGCATCGTTCTCGCCGTGGCAGTCGCAGTTGGGCGATACGTCCATGATCAGGCTGATATGGAAGCAGGGGCGGCCGTAGCATACCGCCTGGGAGTACTCCGCCATTTTGCGGCACAGCATTTCCCCGGCGCTTCCGTTGACGCTGTGGATGGCGTCGAAGGCGCACGCGCCGATGCAGCGGCCGCAGCCCTTGCACAGATCGGGATCGATCCACGCTTTGCGGTCTTCGCCGTAGGAGATGGCGTCGCTGCCGCATTCCCTTGCGCACCGCCCGCAGCCGCGGCAGACGTCCTGGTTCACGGCCGGGATGCCGTCGAAGTGCTGGTTCATTTTTCCGGCGCGGCTGCCGCAGCCCATGCCCAGGTTCTTGATCGCGCCGCCGAAGCCGGTTTCCTCGTGGCCCTTGAAATGGTTCAGCGAAACGACGATGTCCGCGTCCATCACGGCCCGGCCGATGAGCGCCGTCTTGCAGTATTCGCCGTTGACCACGGGCACCTCGATATCGTCCGTGCCCCGCAGGCCGTCGCCGATGATGATGTAGCAGCCCGTTGTCACGCTGTTGAAGCCGTTGATCTCGGCGTTCAGAAGGTGATCCACCGCGTTTTTGCGGCTGCCGGGATACAGCGTGTTGCAGTCGGTCAGGAAGGGCTTGCCGCCCAGTTCCTTGATCACGTCGGCGACGGCCTTCACGTAATTGGGCCGCAGATAGGCGAAATTGCCCAGCTCGCCGAAGTGCATTTTGATGGCGACGAACTTGCCCTCAAAGTCGATATCGCCGATGCCCGCCTGTTTGATCAGCCGCTGCAGCTTGACGCCCTGGCTCACGCCGAGACGGGTACGGAAATCCGTAAAATATACCTTTGCCTTTTCCATGTTTTCCTCCTTTAAGACCATCGGGAAACGTTCCGTTATTCTTCGTGTCGGAAAATGCTTGCCTCTTACAGCCAATATACTGTATTTTTATCGTGTATGTCAAGCCGATTATTCCGCGCTTGCCGCGCGCTGCAATCTGTTGGTGACAGCGGCGCGGATTTATGATATAATTCTGGAAATCAATGGGAGGTGCGTTTATGTTTGGCAGCTCGAAAATCAGGAATCTTGAAGACCAACTGAGCAGTCTCAACGAAAAATGGCAGCAGACCGTACAGGAGCGGGACAGCCTGCGCCAGCAGCTGGAAGCCGCCCGCCAGCGGATCGGCGAAATGGAAAACCAGCTGCGCGATACCGATCTGGAGCAGCTCAAGGCCCAGGAAAAGGCGACGATCGCCGAATACGAAGGGCTCAAGGACCTTTACGCCCGCAAAATACAGGCGTTCGACGCTTCCAAGGAGGAGCAGGAGCAGGCCTTCGCCCGCGAAGCAGCCCTGCAGCGGCATAACCTGGAAAACGAGATCCGCGATAACCGCCAGGCCAGCCAGGACTATGTGAGCAGCACGGTCAAAACCTTCTCGGAAAGCTATAATTACTACCTGAACCAGATCAAGCTGCTGATGGACGCGCTGGGCGACGTGGCCGCGCGCACCGGCGAAGCGCTGTTCTCCGAGTCCAACGACGACCTCAAGGCCAAGATCGGCCAGCAGATGGCCGATAAGCTGAAGGCCGAGACCGATCCCCTGCGCAGCGACAACGGCGATCTGATTCTGATCGGCACGGTGGAAGAGCCCGAGGAGCTTGAAGAGCCCGAGGAGCCCGAAGAGTCCGAAGAAGCGGAAGAGCCCGAAGAGCCGGAAGAGCCGGAAGAAGCGGAAGAGCCCGAAGAACCTGAAGAGCCGGAAGAGCCGGAAGAGCCGGAAGAAGCGGAAGAGCCCGAAGAGCCGGAAGAATCCGAGGAACCTGAAGAAGCTGAAGAGGAAGCGGAAAAAATCGAGTAACGGCAATCGGCTGCCGGAGCGGAAAATACACCGATCCCCGCAATAAAATGCGGGGGTCGTTCGTTATATGGTCAGGAGGCGATCTGCAAATGAAAAAGACGGCGATATTCTGCGCGGCCCTGCTGCTGCTTCTGCATCTGTGCGCGGGCGCGTCGGCCAACAGCTGGGGATTGACGGGCGAGCTGCTCTCGGCGGTGCAAAAGACCCGCCGCTGGGACGAATATACCCGCGTGGGCAACCAGGCGGGCAATTACGCCGTACTGGGCACGCAGTACCATAACGCGCTGCTTTGCCTGGACGGCGAAGGCGCGCTGCGGTCCTATACCCTGGCGGTGTACCAGCCCGGGGACAAGGCGGCCCCGCCGCGGCTGGAGACCGCGGAGGACGGGCGGTATTTCACCCTGCGCTACGGCGAGAGCGAGAGCTATCGCTTTGAGGACTTCGGCGGTGATCTGACGCTGATCTCGGCGCGGATCGGCGATTTCCGGCTGGACGCCGAGTATGAGAGCCGGGACGGCGAGGCTTTAGACCTCGCCTATTATGCCGAGGACGCCGGGGGCCGGGCGCGGGCGAGCGGAAGGTTCAGCCTGGACAGCTTCAATATCCGCCTGTTCCCGCGCTCGGTGGCGGAGGTCCGCGCCAAATGGCTGATGCTGGCCAAGCTGGAGAGCGGCGAAAGATGCCTGGGATCGGCAAACGGCGAGCCGTACAGCGAACGGGACTGGGGCGAGCCCGTCAGCACCGGGAAAACCGGGACCGCGCCCGTGTATTCCGCGCCGTTCGGCAAGGCGGCCTGGAGAGCTGCCAAGGGCAAGGCCGCCGTCGGGCTGAACGGCGATATCTGGCTGCTGAGCAAATACCTGAACGCCGACGGGCAGAGCTGGGCCTGCATCCGCTATTTTGTCAGCCCGCGCACGCAGCGCATCGGCTACGCGCTGTGCGCCGATCTGGGGCTGGAGCCCCTGACGGAGCAGGATCACGACGATCCGGGCTATTCCTTTACCCGGGTGGACGTGGAGGCCGCCGCCGACACCTGGCTTACCGACGATCCCGACGTGAGCCAGTACCGGCAGGCGGTTTTGCCCCGCGGCACGCTGATGACGTGCCTGGGCCTGTATAACGACGATTACGCCTATGTGGCGCTCGAGGTGGACGGGAACAGCCATCCCGCGGACGGCGGGGCCATCCTGTGGGGCTTCGTGCCCGTCCGCGACCTGAAACCTATCGAAAAGGCGCGGCGGCAGGACGTGATGGAGCAGCTGGCGGGCGCCTGGTACCTGTTCGCCGGGGGCAGCGTGGCCGACGATTACCTGCGCTTCGACGCCGACGGCGCCTTCCGCGCAGCCGCTTATAACGAGTATGAGGACGGGCTGCCGGGCGAAGTGGACGAGAGCGCGTTTACGCGCGCCGGCGTCTGGTACGTGACCGATTACAGCCCCTTTGAAAACCTGTACTGGGGCGAGCCGTCCTTCGAGCTTACTTTGATCTATGACGACGGGCCGGCGATCGTCAAGGGCCTGGCCCTGGGCGAGGACACCTTTTCGCTCCTGTTCTGGGAGGGCGGCGGCGGATACTGCCGGGTAGGCGTCGATCCCGAAGGAGGACCCGCGCCGGAGGACGCCAACGGCTGATGCTGTTTGCGTTCTGAGAGCCATGATGCAATTGATAAATCAAGACAACAAGCGCCGTATTTCCGTGAAACAGCCAGGAAATACGCGCTTTCTTTTGACTCGCCCCGCGCTACTCCCTGCGGGAAGCGCGGGTTGCGGGCGGCAATCTGCGGATTGCCCGCCCTTAGCCTGCCTGCGGCAG
>CACWLY010000051.1:0-26106 GCA_902761825.1 uncultured Eubacteriales bacterium
CAGCAGGCCGAATCCGCCGGCGATCACCTTCAGCCCGGTGTAAACGCCGTCCTTGTTGTCCCGCAGCCACGCAAGCCCGCTGCGCAGCGCGTTCAGTCCTGTCTCCGCCGTCTTAATGGCGTCGCTGAACTTCACGTCCGTGATCCCGCTGAACAGCTCCCGCAGCGAGGCGCTCAGGTCGCTCATGGCCTCCTTGCCCTCATCGGTTTCAACCCAGTCGTTGAACTGGTTCAGCAAATCGGCCAGCGCGCTGGTCGCGTCCGTCAGCACCGGCGCCAGCTCTGCCAATACGGAGTGCTGCAGCGTCTCCCAGCTGTGGTTCAGCTCCTGGTTCGCGTCGTCCATTTCGCCCAGGGCTTTCACATGCGCCTCGCTCACCACCTTCTGCTCGGCCACGGTCTTTTCCCATTCCTCGCGGCCCGCGGCAAAAAGCGGCTTCAGCTCCTTGTAACTTTTCCCGAAAACCTGCATGGCGTAGGCGTCCGCCCGCACGTCGTTTCCGTCGATGGTCTCCATGCTCTTCAGGGTCTCGCCCAGGTCCCACAGCACGTCCATGCTGTCCTTGTACTTCCCGGCATCTCTGATATCCACGCCCAGCATTTCCCAAAGGTCAATCTTGTCATCCCCGCTGCCCTCGGTCCAGCCGCTCTTCATCTTCTGGGCCAGCTTGTCCCGTGCCTGGATAATGGCCTCCACATCCGTGTCAATGAAATCGGCCGCGTTGCGCCACCGCTGCAGCGTCTCCACGTCCATGCCATACTTGGTGGCGTCCGTGATCAGGTCATCCGCCCAGCTGCCGGCGTCCACCATCGTGTCCCGGATCTTTTTGCCGAAGGCGACAACCTTTTTGAAGGCCTTCTCAAATCCGTCCGTAATCTTTCCGACGCCGTTGGTCACCGTCTCGAAGGAAACATTTTTTCCGATGGTCGTCAGCGTCGCCTGGTAATCCGCGGCCTTCTGGCTGCTGTCCTCAAAGGCCTTGCCATTCCGGTCCAGCCCGGCCTCGTTCAGCGTCAGCTCGCTCTGCAAATTGGTCAGCTTGGCCTTCGCCCGGTTCAGCTCCGCCTGCCATTTCTCGGTTTTCTCGCTGTTCTCGCCACTGGCCGATCTCGCTTTTGAGCGTCTTGCTCCGGGTTTCCACCAGCTTCATGGCGTCGCCGTCTTTTTTAAACTGGGCAGTGGCCAGCGTCAGCTGGCTGCCCATGTTGCGCAGGCTGTTGTTTGCCTCGTTAATCGCCCGTCGGAATGCGGCCTCGCCATCTACCGCCAGCGTTGTTTTGATCTCCCTCGGCATATCGCCAGCCCCCTTCTTTTTCCGCTGCGGCGATCTCGTCATAGTGATCGAACAGCGCCTCGTCCTCGGCGGTCAGGTCGTGGTCGTCCTTCTCCCGCCGAATCCCGTGCTGCTCGTCATCGTAGTTCCGCCGCAGCACAAACAGATCGCACAAAAATCCCGGCTCCAGCTCCGCCTGTTCGGTCAGGGTCACACCGGCGATCAATCCCCAGGCAGCCACCGTGCGATAGTTCAGTCTGCCCTGGGTTCTTTTTTTTCGATTTCCTCCAGCGTCTCATCGTGCACGCTGTCGTCATCATACTTCTTCTCGCTCATGGTCAGCGCTTTTGCAATCACGCTCTGAATCTCTTCAATCAGCCGCTTCATGGTGGCCGGATCCTCTTCCGCCATCACCTCGTCCGCGGTGATCGTGCCGCCGGTCATCATCTCGGTCAGCGCCGGAATGTTTTCCCGGTTCCACCGCTCCGGGCTGTGCATCATGGTGTAAAGGTCATCCACCATGCAGATCTCTTTTTCCATCCGCTTCCAGATGGCCATCGTGAACTGCAGCGCAACCGCCTTCCCGCCGATCCGGATCTCCGTCCGAATCTTTTTATCTTTTCCGTTTTCCTTCCGGTAAATCTCGAAAATCATTTTGTTTCTTTCCTTTCCGTCCCGATCGCTCCGATCTCCTTCAGCCACCCGACAATGTTGTGCGGTTTTTCCTGGTATAGCTTTTTCAGCTTCGCCTCGTCCATGCTCACCTGGAAAAGCTCCGCCCGGTCATTGGTGCTGATCTGGTTCATGGCATCCGGCCAGCGCGAGATAATATACCGCCGGATCAGTTTCACCCATTCCTCCCTGGTGTGCCCCGGCAGCTCCGCCTGCCCGTTCAGCTCCCAGTAATAATCCAGCTCGGCCCGCGCCGCGGAGCAGATGGCATCGTAATGCCGCCCCGCTTCCTCGTAGGCCTCGCACAGCCTCACCCGTTTCTTGAAAAGGCTGATGTTCCGCCGGGCCTCGCCGCCGGTATAGTTGCTCAGGCTCTCTTCCCGGTAGCACCACATGTACACCGGCTCCGGCATCTTCGCGATCCGCTTCGGGTCCGCCTTGATGTACACCAGGCTGTTGAACATGGCGTCCTCGCTGTAGTCCAGATCCTCGTCAAACCGGATCCCGTTCTCCAGCAGGAAGTTCCGCCGGTAAACCTTCCCGTGGTTGAAAACCGCGTTCCGGCCCTTTTTCTGCCGGGCGTACTTTTCCCCGCGCAGCTCCACCCAGAAGTAGCTCCACAGCAGATCCGCCCGGTCCCCGGCCTCGCGTATGCTTTCCAGCACGCGCCACAGGCTGTCCAGCGCGTAAAAGCTGTCATCGCAGTCGCAGAACATCACCCAGGGCGCCGAAGCGGCCTCCAGCCCGGCGTTCCTGGCCGCGCTCACCCCGCTCTGCGGTATCTGCAGAAACGTCCCCACGAAGGGATAAACCCTGGCCACCCGCTCCATGTCAATGTGCCTGTCATCGCCATCCTGAACAAAAATGACGTTGAACTCCCATTCCTTCACGCCCCGCTGCAGCCGCAGCATTTCAAACATTTTCCGGCAGTCTTCCCATGCTTCGTTGTGGTGCGTGATAATCAGATCCAGCAGATGCATCTTTTCCTCCCGGCCTGTGGCCGCTTCTAAAAATCACGCCCTCCCATCCCGGGAGGGCGTGTGTTCTGTCAGGCGGTGATGTTCGCCTTGCCGTTCAGGTAGGTCTTCGCCGCGGCCAGCGTGGTGAACACCTGCTGCTTGCGGTATTTGGCCTTGCCCGTCGCGTCATCGTAAACAGCCAGCCCCTTGCCGCTGATCGTGGGGGTGCCCCAGCTGATCTGGCGCTGCTTGGTGTTGTCCGTCTCGTTTCCGGCGGTAAACTGAAGCTTGGGATACCACACCGCCTTGTAAAGGCGAACGCCCCGGCGCTTCAGCACCCGGATGTAGCCGAAACCGCCATAGGGCGCGCTGTCATCCGTGATCTCGTATTCATCGGTGTCTCCCACCTTCTGGAATCCGAGCACCGCGGCCTCCTTGGCTTCCTCCAGCTCGGTGGTGCCAATGTCCAGGGTGTAGCCGGTGATGCTGCCGTCCGTTTCCGCCACGGCGTCATCGCCGTAAAGCTCGGAATCGTCCTTTTCCCAGCTCAGGTTGGCGTTTACCGCCCGGCCCAGCACAAGGCCGGTGCCGTAGGTCAGCGTGTGATTGCTTTCCCCGGTCAGCTCCGCCCAAACGGGATACTGCATGCCGATTGCAGCCATTCTTTTTCCCTCCTTTAATCGCTTTCCCATACGCGGGCCATGGCTTCCTCGGCAGGTGCCCTGCCCAGATCCTCGGCCGCGTCAACAAAGTTGTCGCCCTTGATTTTGCTGGTCCCGTAGTGAAGAATCGCCGCCTTTTCCATGTTCCGCTTCCCGTTCCGGTCTTTGCCACGCGGGTAAACGTTCACGGTGTAGCCGTCGTCCTTCCGGTGGATCCGCCCGTCGGAGGCCACGCTGTCACGCATGTCGCCGGTCTTCACATGCTTGCGCGCCACAATCGTTTCCTTCCAGGCGCGGGTCATGATCGCGCTGCCGGCTTCCAGCATTTCCGGTGCCTTCCGGCTCAGCCTTTCGCTTTCCCGGAAAAGCTCGTCCATCATTTCCTGGCATCCGCTGAAGGTCATTCGGGCCATTAAATCCCCTCGCAGTCGTAGATATGGTGAATGTACCCGTCCCGTTCATAGTCCACATGGTAGTCCACTGCAATGTCGTCCTGTTCCTCCAGCGTCTCCAGCAGCTGCCGGGCGATCTCCTCGTCCTCTTCCTTCGTGAATCGGTCAACCTGAAAATGCAGGCTGCCCTCTTCCCGGCCGTCCCCGTAAAGCCCGATGGGGCCGATCTCGTGCCACACGGTGTATGCGTCGCTGCCCTTGTGGTCGTGGTCGTAACGCTGCACGTCCGGATCCACGCTGATCAGCAGCGCCTTCACCTCTGCCGTGGTCATTTTTCATACACCCCCAGCGTCAGGTCACTGATCTCCATTCCGCTGTCCTCGTCCGTCCCGTGCCAGGCGCGGGTGATCCGGTAATACTCCGGCTTGGCGTCGTTCCCGTCAAACGGGATCAGCTCCACTACGTCCTGGTTTTTAATCTGGCGATTCTGCAGAATGCGCACCCGTGTTGCCGTCTCGGTCTCCTCGCGGGCCTCGGTAGGCCTGCGGGGGCTGGTCTCAAAGGCCAGCTCCCCGTAGTAGCTTTCATGAAACAGTCGCGGCGTATAGGTGGGCTTTCCGCCCGCCGGTGTGGTGCTCTCCCGCCGGTAAATCCGGCAGATTCCGCGGTCCAGGATCATTTCGATACCTCCCGCAGCCACCGCTCGCGCCGCCTCAGCCGCAGCCAGTCCGGCATGCCGCCGGCGCTGTCCCGGTTCTGATAGCTCCAAACGGTGTAATCCACCACCAGCATCATGTCGTCCGCGCTGTCGGTGAGGGAGATGCCCGTGCCCTCCAGCTCAGCCGCAGCCGCTTCAATGCGCCGGGTGAAGTAGGCGTCCATGGTGGTGTCCGCCGTCATCCGGTTCAGCCGCTGCTTCACCAGCGTCAGCGCGGTGTTCATGTCAAGCGTCATCTTCCCTCACCTCTCGTTAATTACGCGTTGGCCGTGTCAGCCGCAAACTCCTTCGTGGTCGTGGGGGCCACGTTCGCGAAGTTCAGCACCACGAAGCCCTCGCCGGCCACGGGCTTGCCGTCATAGCGCGCGGTGCCCTTGAACACGGTCTGGTCCTCGAGGAACAGCGGAATGTCGCTGCTGGCGAACTGCAGCCCGGCGCGCTCAACCAGCAGATAGTTGCCGCCGAAGCCGCCGATGATCTCGTTGTCGGCGATGTCATCGTCGTCCATCTCGATCACGGTGCCGCCCAGCACGGGCATCATGGTGGTGTTGCTCACCAGCGCGGCAGCGGAGTTGAAGGCCAGCGCCTTGGCCATGATGGCAATGTGGGTCTTACGATTCATGACCCAGAACAGGCCATCGCTGGAATACTTGGGCTTGGCCACGCCCAGCGCCTGAACCAGCGCGGCGAAGAACTCGGCGCCGCTCTTGTCGGCAATGGAGATCTTCAGCACGTTCGTGGCGTGCAGATCCGTCCAGGTGGGAGCGTTGGCGCCCCAGTTGGCAGGCTCGGCGGTCTGGGCCAGCCGGGTCACGATGCCGATGGGCATCTTGGTGCCGGTGCCGAACAGGATGGCCTTGTCCAGGGCCTTGGCGATGGCGCAGCCGATGGCGTGCACAATCTCGTCCGCCAGATTGACGTCACTGTCCTCCAGCGTGGCGTTGCAGATCGGGATATACGCGCCAACCTTGTAGCCGTCCGCCTCAACCTGGTTGAACGCGATGTCCAGCTCATTGATCTTGGCGCACATCTCGGTCCATACCGCTTCCGGAATGGTGCCGAGAATGTTCTGGCGGCTGGTGCCGCCGATGTGGCGCATGGTCACGAAGGGCAGCAGCTTGCTGCGCTCGGCCACGGTCTCGCGGATCAGGCCCAGCATCACATCCGGGATGGTCAGGCCGGCGCCGGTAATGGCGCGCTTTTCCTTGATGGCGGCACGCACCTCGGCCAGGTAGGTCTTGGTGTCCTCGCGGGCGAAAAACGCGTCGCGGGTCTGGGCATCCATCTGAGCAAAGCTCCGAATACGATTCATGTTCATTCCTCCTCTTTCCTGGGGCGCGGCGTCCTGCGGCGCGCTCTCCGGTGTTTCTTCGCTCCCGCCTTCGGGGGCGTCGGTGTTCTGGGCAGCTTCCTCGGCCTGCAGCTCGGTCTCCAGCTCGGAGATCTCCCGTTCCAGCGTGTCGCCGGCCTGCTCGGTCTGGGTGCGCTCCTCGTCAAACTTGGCGATTTCCTCGTCCATGGCGGTCCGCTGCTCCTCGGTCTCGACTTCCTCGATGGCCTTGGTCAGATCCGCCTCGCGCTGGGCAAATCCGTCCATCTTCGTCCGGATTTCCTCCAGCTCCTTTTTCTTCAGGTCAATGCGCCGCCTGAGCAAAAGTGCTTTCAGCATGTCATTTTTCCTCCTTGGTGATTCTCGCCCTGGCGGCCGTCTTCCAGTCGTCCAGGCGGTTTTTGCTCAACTCGCGGCGCTGTGCCTCGCGGGCCGAAACGTTCGTGTCCTCGTAGGCCGGGAAGGTGCAAACGCTCACCTCAAACAGCTCCACCTCGGTGATCCTCCAGTGGATGGATCCATCCTCGCGGAAATCGGTTTCCTCGCTGATGATCCGGAAGCCGAAGCTGCACTGGTCCACATC
This sequence comes from uncultured Eubacteriales bacterium, assembly GCA_902761825.1. GTDB lineage: Bacteria > Bacillota > Clostridia > Christensenellales > Aristaeellaceae > SFMI01. The sequence goes on from CACWLY010000051.1 coordinate 6,590, forward strand.
TCCGCGCCTGACCCGCTCGTAAAGGTTCATGGCATCCTGATCGTTCGGATTGATCAGGATGTCGCCCCAAAGCCCGTGCTCGTCAATGCGCAGCTCCAATGTGTGGGCCTTCGTGCGCCCCAGCACCATGTCGCTGTTGTGGTTGATCAGCGCTCTGATGTCCCCGCCAACGGTATTATCGAAAGCGTGCCGGTCTACGCTCTCCGTCATTCCCGGCCCGATTTCGTACACGCCATCAAACACCGAGAAATACCCGGTGATGTGCGGCCGGTTTTCTTCCTCCCGCGCCTCAAACTGCGTCAGCGCGGCCCGCACCTGCCGTTCCTTATCTCTGTTCATCTGCTGCTCCCTCCTGTTTCGCCTTTTTGCCGTCCCTCGCCGGGCACTGCCAGGCGCCGTCTGATAACACGCTCTGCCCCTCCATCAGGCACCAGCGCTGATGCGCGCAGGGCTGTCCGGTCTGCCGGCACTGTATCAGCCGCTGCCCGGTCCGCTTCGCCTGCGGGCAGGTCACCTTCGCCACGTCCTCGTCCTCCGTCCCGCCGGCGCGGATCCGCGTCAGCGTGATTTCTTTTTGCCGCCCATCAGCTGTCCTGAACCAGCTTTTTCTGGTTTCCGCTCATGTCGGCCGGAATATAGTTTTCGAGCACCTTGAACTCGGTCAGGCCCTTCGGGGCCATGTGCATCCGGTCGCGCCATTCATCGCCGCAAACGTAACCCCGGTCTGCGCCGGCCAGCAGAATGTCACTCATAGATTTCAAATCGAAATCCATCAGGCTCCAGAAGTTCAGCTCCAGATACCATTTCGGGCTGAGGATCAGCGCCCTGGTCATCTCCTGCTGAATGATCAGCGCGATGCTCCGCACCTTCGTCTGAATGAAGTTTTCGTCTGAATGAAGTTATTCCACTCTTCCCGTTTGAACTCGCCCACGCCCAGCAGGAACGCCGGCACGCCGATCACGCTGGCCACGGTTTTCTTGTCCAGCTCAATCGTGTCCTTAATGGCCAGATCATTCAGCGTCAGCGGCTTCACCTGCTCCACGGAGAACGCCTCACTCGGAATCATCCAGGGCGCCCCCGGAACATCCGGCTTGATGTAGCTCTCCATCAGCTTCCGGCGTCCCTCCGGGCTGGCAAATTCCTCCGTCAGTCCGTCCACCTTCACGATGATCGAGGGCTTCCACTCGCTCTTCATGAAGGCGCTTTCGGTCTTCTGGGCCTGCTTCAGGTTGTCGGCCACAGCCTTCAGCGTGGTGGTCAGCCCGCGGCCCTTCCACAGGTGCACCGGGTCCGGGTTGTAGGTGAAATGCATCAGCTGCTCAGGGTCCCGCGGAATCCCGTCAATCAGCACCTGGTATTTCAGATAGTTCCGCTCGTCCGCCCGGAAGGAAACACGGTGCGCGCTGATCGGCTCCAGATCGGTCAATATCCCGTCCCTGGTGTGCGGCACCACGATGCTGTTTCCGCTGCCGTGCAGCAGCAGGTTCATCACCACCGCGGTCATCCATTCCATGCGGGTCATGTTGGCGCAGGGTTCAATGTCAATTTTGCGGCTCAGCTCGTTAATGATCCGCTCGTCGCCCTTGTCCGTGTTGGCCATCAGCCGGATGGTCATGCTGCCGATCAGCTCCGCGATCCGCATCACCGCGGTCACAACCTCCGGGCAGTCCGCCAGCCGGGTATACCCTGGGCAGCTGATCTCGTCCTTAGACAGCCACAGCGCGATCGCCGCTGCCTGAGACTGCGCTGCCCCGGCTTTGCTTTCCTTGTCGCATCCTGTGGCGCTGCGCCGTCCCGGCCGGTCCTGCCACCAGCTGCGCAGCTGCTCCATCCGTCCGGCTCTTTTCTCCGTCATCCCGTCACCTCATCCCCGCGGGCCGTTGGCCCTCGCCCGGTTTCCCGTCCATTTTTCCGCCAAATTGCCAACAGTTGGCAATTTGATCAACCCTCTGCTTCTGATCAGCGGCGAGGGCATCTCGCAAACTGTCAATTGTTGGCAATCTGATCATCAACGCAAATTTCCAACAGTTGGAAATTTGATCGTCATCGCAGTGCCGGCTGTTAAGCTCCGTCCGCCTCGCCGCTCCCGAACCAGCTGCTGGCCCGCCCGGCTTTTTCCATGCATTCCAGCATCCGCACAGTGGCAAACACATCGGCGTCAAACACGTCAATGCGCCGCTCCGGCTGCACCTTCTCATACTGGATCATGTCGTCGGTCTTCTCGATCGCCTTCACATTCTGCACGCAGTATTCATACGGCTCGGCGCCCATGTAATACAGGCAGTCGTTCTTCGCTTGCTTCTCAATGTGCCGGAAGCCCTCGCTTTTTTTATAAAAATACTGCGGCTGGTCCACAATCGTGAAGCCGGCTTTCTTCATCCCGATGAAATACTCCCGGCAGAACTTCCGGTCATGTCCCACCTGGGCGATCTTGAAGCCGCGCCGCTTCATGGCGATGAACCACGCCACCACCCGGTCGTGATCGTTGGTCGGCGCGTTGCACATCTCCAGCCATCCGTCATCCCGCCATCCGAACAGCGGAATGTTGTCCTTGTCCGCCTTCTCGTTGGCTGCCGTAATCGGGAACCAGCAGTGCGGGATCACAATGTCGATCCCGTTGAACTGCCCGTGCAGGCTGGCAGCCGTCAGGTCGTGCAGCTTGGAAAGGTCGGCGCCGCCGTACCAACGCATTGGCAGCCTGGCCAGCAGCTTCAGCTTATCCTCCATCGTGGCATCCGCCGGAATCCCCAGCTTCTCTTCCGCCCGCCGGTTTGACCGTCTGAACTCGTCCAGGTTGAAATAGCTCTTCATGGACGCGGTGAAGATGTTCAGCTTTTTGTTGAAAAAGTCTTTTCGAGTCTGCGGGTCGTTCTGCGCCTTCAGCGCGTCATTCTCCATGTCTGCCGGCCGGATCGTCACGCCGTAGCTGGGGTTTGCCTTCGCCCACTGCACCGGATCCAGATAATCCACGTCCCCGTTTTCGTCCTTGTCCGCGCAGCAAATAAAAATAAAATACTGGTCGTCGCGGATGGTGCCCCGCAGCACCTTCCGGCAGTAGTCCAGCCGTTGGGCGCAAAATCCCATGGCGTCATCTCCGGCGGTCGTGATCCCGATCAGCAGCTTATTGGTATAAGCCGCCATGGCCTCCTGCAGTATGGTGTACTGCTTCGGGCTTTTGTAGGCGTGCAGCTCATCGGCAACCACAATGTTCGCGTTGAAGGAATCCTGCCCGTCCGGGTTGCTGGGCAGGGCGATCAGCTTCACGCTGCCGCCGGCAATGTCATCGTTTGAAAGGCTGTGCTCGAAGCTGTTGTCCAGCAGCCGCCATCCGGCGTCACCCAGCTTTTTGTCGGTCGGATACAGCAGCTTGATGTTGTACTTCCAGCTGTCGAAAGTCTCCATGGCCTGCTTGAGTGCAGCGCCCACAACGTAAACCTTCGCGCCGCTGTCCTTCCGCAGCAGGGCCAGCGCCCAGCTGAGCGCGGCTACGAAAAGCGTCTTGCCGTTCTTCCTGGGTATAAAAATAAAAGCCTCGTTTGTCAGCGCTTTCTCCGTGCCCTTATGGTAAAAGATCAGCATGCCGTAAACGCAAAGCTTTTGCCAGGGTTCCAGCTTCAGTTTTTGCCCCCGCAGCGGCGTAGCGTCCAGCGCCTCGCCCTGGCGGTGATGGAAGGTGCTTTCGATAATCCCGATGACAAAATCCGCGTCCCGCGGTCTGGCGTCCAGATCATCCCTCGCGCAGAAATTAAGAAATCGCTGACAGCCCAGCACGCGATCCTCGCCGGCGATGATCCTTCCGGCCACCACATCGCGAGCATACCCGACAACCTCGGCAGCGTACTTTCCCCGGATCGGCAGCGGAGCCTCAGCTGCTCCCCGGCCTTGACCATTCGCCGGAAGCGCGTCTGCCGTTTTCGTACTCACCCGGCATCAGTCTCTCCGATGCTGTTCTCCTGCAGGAATGCAATCAGCGCGTCCATGGTTTCATCCGGCACCCGTTTGGCGAGATAGATCTTGCCGGCCTTCAGCATCTGCTGAAGCTCCTCGGTCAGCTTCAGCTCAGTGCACTCATTGACAAACTTCGCAACATGCTGCTTTGCGTAGCTTTTCGAGATCAGGCCCAGCACGATCATCAGAGCCTGCACCCGAACATCAACCTGGTTGCCCTGGTTGGCCGGAGCCGACACCTGAGGCTCGGCAGCTGCTTCCACGGTTTCAATCTTCTTCCTGGTCGCCATTTCTTTCCCTCCCATGTCGATATATAAACGGCCTGGCGGATCCTCTGCTCATCGACATCAGCTGCCGGTTTTGAAGAGCTTCAGTTCTCCCAGCGCCGCCGCGAGCGGGTCGTTTTCGTCCTGGGGCTTTTTGCCCAGCGCGGCCTCGTTAATCTTTCGGATGGCCGCCGGCGTGAGTCCCAGTTCTTTCTCCATGTCGAGGATCGTCTTGTCCACGAAATCAATTTCAGCCAGCAGCGGGTTCTTCACGAAATATTCGGCGCCGCCCTTGTTGGTCTGGGTGATGATCGCGCTGCCGCCGGATTTTCTGAAATCCTCTTTCGTCTTTTCCCGCCGGACATACAATTCAGCCAGGCGAAAAATCAAGCTCTCGAACTCTTCGCGGTAGGTGCCAACGCCGCGGCACGCCGTCCTGATCTTCTCTCTAAATCCTTTCTCGGTCGTAACCTTCACGCTGGGTCTCCTTTCCGCCGATTTTCCGGGTTACCCCTTAACCTTAAATTTCGCGCCGTGTATATAAATGTTTCCCCCGCCCGGCGTAATTACCCCCAAATCAGGATTTTCCGACCGGGGGGGCTACCCTTTCGCGCCCGCGCGCCCGCGCCTGCGAACCAACCAGAGATCAACCCCAGTAGTGACCTTTCGCTCCGCCCTTTTCTGGGTGCGCTTTGTTGTGGCAAGCTTCACAGAGTGCTCTGCCATTGCTTACCACGTACTGCAGTTCAGGATATTCATCACGGTGTTTGATGTGGTGTGCTGTGGTTGCTCTGACAGGCAGCCCGTTTTTATCCAGGCGTCCATATCTTTTGCACTCTTCGCAGAGATAACCTGCTCGCTTCAAAACCTTCTCGGCCCATTCCTTGTGCCTGGCTGAGTTGTAATGTTTATCGTGCGGCATATGTCTCCTTTTTCGATGCTCGCCCACCCCTGCGCTCTCGCGCTGCGCATCTCCCGCGCCTGCGGAAAGAAACAAATACAGGCGCCTGCCATGATTTCATAAAAAATGGACGTCCGCCTTTCGGCTCGCGTCCTTTTCCCTGGTCCCTTCGGTGATTTTATGGTAGCAGTTAGGAATTGTAAAGTCAATGTATTATACATCGCTTTTTTGTTTTCTCTTCTCCTTCGCCTTCTCACCCATTATTCTGCCTTGCTTCGTGCGGTCTGCATTTTTTATTTCAAGGGCATCTGATTCGGCATCCGGTTTCCGATGATTGATCGGTCCCCGTGGCTGATAGACTGCTCCACCAGGGTTAAACCCAACAACGGATTTTCGCTTGGCTTCCTCGTCCATGCCAATGTATCGCAGCGTGACCGCCTGGGTGCTGTGGTTGAACCACTGCCGCAGCATCTCCAGGTCATGGTTCGCTTTGTAGTGCCAATAACCAAATGTCTTCCGCAGCGTATGGCATCCGATCCGATCGCCCAGGTTAAACCTCAGCGCGATCAGCTGCATATCATCGTATGCGCTTCGGGTCGATATCGGCTTGACAGAGCCATCAGCTCGCCGCGTCCTGCTGGGAAAAAGAAAATCATTCGGGTCCTTTCCTCTGAGCCGATCCTGCAGGATCGTCCTGATCGTTGCATTAAGTGGCAGCCTGGTCACTTTCTTGGTTTTCTTCTCAACCATCTCGATCCATTCGCCGCTAACGTTCCGCACCCGGAGCCTGACCAGGTCGCTGATCCTGAGGCCGGTGTGGATCCCAACCTCAAACAATAAGAACATCCGCTCGCCGTGCTTATCTGTTGCCAGTGCCAGATCTTCCTGGATCTCTTTCAGCTTCTCCGGGTCTCTGATCGGTACCACCTTATTCACGTTCTCACCACATTCTGTGTATAATTCTATGAAGTTCTTAATTTAAGCTTTCTTCTAATAATAAAATAAGAAGAGATTTAATTTAAAAATATTCCCAAATCATGAACTTCCGACACCTATAATTTGAACACGGAACAATCAAAAAAAATTAACGTTGCCGCAGCATTCTACATTTCCGTTCCTCAGCTTCTATCACTTTGGCGTGGATCCTGTTGATGTCATCCATCACAAATATGATGGATCCATCCCTTAACATCAGCTTGTAATCCGAAAACAGCATGATGGCATCCACTGAAACAAAGAACGTGATGTCAGCTTCGCGGGTCACCGTCATGTCATCATCGTAAATGAGTTTTGCTTTCTGGAATCGGATGAACATCAATTTTTCCTTTCTGCTTTCGAGCAAAAGCCGTCCCCTGGCCACTCACCACCATGCCGTTTGCATGTTGGCGGAATGAATTGAAAATCAGAAAAAACTTTTCCAGGTATCCAGTTTGCGCAATGGTCGCAAGTGATCAATGAACTGCTCTCGATATTGTCAACATAATTCAACACGTTTTCAATTTCTTCCAGGTCGTCCCAATACTCGCAGCCCTCTTCTTCGCATTTATCGTTGCTGATGCATTCCCTCAGCTTCCGGAGTGCCTCGCTGGGTCTCTCCATTTTCGTCTTCACCTCCATCAGCAGTAAGTAATTAGTCAATCGTTATCCGTCAGCTCGATTTCGTTCTGAAGGATTTTAACGGTGTTTTCCAGAGCTTTCTGGAATACTCCGTCAGCGATTTCAATTGGCCTGACTTCTCCGCACCGTGCCATTCCCGCAGAAACACAATCGCAAACCATCTCAATCACATCGAACAAATCAACATCATCTGGTACATGCCTGAGAAGATGATGCCGTTCAAGATTTTCATAGTGCAGTCTGTACCATTCGCCATCCTCGAACTGCATCCGGCCTTCCATAGTTGCAACCATATCACGGTAGAACATACTACGATATGGCTCTTCAACTTTTGACCAATCATGTCTTTTGGATGACTTCTCAAGCAAAGCGCAGAATCTTTCAACAAGTTTCTCGACATCACGACGATGCAATTCATTAGCTTTGTTAAATTCAGCGATTGTTGGAACATGAGTTGCATGTCTCGTATCGCCATTTGAATTTCTGGTCATTTTTACCTTAATTTGAGATTCTGAATACATATTTCTCCTTTCTATTATCCATTGCTATCTAACTTAAAAGTGTTATTTAAAGCATCTTGTTACCTTTTGCATAATAGGCTACGGGGCAGGATCGACCTGCATACTGACATGGTTTTTAGCCAGCGTCTTTGTCTCCCTTCATTTGGGCTGGAGCAGTTAAACGACCCGTATTGTTGCATTTAAGTCATTTACCTATTGTTATCGTCATGTTTCCATGATTCTCAATGTGCTTGTTATTCTCTCCATTCTGAATTACTGTCGTTTCAGATGCTGCAATGTATGTATCGTTCCAACCAATCGGTTGAATCGCAAGGATGCAGAATCCTTCTTCCAGACCATATTCTGGACAATCCCTGAGAATATACGTTATCTCTCTGGAAATCTTATGTCCTGTATATTCTTTACCATCCCATTCTTGCAGCTCCAGAATATCGCCGACTTCATAATCTGAATCATCTTTGCGAATTTCAAATGTTTTCGTCCGTTTCCGTACTGCTTGATAGTATTCAGGCAAACACTTTTTCCAGATATGTTTCATCAATAATACCTCGCTTTGTTTAAGTCCTCAGTTGTGAAGAATATTCCTTCTGTTCCAAAGTCGCACGGGATATAAATAAGATCTGGTATCTCAGCAATCAAATCTCTGAACTCACGCATATCGCCAATCCGTACAGCATATTCGTCATCTACGTGATACGTTCCATAATCATCGTGTTGCTTGAACCAATCATTTATCATCTGGATATGCTCGTCATACATCCTGTTCCACCTCGTCCTCATAAAAACTGACTTCCAGATACATCCGCTTGTTTTTGTGGTCTGTAACACTTCCGCTTATTCTCGCATCGCCTTTGATGATATCTTCCAGAATAGTTGCCAGAAGACTTTCGCCGAGCGTATGCGGATAAGGTTTTTCCTGTTGAGCCTTTACAAAATCAATCAGGTCTTTCTGCAATTCCATGTCAATCTGTCCAAGCAGTCCCATAATTTCATCCTCCTTCTAACTTAAAAGTGTTATTTAAATCATTCCGTGAAACATGGCTGATGTGACGTCAATAAAGTTTGTTAGTCCCTCGGCTTTCAGCGCATTGATGTGTTCAATGCTTTGGCACTCATATTCATAATTGCGTTCTATGATTTCGCAGTCTCCCGTGTCCATCATTGATGGAAAAGGATATCCGCAAGCTATCAGCTTCCCTATTGCGTGATCAACTCCACAAACAACAATCTTTTCCCCTGTTGGCTTGTGTAACACAACATCATTCGGCATTATTTTATTCCTCATTCCCGATTCACTCCTCTCCAATTGAGCAGATAAAGCATGGACCCAGCTCCACAGAGATCCTGAACCGCTTCGGATCCACCACAATGCTGAAGGCGCCATCCGTCACCTGATTCCTGGTGAACTCGTCCTCATCCTCCAGCAGCCAGCAGCTGTCCGGATGTTTTTTTGCAAAATCGTAGAGGAAAATGTTTGTGCCGCCCTCGTTGGCGGTAACCAGTGCCCGGCCATCCGACCACGGACGAGACCAAAGCACCAGATCCCCAATTTCGATCTTCCGGTATGGGTTCGGCATCGTTTTCGGCTCAATCATCGTCTGCTCCTCCTTCATCGTTGTCGTTGTTGTTGTCGTTGTTGTCGTTGTTGTTGTCGTTGTTTTCGCCGCTGCCTGTTTGTGGCGAGGATCAGCCTCCCACTTGCGGCGGTAATAATAAACCAGGGAAACGGTCATGCCGGTTTTTTCGGCGATCCAGTGCGGGTCCTTGCCATCGCGGAACATCTGCTGCAGCCGTGCTCTCAGCGCCTTGTCCTCAGCCGGAGTAACCCTGCGGTCGGCGGGCTTTTTCGCCAGCTCGGCCTCGGCCTTGCGCAGGCAGCCCCAGCTGCAGTAAACCGCGCCATACGGTCCCTTGTATGCCCAGTTGCCTTCGACCCTCGTGCAGAACTTCTTCCCGCAGACCGGGCAAACCCGTTCAAATGGCCAGACAATATGTTCCTGCTTTTTCGTCTCTTCCAGCTGTTCGTCCTTACGCTTCATTCACCGCAGCCCTCCCGCTGTTTTTGTACAGGTACCTGGCCAGCCGTTCGTTTCCGCCGGCCTGTTCCAGACATGAGCGCATTTCCATCTCATCCCGTGCCCGCTCATATCCGCGGGCAACAAACAGCCGGTGTAAATGCGCCATGTACATCCGCAGGCTGCGAAACTGGCCGATGCAGTCCTCCATCAGCTCCGGCGCCATCCCATCGCGCAGCATGTCCACCATGCGCTCCAGTGCCGTATCATCATCATAGTCGCCGGTGAATCTGGCCAGGAGGATCCGGTTCGCAACCGCTCTGCGCACCGTCGCGCTCGTCAGGAAGGCACCATCAAATCGGCAGGGCCGTTCCTCGCCCTGGGCGTCGATGTAGGTCTGCTGCAGCCGTCCGGCCTCGCGCGCGTGCGCGTTGTTGGATGACGATGATGAATTTGAGAGAGTTACAGTATTTCTCTTCTCTGTCTCTATATCTATATCTTTAGATATGGGTACCACTGCCGTATCATGTGCCGGTACGTTTGCCGGTACTTGTGCCGGTACGTTTGCCGGTACGTTTGCCGGTACATTTTTGCACCTGCACCCGGTCAAATACAGTATTTTATACTTTGCTGGTCGCCGGTTGTTCTCGCCCGGCTTGAAGTCGATCACTCCAATTTGCTTCAACCGGTTCCTGGCTTCCAGCAGCGCGCGTTTCTCCAGCGCGCTGTTCGCGGTCAGCTCGGCATTGTCAATCGGGAAGAAATCGTCTGGCCAGTCGTAAGTATTGGTGTCTGCGTTCCACTTCTGCCTGTCGTTGGCACAGTCGAACAGCACACGCCATAGCAAACGCGCACTGGCAGGAAGGCATTCTCTTCGGCACGCTTCGGCAATCGCCCTGATCTCGCTCATAGGGTTCAGCTGCATCGTTCTTTCCTCTTTCTTCAGTGTTGAAGAAAATCATCAACATTCATTTGCCCAGGCAGCGGCTCATCCTCTTGGCAATCTTCTTCCGGGCCTTGAGCGTCTGTTCCACTCTCTCCATCGTGATGAAGTGGATCCCGCAGTGGGTGCATTCTCTCCGTCTCCGGATCCCGCCGTCCCTCGGCCTGCTCTCTAAGACCAAGCTTTGCTGCTGCCATCCGCAATTCGGACAGGTCAAAAACCTCACTCTCCGATCTTTCAACGGGGCAATTCATAATGGCCAGCCAGGCTTTCAGCAGCCATCCGCAGCCGGCCAGATTCCCTGCGGCCACGGCCTGCTCTTCAAGCTCGTTAATACGTCTCAATGCCTCGCTCTGCCTGATCAGCTTTGCCATTATCTGTCATTGCCTCCCGTTTAATCAGTCCGGCCTGAGCGGCCAGCAGCGCGAGCCGGATCACGTACCGATCCTGTCTCAATTTAATTGTCTGCCGGCTGCATCCGCTGATCCTGGCCAGCTCCGCCTGGCTGATCCCGTTGCCATAAACCATTCCGGCCACATACCCCTCCGTGGAGTTCTCCGGAAAGATCTTATCCATCCGCAGAAAAACGCTCTCCCACATCCTGGCGGTTTCCAGCCGCTTCTCGGCCCGCACCACGCTGATGGCGGCCCGCTCGGTCTTGCTGCTGGTCGCGCTGCTTCGCCGTCCACCGCCTCGCCCGCCTGCCGGGCTTGAGATGGATGCGGCTTTCTCTTTTGCGCGGGCCAAAGCGTCCTCTGCTCTGGGCACCAGATCCCACCGCTGCCGAATCTTTGCCTCCACGGCCTTGTAAACGGTCTCCGGAATCAGGTTCATGGTGGTTTCGCCTCCGTTCCAATTCTGTTTTTGTCGGCACCCGGATCACAATGCCGAACTTTGTGCACCAGATATGCCCCTGATACTGTTGCCGGCGCCTGTGCCGGCATGTGGGGCAGTTTCTTTCCTCCCAGCATTTAAGCACCCCTCTCCCGGATCTTCATCACCAGCCGGATGTCCGTCCACCGGTCAATCTGGCTGCCGATTGCGCCCAGCGCGATCTGTGGGCAATCGTGCAGATCCTTCACCTGATGCCTGGTCAGCACCGCGCGCTTGATTGCGGCCGAAACGGCCCTCAGGCTCTTCGGGTCCATCAGCTCATACTTCTCACAATATTCCCTGGCCCGCTGCTTAATATGCCGCATCACGCCCAGCACCTCGTCATGGCTGAGCGTCCGGCAGCGTGCGTTTTCCTCCAGATCATCCAGCCGGCGCTGGGTGGCCTGCAGCAGCTGAGCCATCTGCACCAGATATGCGCCCAGCTGCTCAGTGCTCTGCTGCAGGGTGGTGGCCACCTCCGGCGAAAGGGCAACCACCACGTTCGGATCCATCACAGTCACACAACCACCGCCTTTTCCGCGGTGATGCAGCTGTCCAGCCCGGCCAGCATCCGGTTGCACCACTCCCGCAGCCATTCCACGTCCGTCCGGGCCTTGCCCTGATCCTTGCCCAGCTCAGAGGGCCGGAAGGCCATCCCCTCGCACTGCAGCATAAACGTGCGCATTGCGAGATGCAGCTTTTCGTACTGGCTCGAATTGTTCTGGTTTTCCTGCATCCGCATCTCTTCCAGCTCGGATTCGGCGGCAGCTGCCCGCTCTTCCGCTTCCGCCGCGGCGTTGATCAGGTCACTCGCGCTCTTTTCTGCGTTGGCCAGCTTCTTCTTAATTATTTCATAGTCTTCCGGCACAACTTCAACTTCAACCCGGTTGTTTTCAGCGGCCAACAACTTGGCATAAAGCTCCTGGCTCTTTTGCTGCTCCTGCTCCAGCTTGTAATTCGCCGTCATCAGCTCGTCCCGCAGGTGTGCGTTTTCGCCGTAAAACTTCCGGGCGTGCTCTTCGGCCTGATCCGCCCTGGCGCTCTCGGTGTTCGCCGCCTCAGCTGCCTTGTTCCGCTCCTCGGTCAGCCGCCGGATCTCGGCCGCGCTCATGTCGTCCGCCTTCTCGGCAACTTCCTCGCGTTCCTCCGGCGGCAGGCTCAGCAATGCCAGCACCTTGCTATACGGCAGCCGGGCCATCGCGCTGTCCGCGCTTACCTCTCTGGCAATGCGCATATAGTTGTTCGCCGTGCTGCTGCTGATGCCGACGCTTTTCAGCCATGGCAGCCACCGTCCATGGCCGCAGGCCTCCTTGGCATCCATCAGATCCATGCCCAGATTCAGCGCGCTGTTCACCATGTTCTGCATGTTCAGGCGCACACTGGCCGTGATTTCCTCCATTGTTCTTGTTACCGTTGCGATCTCGTTGGACATAAAAACCACCTTTCCTTAATAAATTGGACATACTTTTTTGAAGAAATGAAAGAAACGGGAGCGGGAGTTGAACCCGCGCCCAGGGTTGTCCACGCCCTGGGGTTACCCATTCCCGCTTATGGCGCAGCTGCCCGCTGCGCGTTTCGCGTCCTCGTCCATCATCGTCTCCGCGATCCGGTTCAGCCGGTTCATAATCTGGCCGAAGGCGCGCTGGGTCTCCAGATCGTCAATATACTCAAACTGGATCTCACCTGTGGTCCGGCTGACCGTTGCGCAGATCGGCACCGGATGTTTCATTCCCGCCAGCGTCATCGGCCAGCCCTCCCTTCACAATTTTTTCAAGCAGCTTCGTCTGACTTATAATCGGGTTAAACAGAAACAGGTCGCCGCCCACCTGCTCGGCAATTATCCTGGCTATTCCGATACTTCGCGTGCTCCATGCGTCGTATGGGCTGCTGCTCCATTTCAGCGTCCGCCCGCCGAGCACCGTTCCGGTGATGTATTTCCCGTCGCGCCCGATGATCACCACCGTGCGCTCGCTAACCTTCCGTTTCATACAATCTCCAAGCTCATCAGGAAAACGGTGATTTCCTCGATCTGTTCGTCGATCTTCTGGGCCTCTTTCAGATAGCTCTTGTCAGCCGCGGTCTCTTCCCGGCCGTTCATCGCCTCGGCCACCGGCGCGGTGATCGTCAGACTATGAGCGCCGTCTGCGATGTGTCGCAGGTCGCTGTCCTTCACTTTGCCCTTCGCCCGGCAAATCACGCTGTGCATGTAGCACAGGCTCGCAATCAGATTCTGATACATGTTTCTTTCCTCCGTTTTTCATTCTGTCCCGCAGCCGCGGCCGGATCATCGGCTCGCCGTTGCTGTAGGTCTTGGCAAATTCCCGGTAGAATGTCGCGTCGCAGACTCCGCCCTCTTCGCGAGTGAGGACGTATGCGCAGCATCTTTTTGCACATTCTGTATTTTTTTCCGGGTCGCAGTAATAGAGCGTCCCTTCCCAGCGCCGTTTACGATTCAGCATCGCCGGCGCCCTCGCTTTCGGTCTCTGGGATCACTTCCAGCCACATCTTCACCGCGTAGCTGGGAGATCCGTGCTTCGTCACCCAGTAGGCCCCGTTCCAGTAGTATTTGTCCTCGTTCGTGTAGTTCCAGCCGTACTGTTTCCTGAGCACGGTATAATAACCGGGCGCCGGCGGCTGCCGTTCTTCTACACTTACATATCTTTCCACGCTCATGCTCCTCTCTCGTCCGCGTCAATCAGGTCGTCCACCGTGCACTTAAGCGCGGCAGCCAGCCTGTACAACGTTTTGATGGTCGGGTTCTTGACTTCCCCGGTCTCGATCTGACTGATCATCGGCTGAGGCACGCCGCTGGCGGTGCTCAGCTGCTGCTGATTCAGTCGGCGCTTGTTCCTTACATCCTCAAGTCTGATCTTCATTATTTCCCCCCTCAGCAGGCTTATAGGTGATTCGATAACAATCTTAAAGCTATTTCGATAATATGTCAATAGCCAAAACTATAATTTTTAGGTAAAATCGTTATAGGAAAAACTATTTTTCTAAGGAAGTGAAAATAATGAACAGGGTTGGTCAGATCGTAAAGGAAAAGCGCACATCAGCCGGTCTCAGCCAGAATAAGCTCGCAAAAATGGCCGGCATTTCCCAGGCATCGTTAAACGCACTCGAAGCGACAACCAGCAATCCGAGCGTTGAAACCGTCTTTCTTCTCGCTGCCGCTCTTGGCTGCTCTGTTTCCGAGCTGCTGGGAGAAAAGCAGCTCGGTGCCAGCGTCCTTTCGGGAAAAGAACAGCAGCTGCTGGATCTCTTCCAGCAGCTGAACGAAACCGGTCAGGATTTCCTCATCTCGCAGGCTGAATCCATTCTCGCGCAGCCTGCTTTCCGGAAAGCCGGGTCTATGTCATCGGCAATCTGACCTATATTTGAAAGGAGAAAAAAATGAAAAGGATTCTGCTTTTTGTGGCTCTTTTAATTTTCGTGGTGGGTGTATGCAATTCCGCGGGCATAGATGAATCGCCGCTCTATGGCACATACATGAATCGCCGCTCTATGGCACATACATGCGGGCCGTGGAGTATTCTGACGGTGATTATTCTCTCGATCTTTTTCACCTGTTCCCGGATCACACTGCCTATCGGATCTCGCGCTGGGTGTCAGATGGCAAAGTAGATATATCTGGTGAGGAAATGACAACATGGATGTTTACCGGTGAAGGAAAAGTTCAGCTTCTCGTGAATGGCGTGCCGATGACCTTCATCATGGGTAATTATGGAGAATTGAAAACCGATGAAAGCCTGCCAGAAAAATATATAAAGGTATATCCAAGGAGAGACTGGCAATGACGCAAAAGCTTTGCCTCGGCTATTCCCGTGTTTCTTCCGAGGAACAGGCGGTGCACGGTGTTTCCATCGAAGCGCAGCGGGGCATCCTTCAGGCCTATGCCACCATGACATCACAGGAGATCCGCATTTTTGAAGACGCCGGATATTCCGGAAAGAACACCCAGCGCCCGGCCCTCCAGCAGCTGCTGGATGCCTGCCGCTCGGAGCCGGTCGGCACGGTGGTGGTCTGGAAGCTGGATAGGCTGTCGCGCTCGCTGCGGGATACCCTCACCATCATCGAGGATGTCTTCCAGCCCCGCGGCATTACCCTTGTTTCGGTCACCGAGTCCATTGATACCTCCAGCCCCTCTGGCCGCATGATGCTCAATCTGCTGGCCAGCTTCGCGCAGCTGGAGCGCGAGCAGGATTCTGACCGGGTTGTCATGGCTCACAAGCATCTGGCCAGAGACTGCAAATACCTGGGCGGTCACGTTCCACTGGGCTATCGAATTGACCAGGATAAACACTATCAGCTGGATCCAGTTACTGCGCCAATCGTGCGGCAGGTTTTTGATATGTATCTCGCCCGGTCCGGCTACACTCCAATTCTTGAATATCTCAATTCTTTTTCTTTCCAGACAACCCGGAAAAGCCCCTTCGGAAAGTCAGATCTCAAAAATTTATTGCAAAATGAAATCTACGCCGGCACCTACATTCGCCGCCTCGGCGCGGATCCTCGCCACCGGGTCACCGCTCCGGAGACAATCCGCATTCCTGGTGGCGTGCCAGCGATCCTCACCCAGGCAGAATGGGCGCGTGTCTGTGCCCTGCAGGAGCAGTCCACAACCGCCTCGGCCATCTATAAGGCTCGGAAGGTCTACCCGCTTTCCGGCCTTGTTTACTGCGCCGCCTGTGGCCGCCTGATGCCACTCAATTATGGTGGGAAAGATCGGGATGGCACCGTCCAGCGATATTATCAATGCAAAAACAAGTGCGTCCGCCCGGCCCGTCTGGAGCAGCTGCAGGATGCCGTTTTCTCCGTCCTGGAGCGCATGGCTGCCAGCGATCCGGAGATGATCACAAAGGCCTGCTCCATCGCCAACGATTATGCAGCCGCAGCGGATTCTGATCACGAATCCGAGGCCCGCGCGCTGGATCAGCGGGTCATCGAAATTAATAAGTCGATCGCCCGCATCGTCTCCTTCATCAGTGAACATGGAGCAGCTGCGCCGGCATCCTTAGCAGATGATCTGCGCCGCCTCGAAAAAGATCGCGAAGATCTTCAGAATAAAGCAGCAGCGCTGCGCCGGCCGTCCTCCAGATACAGTGCCCCAGCCACGCTGGCAGCCATCACAGCTTGCAAGAGCATAAAAAAACAGCCGCCGGATCAGCAGAAAAGCCTGCTCCAGGCAGCCGTTTATAAGGTTTTCGTGTCAGCTGAAGACTATAGAATCATCTTCAACTGGCATACGGGGTGTGGAGATGAACCACCGCACCCCATATGCCAGTCAATTTCCCGTTAATTAATAATAATGATTATTAATTAAGCATCAAGCCCGTCATCCGGGCTTTCGTCAGGCGGTTCTGTTCTGCGCACCTCCGGCAGTCCTCCGAGGCTCGTCAGCAGGCTCAGCACAGCGGCCACACCGGCCACAGAGAGCACCCGGCCCCACTGCACTTCATCGATCGTCGCGCCTACCGTGATGGCAGCGCCGGCGGTCTGGGCGAAGGTCTTCACAGCGCGAATCAGGGCAGCCACGAACCATTCTTTCCAGTCCCAATTCCACATAACAATAATCCTCCTTAACCAGCGTTGTTCTGCAATGCAACACTCTGGGGGTCATATTCCGGCAGCGTCAGAAACTTTGAGTGGTATCCGTCCATCACTCCGTTTGCGCCCAGCGCGTGATACTGTTCCCACATGTTTTCCATGTTCTGCCGGTCGTCATAATCGGCCCAGCCCTTGGCAAAATAATGCTTGTAGCCGGTCAGCAGGTTGTTCCGCAAAATCGCCTGAATCCCGGCCATCATCGCCTTCTGCTGCTTTTCCAGTGTCGCGTTCTGCCTCCGAATCTCTTCTTGCTTGGCATCGCGAGCTTTCATCCCCCTGGTGGCGAACAGCACAACCAGCCCGGAGATCACCGAAGGAATGCCGATCACCATCAGAATCTGGTTCAGTTCCATTGTCATCAGCCCCTTCCAACGATTCCGCCGATCACATCGCAGGCCTGCTCGATGCTCTTCAGCGCGCCATCGATCTTTGCGCGGTCGTCATCGCTGAGGCCCTTGCCGTCCGTTTCGTCGGTCTGGCCGTCATATTCCAGATAGTTGCTCAGCATGTAGCCTTCATCATTTCCATACCCGATCCGGCACCACTGGCCAAGATCCTCCAGGATATACACGCGGGATCCAACCGCGATCCTGGCCACCAGCGCCGAAGACGTGCTGGTTTCCTTGCGCAGGTTCACGGTTTTCCCGGTCTTTCCGCTCGGCAGCACAACGGTGGCAGTTGTCACGTTCATGGGCGTTTTCTCCTCTTCTTTGTAATTAATCATGTCGGTCCACAGCCACACCCGGTTCCAGCCGCCGCTGATGCTCTTTCCGCTGAACTTGGATGTAGCCACACAGCCCCAACTGTAACTGCTGTTGATGGCGCCGCTGCCCTTCCCGGCCTTTTTGGCCAGCTGCCGCTTCTCGCCATCATCCTGGATATGCTGCAGCCGGTATCCGGCCTCCAGCATTTCCTCCTGGGTCATCCCGGTGTAAATGCCGATGTGGTTCGCGTTGCCGATGCCGTCTCCCTGGTATTTCTGCGGCTCCCTGCCGTCCTGAAGCAAAATGAAGAGGAAGGCGCCCTTCGGGATCTTCCCGAACTGCTTCTGACATTCCTCCGGGCTGCCCACCCATCCATGCTGCAGGGCGAACCGGTACCATGCGTTGCTGCCGGCCAGATTTTTCTTTATTCCGGCATCCGCCAGCACCTTTTCCACAAACGCCTGGCAATCCATTTCGCTGTAGGCGCGGCCCAGATATCTGGGAGCCGCGCCCAGCAGCGTGCTTGCGAGAATCATGGCTGATTACGCCTGGGTGCCGTGGAAGACCTTCCGGGCAATCTGGTTGCCTTCCTGGTCCATCCACACCACCGTGTGGGTATTCAGGCCGCTGCGGCGGGCATAGCTGCACTTTTCAAGGAAAACCGCTTCCGCCTCGATGCGGTCGCCGTAAACGGGAATGGGGGTCACGATGGCGGTGCTTCCGTTGCTGGTCTGGGCCTCAATGATGATGTAATTCATAATCTTTTTCCCCTTTCAAAAATGTCCTGGCTTATTTGTCGAAATAGTCGTCCGGAGCCTTGGCGTTCTCGTCAAAGTAGTCCTCGCTGATCAGGTCATCCGGCGTGCCGTTGGTCAGCACGTAATCCGTGAAAAACTGCCGGAAGTAGCTCACCGGCACAGAGTACCGCCCGTTGGAGCTGTTGCAGATCACCGGCTCGCCGGGCTCGTTCATCCCGCAGAACACAACCCAGTGAATGAACCGCCAGTGGATGATGGCGGGCCGGTCCAGCTTCAGCAGGTCGTCAGCGGACATCCGGAATGCTGTCATGTTCAGCCCATGGGCTGTGCCCGCCCGCTTAATATCCCCCATGGTGGCCCCGGTCACCTTCGGGCCGCATTCCTGGATCAGCGTTTCCAGCGGCACCTCGTGGCCGTAATAGTCCAGCAGCATTTTCAGCGCCGCCGGGCCGCAGGCGGTGGCGTGGTCAGTGGTAACAGGCTTTACGTCAAACAATTTCTTCACCTCCTTACCGCAGCGGATCCACCTTCACCGCATTCGTCGGCAGGTCAAACGCCTTGCGCTTTTCCTCGGCCACGGCCCGGCCTTCCGGATCCAGCGGCATCGGGGCCGTTTCGCCGGTCTCCCGGCTCTTCTCTTCCTGAATGGCCGCCATCACGTCAATGTTCATGTTCATTCGTAGTCACCTCCAAACGTAAACCATTCATAATCGCCAATCTCCGCACTGCGCATCATGTCCTCGGTCTTATACATCACATGGTACACATCCTCGCAGGTGTATTCGTCAATCACCTTCACTTCTTTCATCAGGTACTGGCTCTGCTTGTTGTACTCGATGTCCTTCGTGTCATGCGTAATGTGCTTCACCCAGCCCAGGCGCTTCCGCTCTTCCGGGTTTTCGTCAAACCATTCCTTCACGCCGAAAACGAAATGCCCGGTGATCTTCCCGTTTGACCTTTCCGTCCTCCTGCAGCTTCTCATAAAACCATTTGGGCTTCTTTTCCGCCATCGGTCATCCCTCCCTTCTTTACGTTGTCGGGATGTTGCTATGCGTGTTAAGCAACGTCCACATCTGCACGTCATCCACGTCCGTGTACTGCAGGTCGATCGTGTTGATGCCGGCGGTCTGGGCCTGCGTCTGCGCCGTGCCGATCTTCACGCCCTCCGGCGGCAGCAGCGTGCAGCTGTGGCTGCCCTGGTAGCGCATCTGAATCTCGAACCAGGCGCCGTGGCCATCGTCGGCGATCTCCGGCAGCGTGATCTCAATGGGGCAATCCACCATCTCGTCCAGCCGGTAGGTCACGTTTTTGGCCATCCCCGCGAAGGTCAGCTTGCTGTGGTTGTAGTAGGTTTCCGCGGGCAC
>CACWLY010000051.1:26157-30240 GCA_902761825.1 uncultured Eubacteriales bacterium
GTCGGTGGTCAGCGCGTATTCCCATGTCGTGTAGGGCGAAATGTCGTAAATGTAGAAGGTCACCCTGTATTCCAGGTTCCTTGCGGAAAGATCCGTGGCGCGGAACGTGAAGGTTTCACTCTTCCATTCGTTCCAGGTCACGCTGATGACCTTGCTCATCGCGGCCACATCAAACCGCACGGCGATGTCAACGTGATCGTCGCCCTCTTCCGGCTGGATCAGGCCGTCCTGCCCGCTGATGGCAAAATGGCTGTCCACCGTGGTGTCCTCAGCCGCGGTCAGCCTGGCGAAAACATACCAGCCCTTGCTGGTGATCCCGTAATCCGCCTTCGTCGAAATGTCCTCAACATATTCCGGAATGCCAACCACGTCAACCAGTCCGCTGTTGGCAACCAGTTTCGTTTCCGTCAGGCTTGCCGCGGTGCTCTTCTTGGCCAGCAGCTGATACATTTCCTGGCAGTAATCCTCATAGGTCCCCTGGTATCCGCCGCGCACCGCCGCGCCATACGCGGTCACGATCCCGGCGGCATAGGTCTTAGCCATTCACAGTCACCTCCAGATTTCCGTTTTCCTCGTTCACCGCAAACTGCACATCCTTGTCCAGCTTGTCGCTCACGATCACATAGAGCTTGCCGTCGCTGTCCCGAACATCAAAGAAGGCAAATCCGCTCTTCTCCGCGCCCTGCTGGGCCAGTCCGGCGTAATACCGGGCGTCCATCGCGGCCGCCATCACCTGCTCAATCCATCCGGTTTCGGCTGCCGGCGGCTCGGTGTCCGCCGGGCAGAGCGATTCCGAAATATGGGTGCTGAAGGTGATTTCCTTGGCCCGGTGCCCGGCCTTGTCCATCAGCACCAGCTCGCACTGGCCGTATCCGACCACCGCCACATCGCCGCTGCTGATAATCCAGTCCAGGGTGCCGTCCCCGGTCTCCGTGTAGCTGACGGGGGTCGGGTAGGCTTCGCCGGGCCGCTTGTGCAGCACAAAGATGGTGCCGTCCGGATATTCCCTCTGCCACTCGGCCACATCAAACCGGATGGCGCGGGTTCTGTGGGTTCCCCGCTTTCCAAGCTCCAGCACAGCCAGAGACGCTGCGCAAATGATTTCCATGCTGTCCTCTCCTTCCCGCTGTCAGCCGTTTCCCTGGTTATTCCACAACCTTCAGATCCGGCGCCGGCTCCGCGGGCTTTTCCTCCGTCTTCGCCGGGGTCCGCAGCGCCATCACGCACGCGGCCAGATCCTTCCGCGCCGCCAGCAGCGGCAGCGCGATCGTTTCGGTCATCTCAACCGGCACCTGAATTTCACCCAGCCGCCTGCCGATCAGTTCCAGGGCCTCGTCCACCATCATCGTTTCCTTTTCGTTTGCCATGTTTGTTTCCTTCCTTTGTTTTTTTATTTGATTCTCTTTCGAGGAATCATCGCCAGAAAGTGTATCTGCTGCCGCTGCTGAAGGGCACGCTCTGCGATGCGCTGTACTGAATCGTGAAACGAACCGTCTTCACGCCTGTGCTGCCGGTCTCCACGGCGGAGCAGTAAAGCGAATAGCTGTTGCTGTGCGCCTCCGGCGTCACGCCGATGTCGGCTGCCGTCACAACCCTGTCCAGCACGGCCACCCGGTTGCTGGTGCTGTTGTAATACACATACGCCCGCACGCATTTCCGCCCCTGGCTGTCGGTGATCAGGTCGGCCTCCGTCCCGATGTAATAGGAGCGCTTGGTGGCGCTGCCGTCCACCGTGCCGGATGGGCGGTAAACGCTGAATTTGTTGGTCGTGCCGCTGCTGGTGTCCTGCTCAGGCCATGCGGCGGAGTCCCTGGCGGCGTTCCAGCCTTCGCGGTACCATTCGCCGATGGAAACCCTGGCATAAACGTTCCCGCTGCTGGCGCCGTAGTTCTTTACAACAATCGCGGCATATCCGTTTTTGGCCGGTGTGCCGGTGGTCAGCTCAATCACCTTGTTTTCGTAGGTATCCACCGCCTGCGCCGGCTGCTGAACATAGAAGCTGGAGCGCGTCGCGCCCGCTGCCAGCGGATCCGGCCAGTAGCTCACCATGCCATACGCCGTGGCCCATGCGTCGTTGTAGCCGTCAAAGTAATCCGCGTCGC
The DNA here is from genome assembly GCA_902761825.1 of uncultured Eubacteriales bacterium. Classification (GTDB taxonomy): domain Bacteria; phylum Bacillota; class Clostridia; order Christensenellales; family Aristaeellaceae; genus SFMI01. Next base: position 28,260 of record CACWLY010000051.1, read on the forward strand.
TTCCGCCCTCGGCTGCGGCGATGGTCACATAGCTCTTGTTGGCGTAGGGAGCTGTTGGCGTCGGCTTGCCCTGCAGATAGATGTTCAGCCGGGTGCCGGGCTGCAGCGTCACCGATGTTTGATCCGTTGCCTGTGCCGCGGCCCAGTTCTGCACAACGGCGTTGTAGGAATCCGCCCAGCCGGCGGCGTACTGCGTCGTGTCCACCCCCGCAGCCACCGTCACATAGGTCCGGTTGGCATAGCTGCCGTCCGGTGTGGGCTTGGCCTGGGCATAAATGTTCAGGCGCGTTCCGGGCGCAATGGTCACCGATGTCTGGTCGCTGCTCTGCGCGGCCGCCCAGTTCTGAACAATGCCCTCATAGGCCTCAGCCCAGCCGGCGCTGTAAACCGAGTCGGCGTTCACGGAGATCGTGTATCCGGTCTGCACGCCGTGGCTCGCGTCCGCGGCCGTCCCATCCCAGATGGTCACATAGGCGGTGTTGCCGTTCCAGGTGGGTGTGCTCTGGCACAGCTGCACGCTCTCCGTGTCCCCGTCGCCTTCGCTCTTGGTAAAGCTGATCCGGCCGCTGCTCCAGCTTCCCTTCACAATGGTCACGGCGTTCTTTCCGGCGGTCTCGCCGGCGGTGTATCTCGCGCTGGCATCCACGGTCACCGTGTATCCGGTGGTCACGCCGCTGCTTGTGTTCGCCGCGGTTCCGTCCCAGATCACCACGGAGGCCGTGTTCCCGTTCCAGGTTGGCGCCGCGGCCGTCAGCTGCACGCTCTTCGTGCTGGCCGTGCCAACGCTCTTGGTGAAGGAGATCTTCCCGCCGCTCCAGCTGCCCTTGTTAATGGCCACCGCGTTCTGTCCGGCGGTCTGTCCCGCGGTATACCTGCCGCTGGCGTCCACGGTCACGGTGTATCCGGTCTGCACGCCGTGGCTGCTGTCCGCTGCCGTCCCGTCCCAGATGACCACCGATGCGGTGTTCCCGTTCCAGGTGGCCGCCGCTGCCGTCAGCTGCACGCTCTTGGTGCTGGCCGTGCCAACGCTCTTGGTGAAGGAGATCTTCCCGGCGCTCCAGCTGCCCTTGTTGATGGTCACCGCGTTCTGTCCGGCGGTCGTGCCGGCGGTCTCGCCCGCGGTATATCTGGCGCTGGCATCCACGGTCACGGTGTATCCGGTCTGCACGCCGTGGCTGCTGTCCGCGGCCGTCCCGTCCCAGATCACCACGGATGCCGTGTTCCCGTTCCAGGTGGCCGCCGCTGCCGTCAGCTGCACGCTCTTCGTGCTGGCCGTCCCGGCGCTCTTGGTAAAGCTGATCTTGCCGGCGTTCCAGCTGCCCTTGGTAATGGTCACCGCGTTCTGTCCGGCGGTTTCGCCGGCGGTATACCGGGCGCTGGCGTCCACCGTCACCGTGTATCCGGTGTCCACGCCGTGGCTGCTGTCCGCGGCCGACCCGTCCCAGATGGCCACCGAGGCCGTGTTTCCGTCCCAGGTGGCCGCGGCGGCCGTCAGCTGAACAGTTCTCGTTCCGCTTGTCGTGTTGGATTTCCGGAAGGCGACAACGCCGGCGTTCCAGCTGCTCTTGATCAGCGTAATGGAATTTTGCCCGGCGGTGTATCTTTCGCTGGCGTCCACGGTCACCGTGTATCCGGTGGTCACGCCGTGGCTGCTGTCCGCGGCCGTCCCGTCCCAGATCACAACCGAGGCCGTGTTTCCGTTCCAGGTGGCCGCCGCGGCTGTCAGCTGCACGCTCTTGGTGCTGGCCGTGCCAACGCTCTTGGTGAAGCTGATCTTCCCGGCGTCCCAGCTGCCCTTGTTAATGGTCACCGCGTTCTGCCCGGCGGTGGTGCCCGCTGCCATGCCGGCTTCCTCGCCGGCGGTGTATCTGGCGCTGGCGTCCACGGTCACGGTGTATCCGGTCTGCACGCCGCTGCTGGTGTTCGCCGCGGTTCCGTCCCAGATGGCCACCGAGGCCGTGTTCCCGTTCCAGGTGGCCGC
>CACWLY010000052.1 GCA_902761825.1 uncultured Eubacteriales bacterium
TAACGTCCGTTCTCAGGCTAAGAGCCAATTCACGAAGGGTAAATAAAGGCACAGAAGAGAACGATCGAGAGCTCCTCGCCCTCGTCGTTCTTTCTGATCTTAATTTCCTATTTGCATCATGGCTCTTAAAAGATTATAAGATTTGGGATGGATTTTTCGTGCTGGCTAAGCTGAATGAAGGAAGGCGTAACAGCGCTGCGTTGACCGGAATAGCGCCGAACGCAGTGAGGCTGAGGGCGGACAATCCTGCAGATTGCCGCCTGAAATCCGCGCGCAAGCCCTTGCGCAGGGCGCGGGGCGTACAAAGCAACGTCAGGGCGGAAAAAACCAAAGATGATAAGGTTTTTGCATCAGAATAGTATAAATAGCGTCCGTTTTATGACAAGCCAAAGCGGCGGGAAACACCCGCCGCTTTCATCATCTGTACGCATTGATTCAGCGCTTGAGGAAATATGCGCTCACATAGCCCTGCTGGCCGTTGATTTCCACCTTGTTCCACAGCTGCTGGCTGTCGTCCAGCACGGTCACTTTGGTGCCCACGGGATAGGCGGCGATCAGCGCGCCGTTCAGTCCGGGCGCTTTCCGGAAATTGACGATCTTGTTGCCGTTGGGATTGCACAGCGTGGCGGTCTTGGGCTTGGGCGCTTCGGGCTTCGCGGCGGAAGCGCTCAGGTACTGGCTGCCCATATAGCCCTTCAGCCCGGCGACCGATACGTAGTACCAGCCGTTGCCCTTTTTCAGCACGGTCACGGCGGTGCCCGGCAGGAAGGACGTGATGATCTGGCCCTTCATGCTCGGCGCAGTGCGCAGGTTCAGGCCGACGCCGGTATTGGTACGCACGTACATCGTACTTTGCGCGGCGGGAGACAGGAACTTGCTCATCATGTAGCCGACCTTGCCCGCGACGTTCACCTTGCTCCAGGTCGCGCCCTCCTCCAGCACGGTGATCCAGGTGCCGGTGGGATACTGTCCCAGCACCTTGGCGTCCAGGGAAGCGGTCTGGCGCAGGTTCAGCCCGCCGCCCCGCACGGTGGCGTAGGTTTCCGCCATCGCGGGCACGGAAGACAGCAGCACCAGCGAGCACAGGGCGGCCGACACGGCGCGCAGGCGTTTTTTCGAGGTATTCATGGTATGATACCCTCCTTTGTTTTTTCTGCGGCGCAACAGCTGCGTCGCTGACCATAAAACGCCCGGAAAAAGCCCATTCTTCCCCAAAAAACTGCCAATTCCTGGCAGAAAAATGCCCATCTGGAAAATGCTGGAAGTCCGCTTACGCCACCTCCCGGAAAGCGGGTCCCGCCCAGGAAAAAACTGGCAAAGAGCGGCCGCGGCACTTCTTTCCGTTTTTCGAGCCGGGAAAACCGGGATAGAAAAAGAGGAACGATAAGGTGTCTCGTTCCTTACCATTCCCCGTCTTGAATCAGTCATTATACTATTCTCAGTATAAAAGATTATCAGATTTGGGATGGATTTTTCGCCCTGGCTAAGCTGAATGGAGGGAGGCGTAGCAGCGCTACGTTGACCGTATTACAGGAGAATCACATCCATCCCTCGTGGTTCGCCTTGTAGGCTTTGATCAGCGCGTCGGCCTCATCGATCATGCGCAGCGCTTCCTCGCGGCTGTACACCGTCGCGCCGCTTGCCAGGGCATGGCCGCCGCCGTTGAAGCGCTCGGAGAGCGTATTGGTAGCCACGAACCGGCTGCGCACGCGCACGCGGATGGCCGGGTCGCCCTCGGCGGGCTCGATGAACGCCAGCCAGCACAGGCATTCGCGGATGCCCTCCAGGTAGGAGATCGCGCTGCTGGCCGATTCAAAGGTCAGGCCGAACTTGCGCTGCATTTCGCGGTCGATGTACAGGTACACCACGCCGTTTTCGGTGCGCTGCATATGCTCGTACACATACGCCTTGAAGCCCAGCATGTCAAAGTTTTCGAGGTACAGGTTGGCGTATAGCCGTTCGATGTCCACGCCCTGATCGAGCATCAGCCCCGCCAGGCGCAGCGTTTCGCCGTTGACGCCCTCGAAGCGGAAGCGCCCGCTGTCGGTCACCATGCCCATATAGATCCACGTGGCGGCGTCGCGGTCGATCCTGAGCTCGTCCCGGAAGCCCGCGTAAAAATCGGCGATCATTTCGCAGGCCGAGGAGCGCTTCTCCTCCACCCAGTTGAGCGCGCCGTAATCCTCCACCGGGATATGATGGTCGATCTTGATCACCTCGCGGCACAGGCTGTATTTTTCGTTGGAGATCCGGTCGCTGTTGGCGGTGTCCACCACGATGCCCAGCGCCTGACGGTAGACGTCGTCTGGCACATCCTGGTCCGCCGGGCCGGTAAAGGCCAGGTAATCGCTTTGCTGGCTGTCGATCAGCAGCACGCGCTTTTCAGGCCAGGTCAGCTTCAGAATGCCGCGCAGCCCCTTGCTCGCGCCCACGCAGTCGCCGTCCATGCGCTTGTGGCGGAACAAAAGGATCGTGTCATACGCCTTGATTTTATCGAGGATCTGCCGTTTCACGGTTTCATTCATGCGCTTCACCCGCCATTTCGTCCAGATCGTTCAGCATTCGCATGGCCGTTTCACGGTCGGGCACCGTTGCGCCGCAGGCCTTCATATGCCCGCCGCCGCCATACCTGACCGCGATGGGATTGATGTTCTGTCGCGCCGAGCGCAGCTCGCACACCACGCCCTCCGGGCCTTCCGTAAAGTTCGCCCAGATATCGACGCCCCTGATATCGTTCATCACGCCCACCATGCCGCGGGAAATGGTAAAGAAATCGACGCCCTGCGCTTCCAGCTCTTCCCGGGTGGTGTAGATATAGGCCACGCCGTGGGCCGTCAGCCCGATCTTGCCCACATACCGCGCTTTCAGGCGCGTCATTTCCAGGTCGCTGCTGTACAGGTTTCGGTACAGCTCGTTTGTATCGATGGGCTGCTCCATCAGGAAGGCCGCCAGGCGGAACGTGCGCGCCGTCGTGCTGTCAAAGCGGAAGCGCCCGCTGTCGGTCACCATGCCGGTAAACAGCGACTGCGCGGCGATCTGCGGCACGCGCAGGCCGCATTCCAGAGCGAACGCCGTCACCAGGCCGCAGCAGCTTTCATAGCTGGTATCGGTGACCTCGTGGGCGGCGATCGGCTCCAGGAAAAGATGATGGTCGATGCGCGCGGTATCATGCGCCGAAGCCCAGCGCGCGTCGCTGATCAGCGCTTTTCCCGAGGTATCCAGCACGATGGCAAGCGCCCCGCTGTAGGCCGCGTCCGGCACTTCGTCCATCACCGAATCGGCCATGAAGGCGTAGCGGCCCGCCGGGTCGCCGACCATGAACACCCGCTTTTCCGGCCAGTTTTCAAGAATGATGTGCTTGAGTCCGATCTGGCTGCCCAGCGCGTCGCCGTCCGGGTTCGCGTGGCGGTGCAGGATGATCGTATCGTGACTCTTTATGGCTTCGTATATGCTCTCAAACATGGTATTCTCCTGAAAATTCAGAACGTAAGCGTTTCTTCCAGCGCGCGCACGACCTCCTCCAGCCCCTGCCGGTCCTGCTCGGAAAAGCGGCCGAGCGCCGGGCTGTCGATGTCCAGCACGCCGATCACGCGCCCGTCGCGGCGCATCGGGATCACGATTTCGCTGTTGGAATCGCCGTCGCAGGCGATATGCCCGGGAAAGCGGTGCACGTCGGGCACGAGCTGCGCGCGGTTTTCAGCCGCCGCCGTGCCGCACACGCCCCTGCCCAGCGGGATATGGATGCAGGCAGGCTTGCCCTGGAAGGGCCCGAGCACGAGGCCGCCGCCGCGCATCAGGTAAAAGCCCGCCCAGTTCAGGCCGGGCAGCGCGCGGTACAAAAGCGCCGATACGTTGGACAGCAGCGGCACATACCAGCTTTCCTCCGCCGCGAGCTCGCGCGTCTGCTTTGCCAGCAGCTTATAATCAGTCATCCTGTTTCCTCCTGCCCGACGCCGTCATTTCCTTTTCAAACTCCTCGGGATGCCGCAGGTAAAAATACTGGTGCTCCTCGCCCGCGGGCCAGAAGCCCGTGAAGGGCTCCAGCGCCACCTGCGGGTCTTTGCCCGTTTTCCGCTTCAGCTCGTCCAGCCGCCGCCGCGCGTCGGCCAGCTCGCCCGCGTCCTGATAATAGACCGCCAGCGTATAGCTTCGGCCGCGGTCGATGAACTGCCCGCCGCCGTCGAACGGGTCCACATTGGCCAGGAAAACAGCCAGCAGCCGGTCAAAGCTCACCTTTTCGGGATCGTACGCTATACCGACGGTCTCGCGGTGGCCGGTTTTCTGCCGTTTCACGTCCTCATAGGAGGGATCGGGCTCGCTGCCGCCCGAAAACCCGCTGACCACCCCGCTCACGCCGGGCAGCCGAGTAAAAAAGGGCGTGATGCACCAGAAGCAGCCCCCGGCGAAGTACGCGTTCTTCATGCCGTCACCCCTTCGATATCTCGTCCAGCGACATGCCGAAGCCGGGCACGTATTCGTCCATGAAATCCTGCACCTCAGGCAGATCAATCTTCCGGATGGCGGCCAGCGTAGTGACCTCGGCCTGCTCAAACTCGCGGTTGCCCGCGCTGCGCTCCTCCACGCACTTGATGTAGGCGCTGATCTTGTCGGCCGCCTTGACCACGCGCCACTCCTCGCTGGTTTCGTCGGGCTCGATCAGCGGCTCGTAGTCGGGCATGATATCGGCCGAAAGCATGGTCAGCAGGCGCTTCTGGGCGATCGATTCGAGCTTGTGGTATTCCTTTTTGATGGCCGGATTGTTGTGCTTGATGGGCGTGGGCAGATCGCCGGTGATCACCTCGCTCGCGTCGTGATACATGCCCAGCACGGCGATATGCTCGGCGTCGTAGGCGCGCTCATAGCGGGCGTTGCCCAGCAGCGCGATGGCGTGGGCGATCATGGCGGTCTGGAACACATGCTCCATGTCGTTCTCGATCTTCGTGTTGCGCATCAGCCCCCAGCGGCGGATGTACTTCATGCGGTTCATGTAGGCGAAAAAATGGTAAGGCATGGTATCTCTCCTTGACTTATATCGGTTTTGTGCTATAATGCAATGCGTACCCGCTGGGGGCGTCGCAAAGCGGCTGAGATGGCGGAAAACGCCGGTCCCCTTGAACCTGTGTAGATCATCCTACCGTAGGGAAGCGGACAGGCGAAGACCAAGGCTTCGCGCCCGTTTCCCGCATGCGAAAGCGTGCGGGTTTTGTATTGCGGGATAAAAGGAGGTACGTAAGAATGGAATGGCTGTTCGTCCCCGCGCTGGCGGAGGAAGCCGCCGAAGCGGCTGAGGAAGCGAAAAAACCGTTTATCGAATGGATCAGCAATCCCTTCGGCAAGCTGGCGAAGGCCGGCGTATGGGAATGGCTGGCAATCGCCGCCCTGGTGGCGCTCGCCGTGGTGCTGCTGGTGCTTTCGCGCAGGAAGGTGAAATGGACCACCAAAATGCTGGCGCACGCCGCGATGGCGCTGGCGCTGTCCTTCGTGCTCAGCTACATCCGCTTTTTCCGCATGGCCGGCGGCGGCGCGGTGACGCCCGGCAGCATGCTGCCCGTCATGCTCTTCGGCGCGGCCTACGGGCTGGTTCCCGGATTGCTGGTGGGCTTCGCCTACGCGCTGCTGCAGATCGTCCAGGGCGCCGAGGCCGCGGGCTTCATGGGCCTTCTGCTCGATTATATCCTGGCCTTCACGGCGCTGGGACTTGCGGGCCTTGCCAAGGGCTGGCCCAAGGTCTGGGGCCTGTATCTGGCGATGGTGATCGCGCTGGTCGGACGCCTGGCATGCAGCGTGCTCTCCGGCGTGATCGTCTGGGGCACGCCGCTGTGGGGAAGCATCACCTACAACGTGTCCTATATGCTGCCCGAAATGGTCATCTGCCTGCTGCTCGGCGCGCTCATCGGCCCGCGCGTCGTCAAAATGATGCGGCAGAAATAATACGCGCGGCGCTCGCCGAAGCGGGGATCAATTTTGATCCCTGCTTTTTTCAGGTTCCGGTTGGCGCGGCGGGCTTATTTTTCTTCCTCGACGATCAGGTGCGCCACGCATTTGCCCTCTCCCCATTCCCAGTGCTGCCGGCTCCCGCCCGCGGCGGCGGCCATATGCAGGATCGCGATGCCCATATCCAGGCTGTCGGCCTTTCTGCCAAGCAGGCGCAGGGTACGCTGGCCGTAGCTCAGCGACCAGGGCTGCAGGTTGACGGCCGAGGGCGCCTGGCGCACGGCCTCGGCAGCCTGGTAGGCCCACAGCGGCCAGTTTTCCGGCGCGCTGGTGCAGATATCGGACAGCTTTTTGCGCCTCCGCTTCTGCGGCGGATCGCCCGCCGCATGCCCCAGCGGCGTCACGGCCACGACGCGCTCGTTTTCGCTGAGCTTCACGTTCACCGCGCCGCGGCGGTATGTGCCCGAAACCCAGCAGGTGCCGACGCCCAGCGCCGCGGCTTCCAGCACAAAGGCCTCGCCGCTGATGCCGGCCAGCGTTCTGGGCAGGCTCTGTTCCATATCGGCGATAATGGCGGCGTACTGGTCCGTGCCGTGAATGCGCTCCACCAGCGGCACGCGCACGAACAGATCCTCCGTACAGGAGGCGATTTCGATGCGCGTGCCCGGCAGACAGACGCGCTGGGCCGCGTAGCTGAGCGCGGCAAGCTGATCGGCGTCCGGCGCGCCCGCGTAGCCGCGGCAGCTGTAACGGCCCGGAACGGCCCCGCGCCAGCGGGCCAGCTGCGCCGGAGAATAAAAGGTATTGAGAATGCTCGCCTCCACGGTGATCGCCTCCTTTGTATCCCAGTGTATCACGGCGAACGCATAAAAACAAGCAAACAAAGTATTGCATTTTTATGATGCTTTTGACGCAGGCTATGAACGAAGCAATTTCCGGGCAAAGGAGGAATCCGCATGACCGATCAGCCTCGGGACGGTCTGGACGCCGTGGCCTCGAGCACCGAATGCACCGGCGCGCTGCCCGCCGTTCCCTGGGACGCCGACACCGAAGAAAACCGCAGGCTGCTGCGCATTCACCGCCAGCCGCGCGCGGCATACCGGCGCGTGAAAAAGGCTCCGGACGATCCGTAATGCATCGTCCAGGAGCCATGATGGTAATTGGATCAGGGGGACGACGAGGGCGTTCCCCTCTCTGTTATTTCCCGATCACGGGCGTCCAGTAAGCCTGGTTATAAATATCGGTAAAGCGATAGGTTGCCAGCGTCTTGGAGGCGTCGGGCAGGATCACGTCGCTGACGGTCAGTTCGCCCTGCACGGTGATGGGGCTGCCGAAGCGATAGCTGTCGGTATAGTTCTGGTTATAGTCGTAAAGGTCGGCCAGGAAGACGATCTCGTCGCCCTCGGCGATCCCGGTCATGTTCTTGGCTACGGCGTCGGCCAGCTCGCCCTCGTAAACGCTGCGCGCGCCCGCGACATAGCCGGTTTCATGATCCTGATCGAACACGAGCAGCAGATCGGCGCGGCTGCCGTTGAGCAGGCAGGGCACGCGGCCGGTAATACGCCACTCGGTATCGCTGATCTGGTCGCTGGTCTCGTGATAATACGGCACGGGCTGGCCGTTGATGGCCATCCAGGTGCCTTCTGTATCGGCGATCAGCAAGCCGGTATTGGGATCGATCTCGAACAGGTTATCCAAGCCCAGGTCCACATAGCCCGCGCCGTTATCGTAGAACAGGTTCAGGTCGATGCCGTGCACCAGCGCCCACTGTTCGGGCTCCAGGTCCATCACCCACCGGCCGTCGACCTTCCGGAACACGAGCTTGCTGCTGTCCAGCAGGTTGGCGGACAGGTATTCGCCCAGCTGCGCGTCGCTCAGCGTGCGCCCGGACAGGAAGTCCAGCCCGCCGCCTCCGCCGCCCAGGAAGGAGGAGAGCAGCGAGCCCACCAGGTCGCCCGACCCGCCGCCGGAGGAAGGCCCGAACAGCGAAGGAATGGCGCTGGTCGCGCCGCCGGTCACGGCCTGGCCGCTGGCTTCCACGCTGGCAAAGGCGCGGATCGCCTTCGAGTAGCTGTCGTCCATGCCGATCGCGGCGTAGGTGCTGACAGCCTTATCCACGTTGGAAACCTTTTTGTAGGGGAAGTACACGCTCAGGCCGTACGCGCCGGTCATGTTGGTGCGGTTGTACTTGACGGCTTCCCGGAGCGCCTTGGACAGATCCTCGCTCTCCTTCGTACCCAGATGGTTGCACAAATCGGTCAGGTCCACCTGGTCGATCCGCGCGGAAGTGGCGAACTCGCGGCTGCCGTTGCGGGCGTTGGAAACGGTCTTGTATTCCTTGTTGGTCACCAGCGCGGTCACGCCGTCCGCGAAGCTGTTCAGCTTTGCGGGCACGGTATTGCCCAGTTCGGCAAGGTCGATCACGCTCAGCGTGGTCTGCTGGCCGCGGCACTCCTTCGCGCAATGGGTCACGAAATCGTCGCAGATGTTCTTGCCGATATCCAGGGTGTCCATCGAGGTATTGCTGCCCAGGGCGGTCAGCCAGTCGGTGTAGTACCAGCCGATGCCGGGCTCGGTTTCCTCGGAGGCGATCAGGTAATCGGCATAGCTGCCGGCCATCAGCGCGTTCTCCACCGTCGCCATCAGGCAGGTGTCGAAGCCGATGAAATCAAATTTGAGGCCGCCGTTTTTGAAAGCGGTGTTCAGCCCGGCCAGGCTCATCTGCCCCGCGCGGGGATTGCGCTCGTCGTAGCCGTAGCCCGCCACCGATCCGCTGCCGTGATCCCACAGGATCAGGGCGTAGCGCGTGGCCTTGAAGTTCTTTTTGCCGTACTGGATGAAGCTGGTCAGCGTGGCGGGATCGGTCATCGCGCCCGTGCCCGCGTTCTTTTCCAGGCAATCCATCTGGCCGTCCCTGATCTGCCAGATCTGGTTGACCGAGGACGAAACCATGTTGTTGCGCCAGCCCGCGCAGCCGCCGGTGTATACCACCAGGTTCACATTGCCGCCGAACTTGGCGTTCAGCATTTCGTTCAGGTCCTTGGTGGCCATGGCGCTCTTGCTTTCCAGGTCCGCGCCGCACATGTACACCAGGATCGTCACGGTGTCCTTGCCGTTGCCCTTGAGCACGGTATACTTATCCCGGCTGCCCGCCGCGACCTTGCGGTTGACGGCGGTGTAGTTGGCGCCGCTGTTGGCCGAGGTGTACGCGGGCGCGGTGGAGGCGGAGGAGGAAGCGCCGCTGCCGATGCCGGTCTGGCCGCTGAACCAGCTGCCGCCCAGGATGTCGGACAGGTCGATCCCGCCGCTTGATCCGCCGCCGCCCAGCAGGCTCGAAAGCCCGCCGCTGAGCAGGCCGGACGTTCCGCTGCCGCCGCCCAGCAGGGAATTCGCCAGATCGCCCGCCACGCTGCTGACGCTGCCGGTATTGCCGCCGGTCGAGGTCGTGCCGCCGCCGTTATTGCCGCTTCCGCCGAACAGGCCGCTCAGGCCGCCGCCTCCGCCCAGCAGAAGCACGATGATCGCGATAATGATCAGCTTCATCCCGCCTCCGCCGCGGGTAGGCGTGCCGCGCTGGCCGCCGCCCTGCGGATTCTGGCTCTGCTGCGTCTGCTGCGCGCGCCCGGTAAAGCCGGCCGCGGGCCGCTGCGTCTGCGCCGGGCGGTTCAAAGGCGTTCCGCCTGCCGGACGCTGGGACTGCGCCGGGCGGTTCAGGGGCGTTCCGCCGACGCGCGGCGCGGGGCGCTGCTGCTCTTTGCGCGCCTGATAGCCGTCGGACGCGCCGACGGGGCCCTGGCCCATTCCCGGGCCATGCGTCTGCATGCTGTCTTCGGAGGCTTTTCCCGTTACGTTCTTTTTTCGGTTCAGAGGTCCGTTCGCCATATGATCATACTCCTTTGAGAGAAATCATTTTCCGGATGAATATTATAGCTTTTTTCCTTCGTCAGTCCTCGGCCATCCTGCGCTCCACGGCGTCGGCGTCCGGCACGCTGCTGATGCCGCCGTGGCGCTGGGTGGACAGGCTGGCGGCGGTGCAGGCGAAGCGCACGATCTGCCGTATCTCCTCCACGGTCAGCCCGGCGGGGGCTTTTCCGCATTTCAGCAGGCGGCTCATGGCGCTGCCGCCGAAGATATCGCCGGCGCCGGTGGTATCCACCACATGAATGCCGCCGGGGCTCGCGACGGTCACGCTGCCGTTCGCGTTCGCGGCGTAACAGCCCTTGGGGCCCAGTGTGACGTATACCAGCGAAACGCCGTATTCGTCCAGCAGCCTGCGCGCGCCCTCCTCCGGGGAAAGCCCCCACAGAAAGCCGATCTCCTCGTCGCTGATCTTGACGACGTCGGCCTGGCAAAGGCTCCATTCGATGGCCGCCTTCGCGTCCTCCATGTCGCGCCACAGCGGCTTGCGCAGGTTGGGATCCAGGCTGACCAGCATGCCGTGCTTCCGGGCAAGCTCGATGGCGCGGCGCGTGGCCTCGGCGGCGGGCTCGTCGGTCAGCGAAAGCGTGCCGAAATGGAACACCCGGCTGCCCTCGAACAGCGTTTCATCCACCTCGTCGGGCTCCAGGCAGGTATCGGCGCCGGGCTTGCGGGCAAAGCTGAAATCCCGGTTGCCGCTCGCGTCCAGCGACACGAAGGCCAGCGTGGTAAACTGCCCGGGATCCATGAGCACGCCCCGGGTCTCGATGCCCGCGTCCCGCAGCGTGCGCACCAGCAGGCGGCCGAACATATCCTGCCCCACCTTGCCGATCATCGCGGTGGAGCAGCCGTACTTGTTCAGCGCGGCCAGAAAATTGCCGGGCGCGCCGCCGGGATTGGCGGCCAGAACCGGATAACCGGCTTCATTGACGGATTGCGGGGCGAAATCGATCAGCAGCTCTCCCAGGGCGACGACATCAAACATGGCATTCTCTCCTTTTTCCGGACAGGACGGTTTTTCATTTGGCAGGCGGTAGCGCCTTTTTCTTTTCATTCCGTAAAAATCATATCATTTCCGCAAAAAAAGATCAACCGGAATTTATGGTACGCATAAACGCCGGCCGATCCTTTGATTCTGTCCGTATTATTTGTTTCTTTCGCGCTTCAGCGTCGCCTTCAGCGTTTCCTTGCTTTCGTCCACCTTCTGGCTGATCGCGTCCAGCAGGGAGTCGTTCTGCCCGCGGAACTTTTCATCGCCGAAGAAGAAGAGCGCCAGCGTGCCGGGGCCGACGTGCGAGCCGGTCACGGGCTCGTACATCACGGTCAGGATATCGCGGGGCGGGTGGTTGGCCTTGAGCAGGCTGATCAGATAGTCGACGTCCTCCTGGCAGTCGGCATGCGCGATGCCGATGGTCTGCTTGTCCGCGTCGCGCACCATTTTGTCGTACTGCTCGGCCATTCCCTGTATGGCGCGCCTGCGGCCGCGGATCTTGGCGAAGCTGACGATTTTGCCCTCGGTATTGCCCTTGAGCAGCGGCTTGATATTGAGCACCATGCCCACGATGGCTGCCATGTTGGAAAGACGGCCGGTATTGCGCAGATATTTGAGATCGTCCACCGTGAAAACCTGGCACATGGGCTGGCGGATCTTCATCAGCATCTGATAAATCTCCTCAATCGAATCGCCGCGGTCGCGGCACTCGACCGCCTTGATCACCAGCAGGCCCTCGCCCAGGGACGCGCCGTAGGTATCCACCGTATAGATTTTGCGTTCGGGAAACTCTTCCCGCAGCTCGCGGGCGGTAAATTCCGCCTGGCCGTAGGAACCGCTGATGCCCGAGGACATGCTGATGTAGAGGATATCCTCCCCGCGCTCCAGCACGGGCCGCATCGTGTCCTGGTAGGCCTGCGTCGTGATCTGGGAAGTGGTCACCTTTTCCCCTTCCCGCATCGCTTGATAAAAGGAAGCGCCGTCAAAGCTTTCGGTATCCAGGCAGGTGCAGTCCTCGCCTCTGACCATATAGTGGAAGGGGATCGCCAGCACGTTGTTTTTTTCCAGCCAGCTCCGATCCAGGTTGGCCGACGTATCCGTAATGATTGCAAACATGGTCTGTCACCTCGCATAAATCTAATATGCATCATCAGATTATCATATTACAGATTTTATGTCAAGAAATCTTTTTATCAAGATTTTCTTGCTTTTTGTCCCGAATGTGGTATACTGGATAAACAGGAGGGAGAGAGCATGTTTGATAACGATCTGGTCGCGGCCAAGCTTCGCCGCTGGGAAAAATACCTGGAAAGGTACCGTCTGCCCTCCTGGGAGGATATACCCGATATCGGTCTGTACATGGAGCAGGTCGTGGTCGTGCTCAAGCAGTATCTGGATTATCTGCCGCCCGAGCTGAAGGAAGAGCAGTTTATCACCGCCGCCACCATCAACAATTACGTGCGCAACAAGGTCATGCCAATGCCCGTCAAGAAGCGCTATTACCGTTCGCACCTGGCGTACCTGATCATGATCTGTTCCCTGAAGCAGGGGCTGAGCATCTCGCTGATCCAGAAGCTGATCCCGAACAATCTGCCCGAGCAGGAGCTTCGCGCGGTCTACGACGCCTATATCGCCCGGCATCGCCTGGCGTCGCAATATTTCTCCCAGCAGGTCAACCTGGCCGCGGGGCCGATCCTGCGCCACGACGCCGCCTCGCCGCTTGCCAGCGACCGCCCCGAGGATATGATCGCCGCCTCCGCCGTCGTGGGCGGCTTCGCGCGGCTTCTGGCCGAAAAGCTGCTGCTGCTCGAGGGCCTGCATGCCGACGCGCCCGAAGACGGACAATAACGCCGGCGCTCACCGCCCGCTCTGGTCGCGGTTTCTGTATTCCTTGGGCGTGATTCCCTCGGTCTTGCGGAACACATGGCTGAAGTAATTGGGCTCGTTGTATCCGATCTCCAGCGCGATATCGCTGAGCTTCATGTTGGTCGCGGTCAGCAGCTGCTTGGCCTTTTCCAGGCGCATGGCCGTCAGGTAGTTGATGAAGGAGCGGCCCATGGTCTGGGAAAACACGGTGCTGAAATGCGCGGCGCTCATGCCCACGTGGCGGGCGACGCTGATCAGCGAAATATTGGGATCGCAGTAATTTTCGGCGACATATTTTTCCGCCCGGCTGATGACGTGGCTGTACTTCATCTCGTTCTGGGCGTCCTGGCGCGCGGAAAGCGCCGCGCACAGCAGGCCTTCGGCGGTTTCGCGGAAGGCCTTTCGATTGCCGGAGGCGGCGAAAACGTCGTAGCGCTCGCTGAGCCGGGCCGCGATATCCTTGCTGTTCGTGCCCGGCGTGCTGCGGGCGATGATATGCACGGCGATTTTCAGGATATCGATCAGCGCGTAATAGCGCATCAGCATGCTGTCGAACTGCGCGCCCTCCGGGCCGGAAAGCGTTTCGTCCAGCAGCGCGGGCACCTCCTGCGGGGTCACGCACTGCACACGCTGCTGAAAATCCTGGCTGAAAAGGCCGTTGAACTGCACGATATCGGCCGTGATCTGCGCTGTGTCGCTCACGTTGATCACCTGGCCCACCGATACGCCGCTGACCTTTTGCAGAAGGTTGGCGGCCGTTTTGTACGCGTCCGGGATTGCGACCAGGCGTTCCACCGCGCTGCCGATCACCGCGGTGATCACCGGGCACTGGTCCTTGAGCTCGTGGCGCAGGATATTGACCATGCGGTAGGTGCGCTCGTTCAGCGCTTCCACGTCGTTGCCGTAGCAGAGCAGAGTCATCTGGTCGCCCGCGGTGAAATCGTACAGCGTGTCCTCCTCCTCGGCAAGGATCTGCTGCACGGTATTCCTGATCCGGGTCAGATCGAGGTTCTGGGCGTCGAAATAGCACACCGTGGTAAGGTAGTAGGCGCGGATGATATCCATATGCAGCGTTCTGGCCTGCTCCAGCAGCGTGCCGGTATCCACGCCGCCGAACAGCAGCTGCCGCATGAAATGCTGGCGCAGCGCTTTGTTGATCTCCTCCGGGCCGAAGCTGCTTGCGGCGGGGACGGCGCTCTTGCTCTTTTCGATCCGGGAAGCAAGCTCCTCCACCACCCGGGTCAGCTCCGCCGGGCGCACGGGCTTGAGCAGGTACTGATCCACGCCGAGCGCGATCGCCTTCTGGGCAAACTCAAAATCCCCGAAGCCGCTGATGATGGCGATCTTGAGCCAGGGCATCATGGCCTTCGCGTGGCGGATCAGCCCGAAGCCGTCCAGAAAAGGCATGCGGATATCGGTCAGAAGGATATCCGGCATCAGGTCCTGCATCATGGACAGGGCCATTTCGCCGTCCGAGGCTTCGCCGCAGAACGCGTACGGCCCCTTCATGTTTTCAATCGTGTGTCGGATGCTCTGCCGGATCAGCAACTCGTCCTCCACCACAAAAATCTGATACATGGGAAAAACCTCCCGGATGAAACCGGCTTCAAGGATCCGCTTCTTTCTGTTTGAAATTATACCATACTCCGGGCCGGCCTGTCCAATCATGCGAAAAAATAATTGAAAAAGCATAAAAAAAGGCATATCATAATACAAAAGCAAGCAGAAGGAGGCTTTTCACATGAATGAGAATATTTTCAAGCGCAACGAGCTGCTGGCGCAGAAGGTGATCAAGGGCCTGGAATCCCGCAACATGAGCGGATATTACGCCTGCGACCGCGAAGCCGCGCTTGCCCAGGCCCTGGCGCTGATCCCCGAGGGCGCGAGCGTGACCATGGGCGGCGCGATGAGCGCCCATGAGATCGGCCTGGTGCAGGCGCTGAAGCAGGGAAATTATCATTTTATCGACCGCGACGCGTACGCCGATAAACGCGCGGCCATGCTTGCCGCCTACGACGCCGACGTTTTTCTCTCCAGCGCCAACGCCATCACCGAGGACGGCGAAATGGTCAATATCGACGGGAATTCCAACCGCGTTTCGGCCATCGCCCAGGGCCCCAAGCGGGTCGTCTTCATCGTGGGCATGAACAAGGTCTGCTGCGATCTCGACGCCGCAATGAAGCGCGCGCGCAACGTGGCCGCCCCTATTAACGCCCAGCGCTTCGGCCTGAATACCCCCTGCGCAAAGACCGGCGCCTGCATGAACTGCAAATCGCCCGACACCATTTGCTGCCAGTTCCTGATCACGCGCTTTTCGCGCCACAAGGACCGCATCCATGTGATCCTGGTCAACGACAGCCTGGGATTTTGACGCCGGTATCATACTATTCTCAGTATAAAAGATTATCAGATTTGGGATGGATTTTTCGTCCTGGCTAAGCTGAATGGAGGGAGGCGTAGCAGCGCTACGTTGACCGGAAAAGACACCCAAAGATGATAAGATTTTAGATTGAGAATAGTATCAGGCCGGGTTTTTCAGGAAATAACGACAGGGGCCTCATCGGCCCCTGTTCTTTGTGTATTCAGCCCCGCGGGGCGCGGTCAGTTTCCACCCTTCATCGCTTCCACGCGGCGGATGAAATCGCCGGTATACCGCGCGTAATCGTCCGGGGCGGTCAGCACGGACGCCGCGTGGCCCGCGCCGGGGATCAGATGCAGCTCGCTGTAGCCGCGCGTCGCCTTCCGCATCGCTTCGCTGTGCGCGGGCAGGATAAAATCATCCTCCGCGCCGTGGATAAACAGGATGGGGATCAGGTTGTCCGCCAGACTGTCGATAGGCCGCATTTCGCGGAAAAAATACCCGCAGCGCGCCTTGGCCCACAGGGAAGCCGGACAGATCATGAAGCCCGGCACATGCATGCCCCTGAGCCCGCGCCGCATCACGCTTTCGATCTCGCTGAAACCGCAGTCGGCTACCACGAAATCGATCCGCGGCTTATACCGCAGCACCGCGACGGAGGTCGCGCTGCCGAGGGATTCGCCGTGAATGCCAAACAGCGACGCCTCGGGATGGCGAGCGCGGCTGTCGCGGATCATCACGTCCAGATCGCGGCTTTCGCGGATGGAATAGGTGCAGAAGGTCGGCTCGTTTTCGCCGTGTCCGCGCAGGTCGTACAATATCACGTGAAAGCCCTGATCCAGGTACATTTTCGTGTATTTCAGCGAGCCGAAGCGGTTGTCCGTGTACCCGTGGGAGATCAGGATATACCGGTCGGACGGCGCGGGATTGCGCAGCAGCTGCGCGTGCAGGAGATAGCCGTCATAGCTCGTCACGGTATAGTCTTCCTTTTCCAGGCCGTCGTACCAGGAGATGTCGTAATGCTCCTCCTGCCATTTCCGCGCGTCCTCCAGCGTCTGCCTGCGGATCCCCACGGCAAAGGAACAAAGAAGATACCCCATCCCCAGCGCAAGCGCCGTCAGGATGATCAGAACGATCAAAACCAGCTTCATAAGCGCCCCCCATCGCCTTTTTTTATACTAATTCTCATCTAAGAGCCAATTCACGAAGGGTAAATTATGACACAAAAGAGAACGTTCGAGAGCTCCTCGCTCTCGAGCTCTTCGCCAGGGCCCGCTTGAGTCCGGGGCCTTCCGGCCCGTTTCTCGCTGTTCGCTTGCGCTGGCCGAA
>CACWLY010000053.1 GCA_902761825.1 uncultured Eubacteriales bacterium
TGGCAGAGGCGCAGAAGACTGTCTACGATGCCTCCCTCGTTCCGGGCTCCGCTGTCGGCGTGGCCGTGGCTTATGGCGACTTTGCTGTCGGGGCCACGGGGACGGTGACGGCTGTGGACGGCAAGAAAATCCTGGCCTTTGGACATCCGTTCCTGCATCGCGGCAACGTCAACTACTTCATGACGGATGCGAAGGTGGTCGGTACGATCAGCGGCCAGAGCAACGGCATGAAGATTGCCAGCATCGGCAACATCATCGGCCGTATCAACCAGGATCGTGCCACGGGAATCGCTGGCGTGCTCGGCAAGTTCCCGACGGTGGTACCCATCAAGGTCAAGGTGACCGATAAATCCTTGGGCCGCACGGCGGACTACAATGCCCGCATTGCTTACGATGAAGATTTCCTGCCGCAGCTCAGCGGCGGCATTGCCTATGCAGCCTTGAGCAAGACGGCCGATGATCTCAGCGCCGGTACTGCGGAGGTGGGGTTCACCATCCGCACGGATGCTGTTGCGAGCGGCAAGGTCGAGCGCAAGAACATGTTCTATAATGCCTCGGATGTCGGGCAGATCGCCATGGCTGAGCTCATGCAGGCCATGAATGTCATCAGCCAGAATAAGGAAAAGGAATCGGATATCATCGATGTCCAGGTCAATATCGATGTTGACAGCAACCGCAAGACGGCGTCGCTCATCTCGGCCATCCCGGACAAGAAAACCGTGAAGCCGGGGGAGACGGTCAACTTCACGACGACCATCAAGCCGTACCGCAAGGCCAAGGAAACCCTTGTCATTCCGTTTACGGTGCCGGAATCGCAGCCGAGCGGGCCGATGAATCTCGATATCCGTGGCGGCGGCCTCGTGCCGGCGACAGCTCTTATGCTTCTGCAGCAGTCGGGCGTTGATGTCGTCAGCGAAGAGGATTCCAAACAGACAACGGAGGATAAGCTCAAGAATCTGCAGGAAACGGGCCGCAACAATGAGGTCATCATCGCACCGAGCCAGGTGCAGAAGCCGGTGTCGGCCAGCGCTCAGCGCCGTGCCCTGCAGGCTATGCAGGCCAAGGGCCATAAAGTCGATCTGCTCGGCCTCCAGGGGAAGGAAAGCGCGGGCAAGACGAAATTTGCTACGAATTACATCATCGACAACGTTGTCCATTCGACGCTGACGATTGCGAGAAACTGACGGGAAGACTATTGTCATAAGGATGATATGATGATAAACTATGTGTTGATGCTTTCTGAAAGCACAACTATAGGAGGATAACGAACTTAATGGAAAAGTTGATTATACATGGGGGTAACCGACTGAAAGGCCGGGTTAAAATCAGCGGAGCCAAAAATGCTGTCCTGCCGATTATTGCGGCGACACTGCTTGGTCAGGATTCCCCAAGCCTGCTCGATGAAGTGCCGGCACTGGAAGATGTCCATACGATTACGGAAGTGCTGAAAAAGCTGGGGGTCAAGGCTGAATTTGACCAGTCCAAGCACCAGCTGAAGGTTGACAGTACGGTTATTGGCAATTGTGAAGCTCCGTATGATCTCGTGCGCAAGATGCGTGCTTCGTTCCTGATCATGGGACCGCTTTTGGCGCGCTGCGGCCAGGCGCGGGCCTGAAGGCATATTGACGAAAAACAACAGATATTGTAAAATAAAAAGAACGGAAATATGGCAGAATATCGATTTTTGCCACGTTTTCAGATGCTTTCACGGGTCATTGACCCATAGCGGCGCAGACAGGCATGCTTCCGGGAATCCCGGGAGGGATTTTCCGTCTGCCAAGAGACTATGAAACAGGTGAATGCGGTTGATATCGATCATTGTTCCCGCGTATAACAGCGAGTCGTATCTGGAGAAATGCGTAGACTCATTGCTCGCGCAGACATATACAGATTACGAGCTGATCCTGGTGGACGACGGCTCCACGGACAGCACGGCGCAGATCTGCGACGCATATCGGGAAAAGGACGCCCGCGTTCGCGTGATCCATCAGAAGAACGGCGGATTGTCGGACGCGCGGAACGCGGGGATCCGGGAAGCGTCGGGAGATTATCTTGCCTTTGTGGACAGCGACGACTGGGCCGATCCGGAGCTTCTTTCCGTTCTCTGGGAAGGGATCGGAAAGGGCGCGACGATAAGCGCCTGCGGGTTTTACACGGTCAGGAACGGCAAGGCCGTCGCCTGGAGAAATGACCATGACGATTATCGCGTCCTTCCGGCGGTGGAGGCTGTCAGGGACATGCTGTATACCAAATCGATCGATACGTCGGCATGGGCGAAGCTGTTTCACAAAAGCTGTTTCAGCCGGATCCTGTTTCCCAAAGGACATCTGTACGAGGAAGTCGCCACGACGTACCGGCTGTTCCTGACGCAGGAGAAGATCGCGCTCACGACCCGCCCGTTATACTATTATGTCAAGCATGCCGGGTCGATCGTAACCTCTTCTTTTTCGGACAGGCATATGGACATGCTGGCGTACTCGCAGGAGATGCTCGACCTGGCGAAGGAGCGCTATCCGGAGCTTATCCCGGCGGCAAAGAGAAGGATCGTATACGCGTGCTTCTATCTGCTGAAAACCATGGGAAATCGGTATGCCGAATATCCCGGACAGACGCGGACGATCATGGCGCAGTTCAAGTCCTACGAACGCGGCGTCATGAAGGATCCGGAAGCGCCCAGGCGCGACAAGGCAGCCATATTGATGCTGCGGCGGGGCGTGCCTTTCTTTGAAAGGTGCTGGGCTTTATACAGCGGCCTGACCGGCCGGCACGGCAACAGCTGAAATAAAAAAGAAACGACAGGGGATCAGCATGAACAATCGGAAAAATGAAACGAGCTCGCAGTCGATCGATTTCGTCATCCCCTGGGTGGACGGCGGCGATCCTGCATGGCGCGAACGCAAGGCGGCATTTACCGGCGAGCAGCTGACGGACGACCGGGACGAGCGCTACCGGGACTGGGACGTGCTTCGGTTCTGGTTCCGGGCCGCGGAGCGGTTTGCGCCGTGGGTAAACAGGATCTGGTTCATCTGCGGCCAGGAGCCGCCGGACTGGCTGAACAAAGCCAACCCGAAAATCCGGATCGTCCGGCATGAGGAGTATATCCCCAAGGAGTATCTGCCGACCTTCTCCAGCCATACGATCGAGCTAAATCTGCATCGGATACCGGAATTGAGCGAACAGTTCGTGTATTTCAACGACGACATGTTCCTGCTCAGGCCGCTTTCCCCCTCCTTCTTTTTCAGGAAAGGCCTTCCCCGGGATCAGGCGACCATGAATCCGCTGATGACGGCGGAGCTGCGGAGAAAGGAAAAAGGCGGGATCATATTTACCATCCCGCTGAACAACACCGAATACCTGAACCGGGATTATGACTTTAAAGCCTGCATCCGCAGGCATCCTCTGAAATGGCTGACGCCGCTTTACGGCAAAAGCATGATCCGCAACGCGATCCTCATGATCTGGCCGCGCTTTGTCGGTTTTGACGAGCCGCATCTGCCGCAGGCGTTCCTGAAGACCAGCTTTGAAGAAGCCTGGGAGCAGGACGGCGATATCCTGGACGCGACCTGCCGGCATACGATCCGGAACGACCGGGATGTGAACCAGTGGCTGATCCGTTACCGCCAGATGGCGGAAGGGCGCTTCATTCCGCGCCGGCCGATACGCAGCGCGGTATTTCAGCTGGAAGCCAGGGAGCAATCCTGGAAGGACGTGATCCGCGGGCAGAAAAAGCCGATGATCTGCCTGAACGACGGACCGCTGACCGAAGAGGCGTTCCGCCTGACGCGGGACGAGCTGCGGGACGCTTTCCAGTCGATCCTTCCGGAGACGAGCTCCTTTGAGATCTGATCAGAACAGGAAGACAAGATGAAACAATATGTGATTTGTGTGGATGCCGGAGCAGACCGCAACGCGGCGACAAAAGCCCGGCAGGACGCGGAGCGGATCATCCTTTCAGCAGGGTATGAACCGCTGCGGTTTTCGGGAGAACGCACGGCGTCAGGCAGCAGGCTCAGGCAGATCAAACTCATCTGTCAAACGCTCGTATCCTGGAATAAGCTCGTCAGAGAAGCTGAAAAAAACAGCCGGATCGTTCTCCAGTATCCTTTCTTCCCCATCAAATCAGTTTATCTTCTCAGGCATCTGCTTCCCCGGGTGCAAAAAAAGAAAGCGCTCCGTTTTATCGCGCTGATCCATGATATCAATTCCCTTCGGGGGTTTTACGGGAAAGCGGCCGAATACAGCGACGCGAAATTCCTGCCGCTGTTCGACCGCATCATCTCCCACAATCCGCGGATGACGGAATACCTGACCGGCGCGGGAATACCGAAAGATAAAATAACCGATCTCGGCATTTTCGACTACCTGACGGAGGAAGAAGCCGCGCCGCGCAGCCTGCGGGACGGCCTTGCCGTAGCCGGGAATCTGGACCCCGAAAAGAGCGGATATATTTATCCCCTCGCCCGGGCCGCAAAGCTCCCCCTTCATCTTTACGGTCTGGGCGTCCAGAAGGAAAAGCTGCCGGACAGCGTCCGCTATCACGGTTCCTTCCCCCCCGAAACGCTCCCCGGAAAAATCGAAGGCGCTTTCGGCGTCATCTGGGACGGCCCGTCCGCGCAGGCCTGTCAGGGAGCGACCGGAAACTACCTGCGCTATAACAATCCGCACAAGCTCTCGCTGTACATGGCGTCCGGGCTTCCCGTGATCATCTGGGAAGAAGCCGCGGAGGCGGAATTCGTAAAGAGCAACGGCGTCGGCCTGCTCGTCGATCGCCTGTCCGACGCCGAAGAAAAGATCGCTGGCCTGACGGAGCTTGAGTACCGGCAGATGGTTCAGAACGTCAGCCGGATCGGACAGGCGGTAAGAGAAGGCCGGTATCTTACCCGGGCGCTGGAAAAGGCCGCGCAGGCGGCGGAAAAATAAAAAAGGCATTCGCCTCAGCTGTATCACGAATGCGCCGCAAAGACAATTACATATATGGATATGTCCTTTCACAGAAAGAAAACAGTCCTCCCTGTCCGCCACACCGGCCTATAAAGCGCCCGGCTGTGCCGGATACCGGTGAACGCGCATGATTTTCGTAAAAAACGCGGCGGACAGGGCTGCGCTTTACCGCCTGCGCCGGTCAAAATCCGGGCGCTCGTAATAGGCGGTCTTGTCCTCGTACATTTTCTGATCGGCAAAGTTGACCAGTTTATCGATGCTTTCTCCCCAATAGCGCATGGCATAGCCAACCGATACGGAATACCCTTCCGCCTTCACGGAGGAAACGATCTTCGCCAGCGTTTCCTGAACGGAGCTTTCCGTGCATTTCAGGAACAGCACCACAAATTCGTCGCCGCCCACGCGATACGGGATGATGCTTCGCCGCGCGACGGATGCCAGGCATTTCGCTATGCATGCCAGCGCTTCGTCGCCCGCGTCGTGGCCCTTGCTGTCGTTCAGGCGCTTGAGGCCGTTCATATCCACCGAAGCCGCCGCAGAAACGGAGAGGTTGTATTTTTCGCAATCCTCATAAAAGGATTGACGGTTCAGCAGCTTGGTCAGCGGGTCGCGGTTGGTATCCTTGGAGCGGATAAACATGTAGTAGAAGATGCAGCTGATCAGCATGGTGGGATTGACGTGATTGCCGTCCGTCATAGCGTCCAGGAAAGCGGCGAGGCA
Source organism: uncultured Eubacteriales bacterium (assembly GCA_902761825.1). Lineage (GTDB taxonomy): Bacteria > Bacillota > Clostridia > Christensenellales > Aristaeellaceae > SFMI01. The sequence continues at coordinate 5,662 of CACWLY010000053.1, forward strand.
GCAGGCCAGGGCGCAGAGCGGAAGGATCATGACCGCGGTGTTCAGCCCTTCATGGAATTTCTTGATGGTCAGCAGCAGCACCACCGCGATATAGAAGAAGGAAACCACGAAAACGCTGTATCCGAGCGGATTGCGGAAAAACTGATAATCGGCGTCATAGCCGAAGGCGATCGGGGAGAAGAAGGCCGTAAACATGATCCCGAAATTGATCATCGCCGGGACCCACAATATGCGGCGGAACCTTTCCTCATCCGGCACAACGACAAAAACGATGCTCACCGCGGCCACAGGCTCCACCGAATACGTAGTCACGTCGGCCAGCGTACGCAAAAACGACAGTTTGGGATTGTCCGAGGTCATTATATCCAGGCAGTCCGCCGCGATAAGAATGATCGCGCATATGATATTGTTCCAAAGGAAGCGGACCTGCGTATCCCGCGTGGATTTGCGAAGCATCAGCTTCATGGAAAAGCCGAGGATCAGGAATATGGTGACAAAATGTCTTTCAAGCATGGATTCGAGCATGCGATTACCTCTTTTGGCTGAAAAACGGAATCCGCCGGACTCTGAGCGAAAGCGCGGCAGTTTTTGACCGCAGTCTGTCAGGGTAATTGTATCACATTGTAACGTATTTGACAATGTAACGGACAAAAAAGTTCATTTTTCGCAAGCCGTTCCGCCGCGCCCGCGCCGAGGATTGTATTCTTTGCGTATCTGGTCTTGAATAATGAACCGCGCTTTGCTAAAGTGAAAACGGATCGGATGAAATGTGATTGGAGTAACGCAGATGAACAGATTGCCGCTGCCCGAATTGCTGGGCACGAAGAAACGCCCTATCCTGGTTGAGTTTGATCCCCCGCGTCAGACCGATCCCGATACCTTTCTGAGCGGGGCCCGCGAGCTGGCGGAAGCGGGCGCGGATATGATCACGATCGCGGATTGCCCGATCGGTCAGGTCAGCATCGATTCCAGCCTGCTGGCAGCCAAGCTCAAGCGGGAATACGGCATCGAGGTATTGCCGCATATGGCGTGCCGCGACCGCAACCTGAACGCGATCCAGGCGCTGCTGATGGGGCTGGCCATGGAGAAAGTGAACAGCGTGCTGCTCGTCACCGGCGATCCGGTGGCGCAGGAGGAGCGCGAGCGCGTCAAGGGCGTTTTCCAGCTCAATTCCCGCACGCTGGCGGAAGCGATACGCGAGCGGACGCGCGAAAACAGGCTGCCTCCTTTTTTTCTGTGCGGCGGGCTGAACGTGAACGCCGTTCGCTTCGAGGCTGAGCTTCGGCGTGCGAAGGAGAAAGAAAAATGCGGCATTCAGGCCTTTCTGACCCAGCCCATCGCAAGCCGGCAGGCAATGGAAAATCTGTATGAAGCCAGAAACGCGCTGAAGGGTTATCTGCTGGGCGGTCTTTTCCCCATCGTCAGCTATAAAAACGCCTGTTTCCTGCAGGAGCACGTGAACGGCGTGACCATCGATCCCGCGATCATCCGCTCCTACGAAGGGCTCGACCGCGCCCAGGGCGAAGAACAGGCCCGCGCGCTTTGCCTGGATACCGCAAGGGAAGCCCGCAAGGCCGTGGACGGCTTTTATATCATGACGCCGTTCCGGCGGGTGGAGCTGGTTAAGCGCGTCATCGTGGGCATCCGGGAAGAAAACCTATGAAGATCGACGTGCGGGAAGCCCTACGCTATCTGAACGCGCAGGAAGCGGACGATGAAACGGCCCGGCGCGTGGCGGAGATCGCGGCCGAACTGGAAACGGCAATCGTTCCCCGTTCTCTGTATCGGGATTTCACGCTGACGAAGACCGCAGGCGGCTACGCCCTGCGGGAAGCCGACGTGCCGCTGCCGGGAACGCTGGCGAAGCGGATGCTGGAATCATGCGGAAGCGCCGTCATCCTGGTGTGCACGCTGGGCGCGCGCTTCGACGCCATGCTGCGCGCCGCGCAGGCCAGGGATATGGCGAAAGCGGTGATCCTGGACGCCTGCGGCAGCGCGTACGCGGAGGCGGGCTGCGACGCGGCGGAAAAGGAAATCGCCGCCCGGCATCCCGGGCTTTTCCTGTCCGACCGTTTCAGTCCCGGTTACGGCGATCTGCCGCTTGAAATCCAGGGCAGGCTGCTCGCCGCGGTGGACGCGGGGCGAAGGCTTGGCGTTCAGGCGACCGCATCTCATCTGATGATCCCGTCCAAAACGGTGACCGCCCTGATCGGGCTGTCCCCCACGCCCCAACGGGCGCGCATCCGGGGCTGCGCGTATTGCGGCCTGCGGGACGGCTGCGCCATGCGCAAAGGAGGAAAAAGCTGTGTCGGAGACTAAACCCCTGCTGCTGGACGGCGCGATGGGCACGATGCTGCAAAAGGCCGGGCTCAGGCCCGGGCAAAACGGCGAAGCAATCAACTGCGTCCATCCCGAATGGGTGTCCGCCATCCACCGGGCATATATCGGCGCGGGCAGCCGGGTGATCTACGCCAACACGTTCGGAGCGAACCGCAGAAAGCTGGATAATACCGGCTTCACCGTCCGGCAGGTCATCGGCCGGGGCATTCAGATCGCCCGCGAGGCCGCGCGGGATTCCGGCGCGCGCGTCGCGCTGGATATCGGCCCCATCGGCGCGCTGCTGGAACCGCTGGGCACGATGCCGTTTGAGGAAGCCTACGATATTTTCGCCGAAATGGCCGAAGCCGGAGCCGACGCCGATCTGATCGTCATCGAAACCATGACCGACCTGCAGGAAGCGCGGGCGGCACTGCTGGCGGCGAAGGAGCACAGCCGCCTGCCGGTATACGTGACCATGAGCTTTGAAGCCGGGGGGCGCACCTTTACCGGGTGCACGCTGGCTTCCATGGCGCGCACGCTGGACGGGCTGGGCGCCGACGCCATCGGCATCAACTGCTCCGTCGGTCCCCGGGATATGGCGCCCATGATCCGGGAGCTGCGCAGGCATACGCGTCTGCCTTTGATCGCCAAGCCCAACGCAGGCCTTCCCGATCCGGTGGACGGCCATTACGATCTGGACGCCGCCGGTTTCGCCGCCGCCATGGAAGAGGTCATGCGCGCGGGCGCTTCGATCGTGGGCGGCTGCTGCGGCACCGATCCGGCCTATATCGCCGCGCTGCGGGAGCGTTTGCTTCCTCCTGACGCCGAAAGCGCGTACCAGCCCCGCAACTTTGTCTGCACGGCCACGTCGCCCCTGGAGATCAGCGGCCTGACAATCATCGGGGAACGCATCAATCCGACCGGCAAAAAACGCCTGCAGCAAGCGCTGCTGGACGAAGACATGGACGCCGTCGTCGATATCGCCGTCCGGCAGATGGACGCCGGCGCGGATATCCTGGATATTAACGCCGGGCATCCGGGCGTGGACGAAAAAACGATGCTGCCCCGCATCGTCAAGGCCATTCAGGCGGTGGCCGATATCCCGCTGCAGCTGGATTCGGTACAGCCCGAAGCGCTGGAGGCCGCCCTGCGCGTGTACTGCGGAAAAGCCGTGATCAACTCGGTCAGCGGCAAGGAAGAATCGATGGACAGCATCCTGCCGCTGGCTAAAAAGTACGGCGCGGCGGTGATCGGCCTGACGCTCGACGAAAACGGCCTGCCCGATACCGCGGAAAAGCGCTTCGCCATCGCCGAAAAGATACTGAACCGCGCACTGGCGCTGGGCATTCCCCGGGAGGACGTTTGGATCGACTGCCTGACGCTGACCGTCTCTGCGCAGCAGGATCAGGCGAGGGAAACGCTGCGGGCGGTGGAAATGGTGACGCGCCGGCTGGGGCTCAAAACGGTGCTGGGCGTCAGCAATATTTCCTTCGGACTGCCCCAGCGGCTGCTGATCACCCAGACCTTTTTCGCCCAGGCGCTTCAGGCCGGACTGTCGCTGCCCATTCTCAACCCGAACCAGAAGGAAATGATGGATACCGCCGCGGCCTTCCGCGTGCTCAGCGGAGAAGACGCCGAAAGCCGCGCTTTTGTGGCGCGCTTCGCGGGAGAGGAGCAGAAGCAGCCTCTGACCGAAGCGGCTTCGCTGTCGCTGGAGGAGGCCGTATACCGCGGCCTGCGGGGCGACGCGGGCAGGCTCGCGCGCGAGCTTCTGACCCGCGAGAGCGAAATGGAGATCGTGGAAAAAAGGCTGATCCCGGCGCTGGACAGGGTGGGAAGCGACTATGAAAGCAAGGCCGTTTTCCTGCCGCAGCTGCTTTCGGCAGCGCAGGCGGCGCAGGCGGTTTTCGAGCAGATCCGCGCTTCGCTGGAACGAAAGGGCGAAAAGAAGGCCGACAAAGGCCGCATCCTGCTGGCGACGGTGCAGGGAGATATCCACGATATCGGGAAGAACATCGTGAAAACGGTGCTGGAAAACTACGGTTTTTCGGTGAAAGATTTGGGAAAGGACGTACCGCCCGCGACGGTCGCGGAAGCGGCGCGGGAAGGCGGTTTCCGTCTCGCGGGCCTTTCCGCTCTGATGACCACCACGCTGCCCGCCATGGAGGAGACCGTCCGCCTGCTGAAAGCGCTCCCCGACCCGCCCCGGGTCATCGTAGGCGGCGCGGTGGTGACGGCGGAATACGCCGCGCGCATCGGCGCGGATTATTACGCCCCGGACGCCCGCGCGGCCGTCGCCGCGGCGCGGCAGGTTTTCGCGCGGCCGGGAAGCGGACAAACGGAGGCAAACGCGTAAAAACATATTTTACCGGAGAAAAAGTCTTGCTTTTTTGTGACAATTTCATTACAATATGATTACGCAATTACACTGACGAACTCGAGGTATCTCCGATGAAGCGTTTGCTGACGGTTATTTCGATCCTGTGCCTGCTGGTCGTTTTCGCCCTGGCCGAAGAGCAGGCCTATGAAACCCTGAAATACGGCGACAAGGGCGAGGCTGTGCTTTCGCTGCAGACGCGCCTGAAGGAACGGCTGTATTATAACGGACCGCTGAGCGGCGAGTTCGGCGATCTGACGCGCAAAGCCGTGCGGCGGGTACAGGCGGCTTATGGCCTGGAGGAAACCGGGACGGCCGACGCCGCGCTTCAGGAGATCGTATACGGCGATTGCTACCGGGAACTGAAGTACGAAATGAGCGGCTCCGACGTGCGGGAGCTGCAGGAAGCGCTGACGGTCTACGGCTATTACAGCGATAAGGTCAGCGGCTCCTATCTGAAAAACACGCGCGCGGCGGTGACGGCGTTTCAGGAAGACAACGGCCTGCCCGCGACGGGCGTCGCCGACGTAAAGACCCAGGAGCTGCTGTATTCCGGCACGGTCCCCATCCCCACGCCCACGCCCGTGCCGACGCCAACCCCGACGCCTGTTCCCACGCCCACCCCCGCGCCGACGCCCACCCCCGATCTGAGCTATCAGGGCAAGCTGAAGAGCGGATCGACCGGAGCGCGGGTGCGCCTGCTGCAGGAACGCCTGGACGCGCTGGGCTTCTTTGAGGGCAGCATCACCAACGGATACTACGCCCGCACTACCGCGGCGGTCAAAGCCTTCCAGCGCCACAACGGCCTCAAGGTGGACGGCGTGGTGGGCGAGGAAACCTGGAACGCGCTGTTCAGCGCTCAGGCGGTGCCCGCTTCGGCCACCGCCGTGCCGCCCACGCCCGTGCCCTACTTCCTGGAAGTGGACGTGGCCAACCAGGTCACCAAGGTTTATACGCGGGATGAAAACGGCGAATTCACCGTTTTGTACCGTACCTTCCTGTGCTCCACCGGCACCACCGGCTATCCCAGCACCATCGGCACCTTTACGCTGACCGAGCGCCGCGCGCTGTGGGCGCAATTTCCCAAATGGGGCAACGGCACCGCGCAGTACTGGACGCAGATCAACGACAGCATCGCCTTCCATTCGGTGATTTATGAGGATTATGATCCCACCAAATTAAAGGTATCCTCTTTCCGGAAGCTGGGAAGCCGCGCTTCCCACGGCTGCATCCGCCTGACGCTGCCCGACGCGAAGTGGATCTACAACAATTGCGGGGCGGGCACGCAGGTCTGGATCCATGACGACGCGGAGAAGGACCCCGAGCTGGTTGCCGCCGTCAGGCCGGCCTCCGTCAATCCCAATACGCACAGCAACTATATCACCCCGACGCCCACGATAAAACCGGTTTATGACAGCGGCAATCCGCCGGAGACAGTGCGCAAGCTGAAGGACGGCTCCAAAGGTGAAGACGTATACTGGGTCCAGATGCGTCTGGCCGAACTGGGTTTCTATAAGGGAACGGCGACCGGCACCTATCTGGGCGGAACGGCCAAGGCGATCAAGGCCTACCAGAAATCCATCGGCCTGAGCGCGGACGGCGTGGCCGGAACGCAAACGCTGAAACGGCTGTACGACGACGCCCGCGCCGAAGCGCTCGCAACCCCCGAGCCCAGCGCCGCGCCCGAGCCCAGCGCAACGCCGGATATTGCCGGAACGCCTGAGCCGGTCGGAACGCCTGACCCTGTCCGGGAAACTGCGCAGCCATGATCCCGAAAGCATAAAAGCATCAAAGAGTTCTCGCAACGAGAACTCTTTGTTTTATAATCCTCTTGACATAATAATGTTTATTAGGTATAATGATTGCGTTGATCAATATATATGAACGGAGGATCTATATGATGGTGCAAGCAAGAAAAAAACTGAACATCAGGATCCCGCTGTATACGCTGGGCGAAGAGATATTTCACGCCGTATCCCACGGCATCGGCGCGGCCCTGAGCATCGTGGCGCTGGCGATGATGATGGTCAAGGCCCAAGGGCCGCTGGCGCAGATCACCTGCGCGGTGTTTGGCACAGCCATGATCATCCTGTACACCATTTCCTGCATTTATCATTCGCTTTCGCGCAATCTGGAGAGCAAAAAGGTGATGCGGGTCATCGACCATTGCAACGTGTTCATGCTGGTCTGGGGCACCTATATCCCCGTGGCGCTGATAGGCGTCGGCGGCGCGCTGGGCTGGATTCTGTTTGGCATAACGGGCGCCTTCACCGCGCTTGGGATAACGCTGACCGCCATTCGCGTGGATAAGTATAAAATCCCGCAGGTGATCTGCCATCTGGTCTGCGGCTGGTCCATTCTGGCCGGTATCCCCCAGCTGATGCGGTCCGTCGGTTCTCAGGGGCTGCTGTTTATGCTGCTCGGCGGCGTCATGTATACCGTCGGCTCCATCCTCTATGGTCTGGGTTCCCGCGTCCGCTATATGCACGCCGTTTTTCATATCTTCTGCCTGCTCGGCTCCTTCTGCCATTTCTGGGCTGTCTATATGTATCTGCTGTAACCCGGCGGTCCGGGGAACACGCTTTATCGTGTTCTTAAGATAAGAACCATGATGCGAAAGATGAAATAAGAGCAAGGAAACGTTCGAGAGCGAGCAGTTCTCGAACGTTCCAGACTGTAGACAAACCCCTCGGGATGCATCGAAGGGCCGCAGCCCTTCGATTGTAATCCGCAGCAGCGACCTGTGCGGTGCGAGGAGCATTTTTGCGAAGCAGAGCATGCCCTGCGAGAGCAAAAATGCTTTCCTTGCGCCTTTTCCGCC
>CACWLY010000054.1 GCA_902761825.1 uncultured Eubacteriales bacterium
GTCTATTGCGGCGTCGATGGCGAGATCCGCGTGGTGAACGCCAAGAAGAAGCTGACACAGTTCGGATACGCGCAGGATAAAAATGGCGTCATTCTGAAAGGACCGGCGGGCTTCACCGACGAATACAAGGTGTTCTGGGCGGAGGACGACTCCCTCTACGGCATCGTAGACCGCCAGGACAGCAATGAAAGAAAGATCATTTGGGGCGGCGACCCGATCTGCAAAATCACCGACGGCAACGGACGACTGCTGTACATCGATAATCAGCACACGCGTCCGGCCGTGTTCGACCGCCTGGACGCGCTGAAGGCCGGCCACACCACCGACAAGACCACCACCAGCGCTTTCAGCACGCTGCGGCGGAATGAAAACCTGTATTACGCCGACGGCACGCCGTACACCGGCGACGTCTTCCAGGTGAAGATGCTGATCGAGAACTACACCGCCGAATACTATATGGAGGTCACGGGCGGCACGGGAAGGACCGTCACCCTGACCACCGCAGGCAGCAAGGACAGCCTTTACCCCTATCGCGGCAGAACAGGCACCTTCTGCACGATCACCCGAGACCCCGTGATGGACACCGGACACGCGATGATCACGGCCAATACCAACCTGACGATGACCGGTATCGTGTTGGACGGCAACCAGGCGAACGTTACGGCGACAGAGAATACGCGTATCGTGAACGCGGTTTGCGCCGGCAGCACGATCACCCTGGGCCGCAACGCAACCCTCCAAAATGCCACAACCACCGGCAACGGCGGCGGCATCTGTCTGAACAACGCCAATCTGTCCATGGCGGGCGGCTCCATCCGCAGCTGCTCCGCGGCCAACGGCGGCGGCGTGTACATCGATGGGCAGAACGGCACGATGGTCATGACCGTCGGCACCATCACCAAGTGCTCCGCCACTGGAAACGGCGGCGGCGTATATTTCAACAACGGCGTTGCAGACAGCCAGGGCACAACCGGCGTGATGCGCATTTCGGGCGGCACCATCAGCCGCTGCACAGCGCAGAACGGCGGCGGCGTATACCTGAATAACGCGAATGGCGGCGCTCGCACGATGTACATGTCGGGCGGCAGTATCGCGCAGAACAGCGTCACCGGAACAGGCGGCGGTATCGCCGTGGGCAGCGGGGACGCGAGAATCTACTTCTCCGGCGCGCCCTACGTCTTCCAGAACACAAGCAGCACAGCCACGGCAGGCGCTCACGCCCAGGAAGATGCCGAGTACAGCATGGTCTACGAAAAGGCCAACAACGTGGAGATGGATCAGGGCTTTGACCCGACCGCGAACAATCCCGGCACCGTCATCGTTTCCCGCGGTCTGATCCGCGGCGCAAGCATCGGCGTGTACGTGCCGGGCGCCAACTATACTTCCGGTCTTTACGGAGACCACGGCGCGGAGATGGACCCCTTCGCCACCTTTGAAGGCTCGGCCACCGGCGGCATGAACTATTTCGTCAACGACCGCAACGGCATGAAAGGCGGCCAGCTGGACGAGAACACGACAACGGACAAGAAGATCTACTGGCGCAAAATCTATTCTCTGTCGGTAACCAAGATGGTATTGAGCGACGATCCCGCAGATTTGAATACTACCAGCAAATCCTATCGTTTTGAAGTACAGTTGACAGGCAAGATATCTGGCAGTCCGTCAATACTGGCCGAAGAATTCACCGGTGTGTACGGCGGCATGAACTTCATCAACGGCAAGGCAACTTTCTCTATCCATAACGGAGAAACGAAGGTCGCCGACCTGCTCCCGCTGGGATTCGAGTATACTGTCAGGGAGCTGCTCTCCACAGAAATGCAGGGCCACTTCAAGACCAGCGCGGAAAATGACGCAGGAGATGTAAGCCAGCAGAAAGACGACTCCGGATATCCGTATACCAGCGGCGAAATGATAACATCGACGAAGTTCAACTACCAGGTGACCTTCCATAACCTGCACGCAGTCTGCAAGATCGTAGGTGTAAACACCAATTCCAGCGGGAATGAGCAGCGCGAGCTTCTCTATGTCTATGATACGGATACAGCAAAATACATACCCGCTGTCTATTCAACGCTGGTTACGGCGTTCAACAGAGTGAACGCCGGGGATTCTATCGAGTGGTTTTACAAGGATGAATCCGGCCGTTACGACCGCTTCTATCCCGAGTCCTGCAGTATCGAAATGCTTGTGCCTAACTATGAAATGACCGAAGCGACCAGCCTGCTGAACAATCAAAAAGCTACGCTGACCACCGCGGCGAAGGACGCGGACGACGGTTTCCCCTATGTTGGCGGAAGAAATGCGGCTGTAATCACGCGTCAGTACAACGGAGATAGCATGATCACGGTAAGCAGCGGAGAGCTCACGCTGGGCCGCATCACGCTCGACGGCAATGGCACAGCGCATACGGTGTCCTGCGACGGCGGCCTGGTTAAGGTGAACAGCGGCGCTTCCCTGACCGTCGGCGACGACGTCACGCTGCAGAACGCAAAGATTACCTCAAATAAAAGCGGCGCGGCTGTCTATCTGGCGCAAGGCAGTAAAATGTACATCTCCGGCGGGCCGAAGTTTGAAAACAACAATAAAGCCATGAACCTTGGGACAAACACGAACGGCGAGGAAACTGCATACTACACGAACGGCGCGCCGCAGGATATCTTCATTGCCGGCTATGGCAACACAACGGCCGATTCCCTGGTGGTTACGGGCGACATAACCTCCGGCCCGGGCTCCATCGCGGTCTGGGCGAATGAGCAGCGGCACTATAAGCAAAGCAAGCAGTTCGCAGTCATGCAGGACGGACCTCACGACGGTCTGAACGCCTTCCGCAACGCGCAGACGGACAGTCAGACGGAGAATCCGCTGAAAACGGATCCCAAATATCTGTACGGCATCAGGCGCGGAAACGACGGCAAAGTGTATTGGTCCGGCAGTATGGATCTTACCATCAGAAAGGTCGTCGCCGGCGACTTCGCGCTCCCGGAGGACAGCTTCACATTTACTGTTTCCGGCCTGGATAATGGCGGCAGCTACGACTTTACCCGCTATACGAGTACGAACGGGACAAACTGGAACCAGGCAAACGGACAGGGAGCCACCGGAACACTGACGGCTGATTCGAGCGGCAATGCGACATTTACGCTGCGCCATCATGAAGGAATTGTGATCAGCATCCCCGGCGGAACGTCTGTGACGGTCAGCGAATCCAATTACGGGTACTACACCCCGAGCTATGTACTCGGCAGTAATTCTTCCGTGAGAAATAATCAGACAGGAACTATTACGATGGATAACGACGTCGTCGTCACCTTCACCAATACCCTGAACGCGGCCTCGCCCACGGGCGTCAGCTTCCGCGTCGCTCCCTTCGCCCTGATGATGGTCTTCGGCCTGCTCCTGTTCCTCGCCGGCAAGCGCCGCAGGAACGAAGCGGACTGACCATAACCACGAAATCCACCAAAAAAGCGCTTCCGGTCCTTCGGGACCGGAAGCGTCTTTTTGATTGACTTTGCGCGGATTATGCGATACAGTATTGTTAGCCTTTTTTATGGAGGTTCTGCGTTTTGAAACGAACGATCGCGACGGCTCTGCTGCTGCTCCTGCTGTTTGGCATCGGCCTTTGCGAAGAGGAGGAAACCTCTTTCCTCGCCTTTCAGGCCGCGCCCAATATCACCATCCTGTCCCCCACGCCCGGCCAGAGCTACGACGCGGGCGGCAAGCTGCGCGTGCAGGCCGTGGGCAAAAACGTGAAGCGGATGGAGCTGACCTTCGTCTACGACGGCGAGACCGTGACCGTGACGCGGGAAGGCGAAAGCATCGATCATACCTTCGATACGCCGCAGTATACCAAGTCCGCCGCGGTCACGGTCACCGGCTACGGCGGGCTGGACCCCTACGGTTATGAAATGCAGAGCAGCCAGACCGTGACCGTGCTCGCGCCGCGCGAAAAGCTGTTTGCCGATATGTTCGCGCTGGCCTATAAAAACTATCACGATCCGTATTATTCGCACGCGCCCGCGCAGGAAGACTGGGACCGGGGCGTATGCAAAAATTTCGTCATGCGCATGTTCGACACCTTCAAGGACGCCTACGCCATGAAGGAATACCCCGATCTTGCGCTGCATATGCCCAAAAACAACAGCAAAAAAAATTGCGCGCCGTATGATTACGGCGTGGAATGGCGCATCGAAACCGCCGAGGAGGGCAGTCCCTTTGAGATCGCCGCCTCCTTCCGCTACGATAACGCGCTGTCCAAAGAGGAGAATATGCAGGCCTGCCGCGACGTGCTGCACAGCGTGCAGGCCGGGGATTTTTTCCAGATGGCCGGGAATTATTACTACGGCAACGGCCCGCACAGCCTGCTGTTCATCGCCGATTACGATCCCGTCACCGACGAGGTGCACTGGACCGACAGCAATATGAAAAACGACAAGGTGGACGGCTATCACTGGGGCTACATGCAGTACGACGCCGTGCGCACCGCCGAATGGTTCGTCAACGCCATCTGCATGAAAAACCGCGGCTGCACGCTGTACCGGCTGCGGGACGATCTGTTCATCAAATAAGCATCCCGGGCGCTGCGCTCACAGTTTAACAAGCAGCCTCGGGATCTTTTTTTCTATCCTGCTTTCCAGATAGTTCTGCAGCAGGGGCAGCGGCGCGTCCTTCGCGGGCAGGCTGCCGCGGACGCCCTCGGTCAGCGCCTCGCGCAGCCACGCAAGCTCCTCGCCGCGCAGCGCCGCCCCGCGGGTCATGGAGGAGGCGCAGGCCGGGCATACCGCGCCGCCCTGCTCGATATCAAACAGCGCGCCCGCGCCGGGCTCGATTTCGCGGCCGCATATCACGCAATGATTGAGCCGCGGCTTATAGCCCATGGCGACGGCGTAATGCAGGAGGAAAGCGCTCAGCACCGCCCGGGGCGCGTACGCGTGATAGCTCAGATACCCCAGCGCGCGGGCAAGCAGCAGGAAGGGCCGCTGTGCGTTTTCGTCCGGCTGCACGGTGGCTTCGCAGATATTGGCCATATACGCCGCGCAGCTCAGCTTATCGATATCCAGCCGCAGGTCGTAAAAGCTGTCGCGCAGCAGGCAGGCCGCCACCAGCGTGTGGCTTTTCGTGGCGACAAGCTCGTAATTGCCCAGCACAAACACCTCGCTCGCGGGCAGCAGCGGCGATTTGGGCCGCTTGCAGCCCCGGCTCAGGGCGTCCACGCGCCCGCGCGGGGTCAGCAAGGTCAGCATGCGGTCGTTCTCCCGATAATCCGCGCGCCGAAGAACGATGCCCTCAACAGAATACGCGCCCATGGCTCAGCTCCCCGTAGAACGGTAATGCCGCATCGCGCGGCGGAAAACGAGATACATCACGGCAAACACCCCGGCCCCGGCCAGCGGACACACGAACGCCGTCCAGGCAGGCCAGCCGTACAGCGGCTTATCCAGAATATACGCGGCGGGCACGTGCATCACCAGCGCGAACGGCGCAGCCACGGTGAACAGCACGCGCAGGGGCCGCGCGTAAATATCGATGGGATACTGGCAGGCGCTTCGCCCGCCGTAGGTGATCGCGTTGACCAGCTCCACCGATTTGACCGAATAAATGCAGAAAACCGCCTCGATCATAAACAGTCCCAATATCAGCAGCATGCCGAAAAGCACGCTCTCGGCCAGCAGCAGTCCCTTGAGCGGCGTCCAGGATATCCGCGAAAGACGGCTGCCCAGCGCCAGCGCCGCCGTGCCCACCGCGATGCACGCGAAGCGCCGGGGATCGATCGCGCTGCAAAGCGTCTGGGTCAGCACGCCCCGGGGACGCAGCAGCAGCGTATCCAGCTGCCCCGAACGCACCATGCCCGGGAACGCGCCGGTCACGCCGCGCCCGAACACCTCCGTCAGATAAAAGGTGACGGACATGAGGCCGAAAAAGAAGTACAGATCGCCGGGCATCCACTGGTTCAGCCGGTCGAAGCGGTCAACGATCAGTATGACGGCCAGCATTTCGCCGCCCTCCATGACCAGCTGCGCCAGCGTCTGCATCAGGAAGGAAGCGGGATATTGCAGCTGACTTTTCATCAGCATCCGCATGGATTTGATATACAGCCTGATCGTATCCATATCAACCTCCCTGAATGATCAGCCGCTTCTGATGCCTGCGCCACATGCTTTCCCCCGCCCATACCAGCAGCAGCACCCACGCCAGCTGGATCAGCAGTGCCCGCGGCACGTCGGCCAGGGCGTATTGGCCGGTATAAATGCGGATGGGCGTATCCAGCACCTGCGCGTAGGGCAGCAGGGTGATCACCTTCTGCCAGCTGTCGGGATACAGGGTCAGCGGCAGAACGTTGCCCGACAGGATCATCATCAGCAGGTTCAGCATGGCCTGCACGCCGCGCGAATCGAGCGTGCGCATGGTGAAGGCCATCGTCAGGTTTTCCAGGGCGCACGTACAGAGCAGGCCGGCCGTAAGGCACATCAGGAACGCCGCCAGCGCAGGCAGCGATACCGGCAGCCCAAGCCCCACGCCGCGGGGCAGCAAAAAGGCGAAAACCAGCATCGGCGCGGCGCGCAGCAGGCTGCCGAGCAGCTTCTGCGCCAGGATCCGCACATAATAATACCCGTAAAGATCAAGCGGTCGGCACAGATCATAGGCGATGCCGCCGGTGCGGATTTTGTCCATCAGCTCGCTGTCCGAGGACAACTGCATCCGGAAAAAAGCCTGCTGCAGCCACACATAGCTCGCAACCGCCTCGATGGGCATGGTCTGCGGCTTGCTCGCGTACAGCGCGCGGTACAGCGATACCAGGATCAGTCCGAAGAAAACCTGGCAGACCACGCCGCCGATCACCGCGCCGCGGTACTGCAATTCCATTTTCCAGCGCATGCGGAAGACGGTAAAATACGCGTTCATAGGTCCATCTCCCGGTACATTGCGGCGATCAGATGATCGATGTTCTGCGGCTGCGCGGTCAGCTCCCGGATATTGCCCGCGCCCTGCAGCAGCGCGATCAGCTTCGCCGTGGGGATCTGATCGGGGGAATAATCGATCCTGTATCCTTCGCCCTCTTCGGCGCAGGCGCAGCCCGCGGGCAGATCGGGCAGCGCGGCGTCGCCGTCATAGCGCAGGGTGATGATGCGCCGGGTATCGTAGCGCTGCAGCAGATCGGGCAGCGCGCCGTCAAACAGCTTTCTGCCGTGCCCAAGCACCATCACGCGGCTGCACAGGGCGGCGATATCCTCCATATCATGGGTGGTCAGCAGCACGGTCGTGCCGTGGCGCGCGTTTTCCTGCTTGAGAAAATCGCGCAGGGCCAGCTTGCTCACGGCGTCCAGGCCGATCGTGGGCTCGTCCAGGAACAGCAGCTCCGGCCCGTGCAGCAGGCTGCCGCACAGCTCCGCGCGCATGCGCTGGCCCAGGCTGAGCAGGCGCAGCGGCGTGCGCAGAAACTCCTCCAGCCGCAGGGCTTCGGTCAGTTCAGAAAGCCGGCGGCGATAATCCGCCTCCGGCACCTGATAGATATCCCGCAGCAGGTCAAAGCTGTCCAGGATCGGCACGTCCCACCACAGCTGGCTGCGCTGGCCGAACACCACGCCGATGCGCTTCACATGCTGCCTGCGCTGTTC
Organism: uncultured Eubacteriales bacterium; assembly: GCA_902761825.1. GTDB lineage: Bacteria > Bacillota > Clostridia > Christensenellales > Aristaeellaceae > SFMI01. The sequence continues at coordinate 7,614 of CACWLY010000054.1, forward strand.
CCAGGGCACGAGGCCGTTCACGCGCGCGGTGCCGCCGTCCGGCGTCAGGATGCCGGAAAGCAGCTTGACCGTGGTGCTTTTGCCCGCGCCGTTCGGGCCGATATAGCCCACCAGCTCGCCTTTTTCAATGGTAAAATTCAGGCTGTCCAGCGCCTTTACGCGGGTTTTTTCGCGCAAAAGACGCCCCTTTTCCCGCTTTTTGCGCACGGTAAAGGTTTTGGTCAGGCCTTCCGCTTCTATAAAAGCCATGCTCAGCTCCGTTCCTTGAGGATCTCCGCGTCCTCCTGCAGCACGCGATACATTTCGGCGGCGTTTTCCTTGCGCACAACCTCGCGCACGTCGGTGATCTGGTAGCGGCCCACGCGCGCGCCGAAGCGGATCTCGATGATGTCGTTTTCCTTTACCTCGGCCCCGGCCTTGGCCGTTTTGCCGTTGATCGATACGCGGCCGCCGTCGCACGCCTCCTTGGCCACCGTGCGGCGCTTGATGATACGGGAAACCTTTAAATATTTGTCCAGACGCATAGGAACCTCCTCAATGCACGTCCCGCCGGAAATTGCCCAGCGTTTCGCTGACGGTGGAAACGCAGGCGAAGGTATCGGGATACTGGCTGATGATCTCGGTAAACTTGGTGATCTGATGCTTGTTGATCACGCAGATCAGCATGGTCTTGCCCTGGTGGCTGTAACCGCCTTCGGCCTGCAGGATGGTGCTGCTGTGATGCAGCTCCCGCACGATATGCTCGGTGATCTCGCGGGGATGCGCGGTGATCATTTCCACCTTCAGGGCTTCCTTGCCTCCCTTGAGGATGTAGTCACCCATCCGCGTCGTCAGGTAGGAATACACGATGCACAGGATCACGGGCTCGACCTTGAAATCATACACGAAATAGGAAATCGTCGCCACCACCAGGTTGATCACGAAGGAAATATGGATCATCGAATACGCGGGCTGGCGTTTGTGGATCATGGCCGCCACATAGTCCATGCCGCCGGTGCTGCCGCCGTATTTCAGGGAAATCGCGGTGATGAAGCCGTTGATTGTGCCCGCCGCAACGGGCGCGAGCAGCGTGCTCTTGCCGTCCACGGTGTGGTATACGAAGCGTTCGATATCGATGACGCGGTTTTGGTAGAGCAGCAGCAGCACCGAGAAAACAACGACGTTGGTCGCCGTCTTGACGGCAAAATGCTTGTCCACCCGGAAAAAGGAGATCAGCGCCAGCGGGATGTTTTCAATCAGCGAAAGGTAGCCCACGCTGAAATTGAACAGGTACTGCACCATCGTATTGATACCCGAAAGCCCGGCGGGCGCGAACTGGTTCGGCAGAATGAACACGTAATAGTTCGTCGCCATCAGCGCCGCGGTCAGCGCGATGATCACATGGTCCGTCACATGGGAACGCCGTTTGAGCACCACCATATCGGTTGAACCTCCTCAAATCACAAAAGCAATCTATTATAGCACCATCACTTCCCCGTAAACAAGCTTTTATCCGATAATATTGAAAAAATCGGCATGATATTCTCCATAATACCGGCAAAAGGAATCTCCCCGAACGCGTCGGCCCCGCTTGCCTGTACTGATCGTTTTGTTTCCCCACGGATCAGATATGAGGACAAAAACGCGCCCCCTCCGGCTATCGGAGGGGGCGCAGGCTTTTTACGCGTTTAATCCGGGATGAAAACGCAGTTTTCGATCAGGGCGCAGGCAGCTTGCGTGGCGCCTTGCGCCTGAGCAAACACCTGTACGACGCCGCAGCCGCTGAAGGCGGTCGCGTCGATCGCGCAGTCCGGCGACAGGCGGATCTGCGTCAGGCCCGTGCAATCCTTGAAGGCGTTCGCGCCGATCGACTCGCAGTTCTGCGCATTCACGACGGTGATGGCGACGTTGCCCTCAAAGGCGCTCTCCTCGATCACCCTGAGCATCGCCGGAAGGACGAAGTTCGCGTTGCCGAAGACCGGCTTTACGAAGCTGAGCACGCAGCCGATATACGGCATGTCGTTGGGATAGCCGTAATCGTCAAACACGACAGTTACATCCCCGGTGATCGCGTCCGCTCCGGCCAGGCGTTCCACATAGCTCGGCTGCCGGACAGGCTCGGTCCACTCCTCGCCTTCCTGCGGATTCTCAGGGAACACATACGTACCGTATGTCACGCGGATATCAGCGTTTCCATCATTGTTCAGGTCGATATCGATCGGCCCTTCATTGGGGTTTGCGTCGGGATCGTAGCGACAAATCAGCCCTTCGGCGACATCGGGCGAAACCTCAACCCTATCCCCGGTGAACAGCGTGATGATGGGGTTCATCCGTTCCAGCATCACAAGCGTAATGCCGACGTCACTCTCCGGCATGACGAACTGCCACACATATCTGTCCGCGTTCCAGCATCACAAGCGTAATGCCGACGTCACTCTCCGGCATGACGAACTGCCACACATATCTGTCCGCGTTCCAGCTCAGCGTTACGCCGCCCTGCGTGCGGAATTGGGCCTCGCTATCGTTCGGGAAATACAAATTGCTGGGAATCTGGCCGGTGGCGTCCCGCATCAGAACCAGCGTATCGCCGGGCATCGCCCAGTTGGCAGCCAGCTGCTGGCCGTTATCATCCTCCGTCCACGCCATGCAGTATTCGGTGTCGATAGCGTAAGGCTTCTCGAAGACCGCCCGGATCTCCACATCCGCCGCGGGGAGCGTAAAGCTGTTCTCCCAGAAGGAATTGCCGTTCGCGAAAATCAGCCAGGCCCTGTGAACGACGACGCCGCCCGAAATCACCTGCCATTCCTTGAACGTATATCCTTCATTCGCCTTTTCGTTCAGGGTTACCTCCGTGCCTTCGCAGGCGGCCGCAACGCTGGCAGCGGCTGTTCCGTGGCCGTTATCCGTCACAGTGACCGTATACAGTTTTTCAAAGCTTGCCGTCATCAGGATGCCGGACGAATATTCGGAGAAATTGTAGACCGGCTCCGAGCTGCTCCGTTCTTCATCCCCGGACCAGCCGCTGAACACATAGCCTTCCGGCGGGATCGCTTCCACGGTGGCAGTGACGTCGGCAGGCATGTCGGGAACGGTCACCGTGCCGCCGTTTTTCAGCGTCACCTGCGCCACGCCGTCCGTAAACGTCAGGTTGCCGAATGTGTCGTTGAATGTGGTATCGCCCAGCGTTACGGTAAAGGCGCAGTCCGGCCCCTCGCCGTTCGCCGCTCCGCGGACGCCCGCGCCGAAGGAGATCGTGTAGCAGGGCGTGTACACCGCGGTCAGGGTGCAGGCTTTCCGCACGGTAAAGGTATACTGGGGATTGACGGAAACTATCGTGCCGTCCTCGTCCACCCAGTGCAGGAAGACGTATCCTTCCTCCTCCGTCGCGGTGACGGTCACTTCGCTTCCCCATTCTTTATTCTGGTCAAACAGCACGCCGCCTATGTTCCTGTCCGCGGCGATCCAGTAACTGCATATGCCGAAGCGCGCCGTGATCCGGACGCCACAGTCCGGCATGACGAACGTGTTGTTTTCGTCGATGACCACATCTTCTCCATCAACAACCCATATGAGGAATTCGCATCCTTCATCCGGCGTCGGATCCAGCGTAACGGTTTTCCCGGCCCCGGTTGCAGGGGTGGAAGACGTAAGCGTGCCCGGGCCGTCGGTCAGCGTAATAATGCTGTGCGGCGGTATGAAGTTCGCGGTCAGTTCGCAGTTGCCGCACACCTGGAACGTGAGGTTCGGGGATTCGGAAACCACAACGCCGCCGGCCGTCCAGTTGGAGAACTGATAATCCTCCGCCGCCTCCGCGCTGACGGTAACAACGGTTTGATCCGTGTATGTTCCCGCGCCCTCAAGCGTGCCGCCGGCATCCGGGGAAGCGCTGAGGGAGACGGTAAATCCTTCTTCTCCGCCGCTTTCGCCGGAAGATACGTTCTGTACAAAGGTCACATACACCGTCACATTGTCCGTCGGCATTTTGAAGCGGTTGCCCGGCACGTTCTGGCCCGGATTGACATCCAGCAGCGTAAACTCGTTTTGATTGTTTACCATACTGATTCCAAAACAGATGAGCGGGATTTCTTTGCCTTTGCCGTCCACTACGCGCACTTCCTGCACTTCGCATTTATTCTCCGGTTTATAATACAGCGTGATCTCGCTGTTCCAGAAAAAAACATTGCCTGACTGCTCAAAACCCGTCGTGGCCGTACCGGGCCCCTGGGTAACGATCTCGACATGGTGTAAGTCAAAATATTCGGGAGGAATAGCTCTATAATTAGGTTTCAGCCGCAGCTCCAGCGTTTTCAGGCGCGGTAAAATATCGAACCTGTTGGGCGGCACATCCTCCAGCCCTTTCTCTCTTAGCAGGTTTTGTTCCAGCTGCTCCTCCAAGTTGGGGAATACATATTCTTCTTCTGTCCCGGTATTGAACAGCGTCATTTGCACAGGCATGTTACACTCATCGACAATCTCGAAACCAGTGATTTCCACCAGGGGATCGGTGGTATACTCAACGGTCACCGGCCGATCCACATACGTATAGGTGCTTGGCGGGAGATCGAACAGGTCCGGGCAGGGATTGTCAAAATAGACATTGATCGGCGCCATGCCGCAGTGGGCGCATATATTCCCTTCCTCATGGGGAAGCGTACAGCGCTGAATCACCGCCGTGGCGGAGCGGCGCGCAAAATCGACGCGTTCGTTGCTGAACGCCTGCTCGCCGCCCGCAGCGACCGTCATTCCGTCGCCGATCTCCAGCGAACCGCTGCTGCCGGGATAGTTTTTCTCCACGGAAACATTGGTTCCGATCGCCTGCGCGCCATAGTCCGAATTGGTATTGCCCGGTATGGCGTTTACCGTGCCGCCCGTAATATGGATATCGCCGCCGTTCACGCGGGAGACAAAGTACGTCCTTCCCTGGCTGATGACCTGGGGCGCGCCGGAACCG
>CACWLY010000055.1 GCA_902761825.1 uncultured Eubacteriales bacterium
GCGCTTCGCGCCGCCCGACCGGCGAAGCCGGTCGCCCGGGAACGGCTGGCTGCGTAATCCAATCAACTCGCGGAAGTTACTGAGATCGCCGCCCGAAGCAGCTTCGCGGGTTGCTTCTTTGCAGCTTTCTTCTCAGAAGAAAGCGCGTTTTTCCTCCTTGTTTCGCGGAAAAACGGCGCTTCTTATCTTATTTGACCATTCGCATCATGGCTCTTAGAAGAAAAATCGTATCAACATTCTCCGGGGGGCGGTGACGCCCCTCGTTTTTTTTATACTATTCTCAGTATAAAAGATTATCAGATTTGGGATGGATTTTTCGCCCTGGCTAAGCTGAATGGAGGGAGGCGTAGCAGCGCTACGTTGTTGTCGCTGCTGTACCCTGCCGGCAGCTTCAGCAGCACCAGATGATAAATATCCGGAGCGCCGGCAAAGCGGATCACGCCCTGGTCGTCAGACTTCATGGTGGAGCACTCGGTATCGGTGCAGAAATTGACGTACGCGCCGGGGACGGCTCCGCCGTTCTGATCGGCTATATGCAGGATATATTCGCTCAGCGCCGCGGATTCCGCCTGCGCGTCCTGCGCGTAAGACCAGGATACCTGATGCTCCTCGTCCCGCATCAGGTTCAAAAACTGCTCGATCTGCTCTTCTCCGGAGATCAGGTACATATCTATCTCCTCCGGATCGTCCGCATCCTGATACGCAACCAGCACGCCCGCGGTGTAATCGTCGGGATTCATCGGCTGTTCGTAAACGTACGCACCGCGGGCCGCGTCCAGAAGGGTTGTGACGTAATTGATCTTCCCATTTCCCGCGTCATAGTAAATCATATCGCTCAGATTGTCCGTCGCGGCGATTTCCATCCGAACCCGCGCGGTATCCCCGTTGACCACATAGATCAGCATGCCGCTGTCCTTGCCGTTCATCTGTACATCGATGCGGCGGGCGTTTTCATTTTCCACATACAGCGCGCGCGCCGCCGAGAGCGGGAACAGCTTTGTCTGGCTGTCCTTCGGGATGCCGGTCAGCACCTTCGTTTCGCCGTACTCGTTCCCCAGGAACTCGTCCAGCACGCTCTTTATTTCCGAAACGTCGGAAAACATCATGGAGTGCAGGAAGACGGCGTTGCCGAAACGATCCACGACCACCGTGGTGGGAATGGAGACCAAGCCGGTATAATCGGACAGCTTCTGGCCCTCGTCGCTGCCCATGGGAAGGGCAAGCCCGCGCTCCGCGCGATACGCGGCGATGTCTTCCAGGGTGTCCTGCTCTTCGCAGGAAAGCGCGATGAACGCCACGCGATCGCCGTATTCCCCGTACGCTTCGTTCAGATAGGGAAACTCTCTGCCGCAGGGCGGGCACCAGGTCGCCCAGATATTGATCAGCGCGGCCTCATGATCCTTCAGCGCTTCCGAGAGCGTAAAGGTGTTGCCTTCGGTATCGACGGCGGTGAAGTCCGGGAAGGGCCTGCCCAGGATATCATCGTTCGCAGCATACGCGGCGCATGCCAGGACAAGCAGCAGCAACGTCAGAAAAACAAGCTTTTTCATTGCGTTTCTCCTTTATCCAAGATTATCCGGCAAAAGCCGTCGCCGGCTTTATTTTCCGTTATTGATCCATTCCCCCGCCACTTCGATCTGCTGGCAGATCAGATCGGTGATCTGTTCGGCGATCAGGGGCTTCACATCCCCGCGGGCGATATCGGGCGTGCGCCAGCCGGCCTGCAGCACGTTGCGGATGGCCGCCTCCATGCAGGCCGCCTCGCGCTCCAGCCTGAGCGTATCCCGCAGCAGGCGGTGCAGCACGCGCAGCATGCCGAAGGGATTGACGTCGTCGCTTTCCTGATGCAGCGGGGCGTACACGTCGCAGTCGCCGCACAGATAGCTGTCAAAGCACATGCCCGCGCCGCCGCACAGCGCCGCCGCCGCTTCGGCCAGGATATTCCCGGCGTACGGCGGGCAGAGGATCACGCCCATGCGCGAAGGCCGGTATACAAAATCCGGCACCATCTGCTGGAGCGCGGTCTCCCGCGCGTGGAAGGGCGCGCTGACGCTGTCGGCCCGCTCCAGGGCCTTTTTCCAGCTTTCCGCCAGCTTGCCGCTGGGCGCGACCTGGATGATGGGCAGGCTGTCCCGCGCGGAAAGCGCGTATGCCTGCCTCGCCGCGGCGATCAGATCTTCGTCCCTGCTGCTGACCGATTGGATCAGCACGGCGTTCAGCGCCTTATCCGGCCCCATCAGCGCGTGGTTTTCGATCAGGTGGCTGTAGCGCAGCTCGCGCACGCGGATCTGGCAGCCCATTTCCTCGGCCAGCGCGGGCAGGCAGCGCATGCCGCTTTCCCCGGCCAGAACGGCGGCCGCGTCCTCGCACAGCGCCAAAACGTCATCCGTCACCTGCCCGTCGCGGCCGCAGCGGCGCAGCGGCATGGACAGCGTATGCCCAAAGGTCACCGCCATCTGTGACAGCACAAAGGAAGCGGTATCGCACAGCGCCTTTCCGCGCTCGCTCTCATACAGCAATACGATTTTGCCGCGCATGGCGCATTCACCCTCAGTCTTTCGTCAGTATTTTCACGGCGGTCACGCCGTCATACTCGGGCAATTGCACCGCCACGACCTCGCTGTGGGAGGTGGGGATATTCTTGCCCACGTAATCGGCCCGGATGGGCAGCTCCCTGTGTCCCCTGTCCACCAGCACGGCCAGCTGCACCATGGCGGGCCGTCCCAGCGCGAAAATGGCCTCGATGGCCGCCCGGGCCGTGCGGCCGGTATAGATCACGTCGTCCACGATCACGGCGCGCTTGCCGGTCACGCTGAACGGCACCCGGGTATTGCTTACGCGGGGCGAATCCCCAACGGCCGTCAGGTCGTCCCGGTACAGCATGATGTCGATTTCCCCCACGGGGACCTGCGCGCCCTCGAAGCGCGCGATTTGATCCGCGATCATCCTCGCCAGCGGCACGCCCCGGCGGCGGATGCCGATCAGCACCACGTCTTCGGTGCCGTCGTTGCGTTCGATGATCTCATGCGCGATGCGCGAAACGGCGCGGTTGATCGCCGCCTCTTCCATCAGGGTCGCTTTTACCGTCGGCATACGCTCACTCCCAATCCAGTATGTATTTACTGACCGCGTATTCCAGCTTCGCGCCGTTTTTCAGCATGGTCTTGACCACGTTATCGATCTGCAGCTGCGCGTCGTAGGGCGTGGGTGCGAAGTCGTTCTCATTGGATTTGGAGGAGATGCGGCAGGGAATGATGCGGAAGGGATTGGCGATGATCTCGCCGTCCCGGATACGGAAGCGCGTCTGGAAGATGAAAGTGGACATGTCGTCCGGCTTGCTGTTGCCGGCAAAGGAGAAATTGCCCACGGAATACACGATGTATTTGCCGTTGTACTGCTCGATGGGATTGATTCGGTGGCTGTGATGGCCGATCACCAGGTCGGCCCCGCTGTCGATGGCGAGGCGTCCGAGCTTCTGCTGGTTCGCGTTGGGCGCGTAATCCTTTTCCGCCCCCCAGTGGAAGCAGCAGATCACCAGGTCAGCGCTGTGCCTGGCCTTTTCGATCTCCTGCGGGACCTTGACGAACAGCGTGCCGTAATAATCGAAGGTCTTGTAGGCCAGCACGGCCACGCGCACGCCCTGCACCTCGTACACCGTGGGATGGTACTCGTCGGCCCACTGCACGCCGGCCGCGGTCAGCGCCTGCTGCGTATCGGCGCGGCCCTGATCCCCGAAATCGTCGATATGGTTGTTTTCGATGGTCGCGACCTCCACGCTGTTGCCGCTGAGCGCTTCGGCGTAAGCGGGCGGCGCGAGGAACAGGAAGGAGTTCTCCTTTTTCCGGCTGGGGATGGTATAGCTGTCGGCGAGAACGCCCTCAAAATTAACGATGGTCAGATCGTCGCCCGCCAGAATATCCTTGACGTTGCGGAAAATGAAGTTGATATCGTTGTTCTGCCGCTCCAATTCCTTCTGGAAAATGGTGGAGCTGCTCTGCACGTTGCGGCCGATGGTCACGTCGCCCACCGCCGTAACGGTGATCACCACGCTGCCGTCGGACTCGTAGCGGATCTCCGGCGCGGGCGTGGGCGTCGCCACCGCGGGCAGCCCATCGTCCGTTTCCGCCGGGGCGGGCGTTTCCATCTGCATCATCTGCTGAAAGCTGACCTCTTCCTCGGCCGCGGCGGGAAAAATCCCGGCGCACAGCAGCAGCGACAGCAAAAGCGAAACCAAGCGCGTTTTATTCATCTGCGAAAAAGTCCTCCGTCCGGATATGGCTTTGTTATTTTTTCAGCTGCTCGTCGGCCAGGGATACGAACAGATCGATATCCTTCTCGATGGTTTTCAGCGACTGCCGCCAGAAATCCACGCTGTGCACGTCGATCCCGACGCTGCCCGCCACGTCGGCCACCATGTCGGAGCCGCAGGAGCGCAGCAGCTGGTTGTACACCGGCACAAACTCCGCGCCCTTTTGCAGATACTGCGCGTAAACGCCCCTGCCGAACAGCAGGCCGAAGGCGTAGGGGAAGTTATAGAAGCCCAGGCCGGGAATATAATAGTGGCTCTTGCAGGCCCACATATACGGATGGCGGTATTCGGGATCCAGCCCGTCGCCGTAGCTTTGATCCTGGGCGTCCAGCATCAGCTGCTTCATTTCGTCCACGCTCAGGTTATGGGTCTTCTTGCCTTCGATCACGGCGCTTTCAAACAGGAAGCGGCTGTAAATATCCACCACGACCTGCGTGCTGTTCTGCAGATCGGTATCCAGCAGGCCCAGCAGCTGATCGCGCGGCACGTCCTGACGCAGGGCGTTTGCCAGCAGCGTTTCGTTGAAAATGGAAGCCGTTTCAGCCAGCGGCATGGGCGCGCCGCGCATCACCTGCGGCAGGCCCGCCATGCAGCGGTTGTGCCAGGCGTGGCCCAGCTCGTGCGCCAGCGTGCTCACGTCGCCCAGGCTGCCGGTAAAGTTGGTCATCACGCGGCTCTGCTCCACGTGCTCCACGCCCGCGCAGAAAGCGCCGCCGCCTTTGCCCTCCCGGGGATAAAGGTCGATCCAGCGGTTTTTGAAAGCGTGGTCGATGAATTCCGCCATGTCCGGCGTAAACTTGCCCAGCTCGCGCAGCAGGATATCGTGCGCCTCTTCCACCGTATAGGTTTTGGCCGGCGCGTCGCCCGCCTGCAGGGGCGCGAACAGATCGTAGAAGGGCAGGCCGTTTGGATGCCCGAGCAGCTCGCCCTTTTTGCGCAGGTAGCGGCGGAAGGCCGGGAAGGATTCGCGGCAGGCCGTCCACATGGCGTCCAGCGTTTCCTGATCCATATTGGAATTGTACAGCGATTCGGCCAGAATGCTGTCGAAATGCTCCGCCCGGATCATGGTCAGCCCCTGGCCCTTGATGCCGTTCAGGCAGGCGGCCATGGGGATCTCGATCTTCTTATAGGAAGCCAGCTCGGCCAGATACGCGTCCCGACGCACCGCGGGATCGGGATCCTCCGCCTTGCCGCGCACGGCGGACAGGGGCAATTGCTCCCCGCGGTAATCCACCAGCACGGTGGCGTCCAGCTGATCGCGCAGCTTCGAAAACGCTTCCGCGCCGTCCAGCCGCATCCGCAGCAGCCATTCCTCGATTTCGGGGCCCGGCAGATGCAGGGCGGCTTCCCGCTGGCGGCGCAGATAGAAGGCGATCGCCCGCAGCTTTTCGCTGCCGCCGATGGCGGCCTCGAGCGCTTCCTCGCTGAGCGCGCCCAGATAGCGGCTGTGCGCGGAGCCGAGCATGCTGAGCATAACGGACTGCTCCATCACGCGGTCCATCAGCCGGTGGGCATCCGCGTTCGTCGCCTCGGTCGCGAGGGTCAGGCTGGCGAAGCCGCCCAGCTTTCCGGCCGCGCAGTACAGCTTTTCCTCCATGTCCGCGTATTCTTCCAGCACTTCGGCCGTGCCGCGCCCGCTTTCCAGCACGGCGCGCATGCTCTCCGCAAGCCTGCCAAGTTCGGCCAGATCGCTTTCGATCCGCGGATCGTCAAAACCCTGATAAAATACGGAAAGATCCCATCTGTCGTTCATACTGTACCTCCCGTTATTTCCTGTTGGCTACGGCGGCCAGACAGGTTTGCTTGCTTTCCTCCAGATGATGCTCCATCAGCTTCTCCAGGCCCTCCAGGTCATGCCGCTCCAGCAGATCGACCATCTGATGATGCTCCTGATGCGCCTTCGACCTGCGCACGATGCTGGCGATGGTGATGGCGGAGAACCGCAGGATGTATTCCTCCTGATCGTCGATCACGCGCAGGATGCGCTTTTTATCGGTCAGGTGCTCGATCTTGCTGTGGAACGCGCGGTTGAAGCTGGCCAGCGCGTCGGCGTCCTCCTCCTTCTGCGCCACGTCCATTTCGGACAAAAGCATGCGCAGCTCGGCGATATCCCGCGCCGTCACGCGCTCAACCACGGAGGGCAGGATCAGCATCATCATGGCGTTGCGGATGGTAAAAATCTCCTCGATATCGGCAACGGTGAACGCGCGCACCACAACGCCGTGGCGCAGCACATATTCCACCAGGCCGTCCCGTTCCAGCTTGCGCAGGGCCTCGCGCAGCGGCGTGCGGCTGATGTGCAGCTGCTCCGCGTAGGTAGTCTCCACGATGCGCGCGCCGGCAGGCAGCTCACCCGTGATGATGGCGTGCTTGAGCCTGTCGTAGGCGATGTCGCGGATGGGCTTGCTTTCCTCGGCCAGTTCAAAGGTTCCCGTGTACATAAAAAACACCTCTTTAGTATGGGCTGTATACAGTGTACAATTTTTGTACAAAAAAGTCAAGAAAAAAGCCCCCGGCAAAGGGGGCGAATCTGCGGTTTTCTGTTCCGCGTTTCAGATCTTTTCGAGGTAGGGAATCATGTCGGCCAGGCGCCCGAAGATCAGGTGAGGCTTCACCTGGCTTTGGGCCAGATCGTCCCAGGTGGTCTCGCCGCTCATGACCAGGATGCTGGTCATGCCGAAGTTGACGCCGGTGGCGATGTCGGTATAGAGCCGGTCGCCGCACATGGCCAGCTGTTCGGTTTTGAGCCCGGTCACCTGCAGGGCGTCCTTCACGATGCCGCCGTACGGCTTGCCGATGATCAGATCGGGCTCGCGGCCCGTGCTGGCCTTGATGAAGGCGATGATCGCGCCGATATCGGGAATGAAGCCGGTTTCCGTGGGGCAGTTGTAATCGGGATGCGTCGCGATATAGGGCAGGCCGGAGCGCACGGCGTCGCATACGGCGCACATCTTGGCGTAATCCAGCTCGGTATCGAAGGCGATGACCACGTAATCGGGATGCTCGTTATCCACCGGCACGCCGAACTTTTCAAATTCCCCGGCCAGGATATGGTTGCCCAGCAGGAAGGCCTTTTTCCCGGCGAAATGCTCCAGGCAGTAGCGCGCCGCGGCCTGACCCGAGGTCAGGATATTGAGGAAGGGCTCGCGCACGTTCATGCCGCGGAGCTTCTGGATGTAGTGGTCGGCGCTCTTGGAGGAATTGTTGGTCAGGAACAGCACCTGACGCCCCGTCCGCTCCACGGCATCCAGGAATTCCAGCGACCCGGGCAGGATCTGATTGCCCAGATAGAAGGTGCCGTCCATATCCAGCATAAAGCAGCGGATCGCGCGCAGCCGTTCCCGCAGCTGTTCCGCCGTCATTCGGTTGATCTCTTCGGGTGTCTTCATGAAGCAAACTTCCTTTCGTTATCGTAATACGGCGCGGGGAATCAGAAGCCCGCGTTCATCCGCGACGGATACGCCGATCAGGTCGCCGTCGATATACAGCCGCACGCATTCGCCCGGCGCGGCGAATCCCGGCCATTCGTCCGGGCGCAGGCGCACGCCGTTCAGGCACAGCCTGCGCAGCCCTTCGGGCACGTCGAACCGCGGCAGATGCTGAAGCGGCGTGTCCATAGGCAGCAGATTATCGGCGGCTTTTCCGGCCTTGAGTTCTTCCACGGTCACCGCCGTGTCCAGCGTGAACGCGCCGGTCTGCTCCCGCAGGAGAAAGCGCATATGGCTTGGACAGCTCAGCGCCCGGCCGATATCATGGCACAGCGTGCGGATATAGGTGCCCCGGCCGCACGCCACCCGCAGCAGCATGCCGCGCCGCGGCGTTTCCCGCAGCAGGTCGATACGCTCCACGTGGATGGGGCGGGCGGGAATCTCCGCCGTCTTTCCCTTAAGCGCCATTTTGTACAGCGTTTCGCCGCCGATTTTGAGCGCGCTGTACATAGGCGGGGTTTGCAGGATATCGCCCGTGAAGCGCGGCAGGACGGCAAGCACCGCCTCCCGGTCGGGATAGCGGTCCCCCTTTTCGATCACCGTTCCCTGCGCGTCCTGCGTGTCGGTCGCGCAGCCGAAGGCGATCTCGGCCAGGTAGGTCTTTTTCTTTTCCACCATAAAGTCGAACAGCCGGGTGGCGCGGCCCACCATCACGGGCAGGATGCCGCAGGCTTCGGGGTCCAGCGTGCCCGCGTGGCCAGCCTTTTCGCCGGTGATGCGCTTCACGATGGCTACCGCCGTACCCGACGACATGCCCGGGGGTTTGAGCACATTGATAAATCCGTCCATTATGTCCGCAGCGCTTCTTCCATCGCGTACATCAGCCGCGCTTCTATCTCCTCATAGGGGCCTTCGATCACGCAGCCCGCCGCCAGCTTGTGCCCGCCGCCGCCGAACCTGGCGGCGATCGAAGCCACGTCGCCGCCGGGCAGCGCGCGCAGGCTGATTTTCCAGCCATCGGCGTCCTCGTCGGCCATGAACGTCATTTGCACGCCTTCGATGTTCAGGCCGTAATTGACCACGCCGTGCAGGTCGCCGTCGCCCGCCAGGCAAACGGCCTTGTCCTGCGCCGTGAGCCGCATGCAGGTGGCGCGGCCGTCCGCGAAAAACTTCATGGAGCGCAGCGCGCGTCCCAGCGCCTCCATGCCGGGCCGGGTCTTGGTCAGGAACAGGCGGCGCGAAGCGTCGGACAGATCGAGCCCCACCTCCATCAGCTTTTCCATGCAGGCGAAGGTGTTCGGGCGCACGGAATCGAAGCAGAAATTGCCGGTATCCGTGCTGATGGCGGCATACAGCTGCGCGGCGGCCTCCCGGTCCAGCGGCACGCCCATCTTTTCCCACAGGTCAAAAATCAGTTCGCCCGCGGCGGGCGCGTCGTGGTCGATCAGGGTATACTGGGCGATATCCGCGCCGCCCAGATGATGGTCGATCACAAAACGCAGCGGCGCGCGCGCAAACAGCGGCCAGGCGCTGCCCAGGCGCTTGGCCTCGGAGACGTCCATGCACAGCGCGGCGTCGATCCGCGCGCCCTCGGCTTCCTCCACCGGACGGATCAGCTCCGCGTCCGGCAGCCAGCGCAGGTGATCGGGGATCCTGCTCGGGCTCACGATGATCACCCGTTTTCCCATTTTGCGCAGCAGGCGGCCCGCCGCCAGCATGCAGCCTACGGCGTCGCCGTCGGGATTGATATGCGCGCAGAGCATAAAGTTGTCCGCGTTTTTCAGCGCGGACAACATGGAAGCGTCATACGTCTTCATTCTGTTCACTTTCATCGGTCGACGCGGCGGGCGCGATATCCCGCAGCAGGGAAGCCACATGCACGCCGTAGGCAATATTGCGGTCCTGGACGAACTGCAATTCCGGCGTGTAGCGCAGGCTCATGCGATGCGTCAGCTCCCGGCGGATGAAGCCGGCCCCCGATTTGAGCGCCGCCATCACGTCCTCCGCCTTGTCGTCCTCCAGGATGCTGACGTACATTTTGGCGTAGCGCAGGTCGCGGGTGACCTCCGCCCGGGTGATGCAGTAGGTGCCGCCCAGGCGGGGGTCGTGCATATCCTCACGGATGATCTTGTCGGTTTCCCGGCGGATCTCCTCGGAGATCATATCAATGCGAAATTTGCTCAAAGCTTTGTTCCTCAGCGTTCGATCTCCTGCTCCACGAAGCATTCGATCTCGTCGTTTTCCTTGATATCGTTATAGTTTTCCAGGCCGACGCCGCATTCGTAGCCGGTGGCCACTTCCTTCACGTCGTCCTTGAAGCGGCGCAGGGAGGAAAGCTTGCCCTCGTATACGACCACGTTGTCGCGGATCAGGCGCACGCCCGCGCTGCGCTGCAGCTTGCCTTCCTTGACATAGCAGCCGGCGATGGTGCCCACGCCGCTGACGCGGAAGGTGCTGCGCACCTCGGCATGGCCGATCACTTCCTCGCGGTACTGCGGGGCGAGCATGCCCTTCATGGCGGCCTCGATATCCTCGATAGCCTGGTAGATGATGCGGTACAGGCGGATCTCTACTTCCTCCTTGGCCGCCGCGTCGCGGGCGCTAGCGTCGGGACGGATATTGAAGCCGATGATGATCGCGCCGAAGGCCGAAGCCAGGTTGACGTCGTCCTTGGTGATCGCGCCGACGGCGCTGTGCAGGATCTTTACCTTGACCTCGTCGTTGCTGAGCTTCTCCAGCGCCTGCTTCACAGCCTCGACCGAGCCCTGCACGTCGGCCTTGACGATCAGGTTCAGGTTCTTGAGCTTGCCCTCGTTGATGCTGGCGAACAGGTTATCCAGCGAAACGTTGGTGGTGGCGGTGCGGGCGGCGCGCATCTTTTCGCGGCGCTCGTTGGCCACCTGGCGGCTCAGGCGGTCGTCCTCGACGGCCATCATATCGTCGCCCGCCTCGGGCACTTCGGTAAAGCCCGCGATCTCCACAGGCATGGAGGGGCCGGCTTCCTTCACGCGCTCGCCGCGGTCGTTGAGCAGGGCGCGGACGCGGCCGAAGGCCATGCCGGCCACGATATTATCGCCCACGTGCAGGGTGCCGTTTTTGAGCAGCACGGTGGCAAGCGGGCCGCGGTTCTTGTCCAGCTTGGCTTCGATGATGACGCCGCGGGCCATGCGGTTGGGATTGGCGCGCAATTCCATGGTGTCGGCCTGCAGCAGGATCATTTCCAGCAGGTCGTCCACGCCTTCGCCGGTGACGGCGCTGACGGGGGCCATGATGGTATCGCCGCCCCATTCCTCGGGCACCAGGTTGTAATTGGTCAGGTCCTGCTTCACGCGGTCGGGATTGGCGGCCTCCTTGTCCATCTTGTTGATGGCAACGACGATCGGCACGCCCGCCGCCTTGGCATGGTTGATGGATTCCACGGTCTGGGGCATGACGCCGTCGTCGGCCGCCACGACCAGCACGGCGATGTCGGTGGCCTGCGTGCCGCGGGCGCGCATGGCGGTAAAGGCCTCGTGGCCGGGCGTATCCAGGAAGGTGATCTGACGTCCGTTCATATTGACGGTGTACGCGCCGATATGCTGGGTGATGCCGCCGGCTTCGCCCGCGGTCACATGCGACTTGCGGATGTAGTCCAGCAGCGAGGTCTTGCCGTGGTCGACGTGGCCCATGATGGTGATGACGGGCGGGCGGGGCTGCAGGTCTTCTTCCTTATCCTCCACGTCCTCCTCGGCCAGGGCGTCCTCGGCCGTGCGGGCAAGCTGCATTTCGAGCGTGACGCCGAACTCGCCGCACACAAGGGAGGCGGTATCGTAATCCAGCTCGCTGTTGATGTTGGCCATGATGCCCAGCAGCAGCAGCTTTTTGAGGATCTCGCCCGCGGGCTTGCCGATGCGCTCGGTCAGGTCCTTGACCGTGATGGTCTCGGCGGTCATGACGGCCTTGTCGATCACGATGGGCGCCATCATCTGCTGGGCGCTCATCTGCTTCTTGCCGCCGCGCGCGCGCTTGCCGCCGCGGATGACCTCGTCGTCCACGCCGCCGTTGAAATTGGCGTTTTCCTTGGCGAGCTGCTTGCGGCTCTTCGCCACGCGCTCGGGATCATGCTGGCGCTGGTACTGTTTCTTGTTGGGATCGTAATTGCTTACGCGCTCCTTCTCCACCACGGGAGCGAGCTCGGCGCCCGCGCCGCGCTGGGGACGTCCGCCCTGGGGACGGCCTCCCTGCTGGCCCTGCGGGCGGTTTCCGCCCTGGGGACGGCCGCCGAAGCTGCCCTGGCCCTGCTGACCGGGACGCTGCTGATAGCCGCCCTGCTGGCCCTGCGGACGCCCGCCCTGCTGACCCTGGGGACGCGGAGCGAAATTGCCCTGGCCCTGCGGACGGGGACCGTTCATGCCGGCGCGCTGCTGATAGCCGCCCTGCTGGCCCTGCGGACGCCCGCCCTGCTGGCCCTGCGGACGCGGGGCGAAATTGCCCTGGCCCTGCGGACGGGGCGCGGCGGGACGCGGCTGCGGATAGGTGCCGGCCTGGCGCTGCTGCGCGATGGG
>CACWLY010000056.1 GCA_902761825.1 uncultured Eubacteriales bacterium
TTCCTTGCGCCTTTTCCGCCCGGGAGTCCCGCAGGGACGAGAGGAAAAGGCGTTTCTCCCGATCAAATGGAGGATCCATTTGATCGATGGGGCTGTGCAGCAGCCCCTTTTATTATCTCTTGTGCGCTTTGAGGAAATCGCCCATGTCCTCCATTGCGCGGGTCAGGCGGTCAGCTTTGGGCAGCATGACGATGCGCACGCGGATGTCCTCGTTCCAGTCGAAACCGCTGCCGGGGATGACCAGCACGTGCTTT
This sequence comes from uncultured Eubacteriales bacterium, assembly GCA_902761825.1. Taxonomy (GTDB): domain Bacteria; phylum Bacillota; class Clostridia; order Christensenellales; family Aristaeellaceae; genus SFMI01. The sequence continues at coordinate 255 of CACWLY010000056.1, forward strand.
TCATGCAGGAACTGCATGGCGAAGTCATGTCCATCCTCGAAATCGTAAATCGTTTCATCGATGCGCGGGAAGAGATAGAACGCGGCGTGGTTCATTTCAAAGCTGACGCCCTCGATCCTGCTCAGCGCGTCGGTGGTGGCCCTGCGCTGCTCGTACAGCCTGCCGCCGGGCACCAGCATGGCGCGGGTGCTTTCGCTGTCCACCAGCGCGGCGGGGATCACCAGCTGGGTGAGCGCGTTGCCGCACAGACGCATGGAAGCGAGCTGCGTCACGGCGTCCTTGATCTCGCGCAATTCCTCCTTGGGGCCGCTGAACACCATCCAGCCGCAGCGGAAACCGCAGATGATATGCGATTTGCTCAGGCCGTTGAAGGTGATGCAGGGCACGTCAGGCGCGAGGGCGGCGATCGAATAATGCGCGATGCCGTCCATGACCAGGCGGTCGTAGATCTCATCGGCCAGAAGCACCAGATGGTTCTTGCGCGCGATATCGGCGATGGCCAGCAGCGTTTCGCGGCTGTACACGGCGCCGGTGGGATTGTTGGGGTTGATCACCAGGATGGCCTTGGTATGCTCGTTCACCTTGGAGGCGATATCCTCGGGATCGGGATTCCAGTGATTGGCCGGATCGCAGCGGTAAAAAACGGGCTTGCCCGCGCAGATATAGGCGTTGTTGCTCCACAGCGAATAGCAGGGCGAGGGCATAAGAATCTCGTCCCCCGTGCACACCAGCGCCGTCATCGCCATGGAGGCCGCCTCGCTGACGCCGTTGCAGATGAAAATGTCGTCCGGCATGATGCCCGTGATGCCGCGCCCGATATGATAGGTGCAGATCACGTCGCGGGCGAAGGGCATTCCGCGCATGTCGCAGTAGGGAACGGCCTCGTCGATATGGCGGCTCAGCGCGAAGCGCACGCTGTCCGGCAGTTCAAAGCCGAAGCTGCCCGGATTGCCGGTATTCAGCTTCAATACCTTTTCGCCCCGCTGCTGCATGCGCAGGGCTTCTTCATACAAGGGGCCGCGGATATCGGAATGCACCTTGGCCATCCGGTCAGAGCGTGGGATCATTTTTTTGTTCTCCTTTTCTGTCGTGTTACAGTTCCAGCAGCTCGGCGCCTTCCACGCAGGCGTTCACCAGCCCATCGATATCCAGGCAGGCTTCGGCCTTTTCCACGTGGTCGATTTTGGGATGCGTGGCCGGATGCCGCGGCGTGAACACCGTGCAGCAGTCCTCGTAGGGCAGGCAGCTGGTTTCGTAGGTGCCGATCTTCTCGGCGACGCGGATGATCTCTATTTTATCGCTGCCGATCAGCGGGCGGAAGACCGGCATGCCGGCCACGGCGTCGGTGCAGCACAGGGCTTCGATAGTCTGGCTTGCCACCTGACCGATGCTCTCGCCCGTCACCAGGGCGCGCGCGCCCTCCTTTTCGGCGATCCGGGCCGCGATGCGCATCATAAAGCGCCGCATGATCAGCGTGCCGTATTCCTCGGGACACTTTTCATGAATGGTCAGCTGCGGCTCGGTAAAGGGCACGATATACAGGCGGATGCCGCAGCAGTACTCGCTGAGCCGCTTCGCGAGCGTTATCACCTTTTCCTTCGCGCGCTCGCTGGTATAGGGATAGCTGTGGAAATGCACGGCGCTGATCTCGACCCCGCGCTTGCCGATCATATACCCGGCCACCGGACTGTCGATGCCGCCCGAAAGCAGCAGCGTGGCCTTGCCGCCGGTGCCCACCGGCATGCCGCCCACCGCCTCGATCACCTTTACGTACAGGTACGCGTGATCGCGGATCTCGATGTTCATCACGTGATCCGGCCTGTGAATATCCACGGTCAGCCCTTCGGTATGATGCAGGATATAGCCGCCCGCTTCCATATTGATCTCGGGCGAGGTCATGGGATAGCGCTTATCGGAGCGGCGGGCCTCCACCTTGAACGTGCCGGTCAGCCCCTGCATCATTTCGGCGGCCTTTTCGCAGACGGCGTTAAAATCAGCCTTGTCCATCTCGATGGCCGGGCACAGGCTGTGCACGCCGAACACCTTGCTCACCGCCGCCATGCAGGCGTCCAGATCGGTCATATCGCTGACGAAGATCCGCGCGTCGTGCAGCCACACCTTGCCCCTGTACGGGCGCACGGCCTGCTTGACGCGCTCCACCAGCGCGTGCATGAAATAAGGGCGGTTGAGGCCCTTCAGATAAATCTCGCCGTAGCGGATCAGGATCAGTTGACGCAAATGCCGTTACCTTCTTTCGTAGCGTTTGAGCATTTCGTAATGCCGCGCGATGCAGTCGGCGGCGTAATCGATTTCCTCCGCCGAAGTGTACGGCGACAGGGAAAACCGGAGCGCCGATTCCGCCGCCCGGCGCGGCACCTGCATGGCCGTCAGCACGGTGGAGAGCTTCTGCTTGTGGCTGGAGCAGGCCGAGCCCGCCGCCACGTACACATGATCGGCCTCCAGCGCGTAAATCATCGTCTCCGAACGTACCGGCACCAGCGAGCAGTTGAGGATATGCGGCGCGGCATACGGGCTGTCCGGCAGCGGACCGTTGACGCGGAAGTTTTCGCCCGCAATGCCCTTCAGCCTTTCATACAGCCGCATTTTCAGCGCCTGCATATCGTTTTTTTCCGGGTAGCCGTTTACGGCCTCCATAAGACCCAATATGCCCGGCACATTTTCGGTGCCGCTGCGCAGGTTCTTTTCCTGCCCGCCGCCGAGCGCGCGCGGCGCAACGCGCAGCCGCTCGCCATACACCAGCGCGCCGACGCCCTTGGGACCGTGGATCTTATGGCCGGACAGCGCGTAGCTGTCTATGCCGAGCGCGCGCATATCCGCCGGAATCCGCATGAACCCCTGCACGCCGTCCACATGCAAAAGCGCCTGCGGGCACTGTTTATCCCGCAAAAGGGCAATATCGCGCAGCGGCATCACCGCGCCGGTCTCGTTATTGACCTGCATCACGCAGATCAGCCGGGTATCGGCGGTCATCAGCTCTTTCAGCGCGTCGGGATCAACCACGCCCGTGGCGTCGTACGGGATCTCCCGCACGTCGAAGCCGTGGCCCCGCAGGTATTCGCAGGGCTCGCGCACGGCGGGATGCTCGCCCGCGGTAAACAGCACCCTTCCGCCGCGCCGGTCGCTCAGAAGGCTCAGGATGGCGAGGTTATCGGCCTCGGTGCCGCCCGAAGTAAAGACGACCCGCTTGCTTTCGGCGTGCAGCCGCGCGGCGATCGCCTCGCGGCAGGCGTTCAGCTGCTTTTCCACCCGCACGGCGGGCGCGTATAAGGCTGAAGGGTTGTAATAGCCCGACAGCATGCATTCGCTCATCGCGCGCACGACGCTTTCCGTCGGCCGCGTGGTGGCGCTGTTGTCCAGATAGCAATCCATCAGTTCACCTGATACGCGCCCTGGGCGGCGTAGCGCTTGATCAGGGAAATCATTTCATCGCTGGCTTCGATAATGATGATGCGCTTCTGCTGATCCTTGCTGAAATAGAAATAGAACAGCTGGGCGTCCCGGTTGACGAACCAGTTGCTGCGCTTGATGCCGGGCATATTGATATAGCGGTTGAAGGAGCCGGAAGCCACCAGACCCAGGGCTTCCACGTTCTTCACGTTCATGGTGCCCAGGTTCTTGCGCTTTTTATTGTTGAACACCTGGGCGAAATCCATCTGTCCGTTGGTGAAGGTGTATTCATACTCCGTGCGGAACCGGTCGCGGTAGAAGAAAAGCAGCACCGCGACGCCGCCGGTCAGCAGCATGGGCAGGATGACCGCCGTCAGGATCTCCACAAAGGTCGCGCCCTGGGACATCGCGCCCTGCAGGGACATAAAATACATAAAAGCCAGCGCCGCGAAAATGGCCATCATGATGTTGGCGAACACGTACATGATCGTCTCCATGCCGCGGTTGCGCCGGGTCGCTACCTCTTCCAGAAAATTGTCCATTGCCATAAAAGGCACCTCCTCCGTTGTTCCCTGCTATTGTACGCGCATCAGCGTGCGCTGCGCAAGTGTTTTGAGAAAATTCCCGGCGTTTTGCCAGCTATCCAGGCTTTTTACCGCCAAACCGGTATACAGCGCGGCGTCCTGGCGCGCCTTTTCCAGCCCGTACACCGATACCCAGGTGCATTTGTTCTCGGCGGCGTCCTTGCCGGTATGCTTGCCGAGCACAGCCTCGTTGCCCACCACATCCAGGATATCGTCGATGATCTGGAAGGCCACGCCCAGGTTCCGGCCGTATTCCCGTCCCGCGTCGATCTGCGCTTCGTCGGCGCCTGCCAGCGTCATCCCCATGACCACGGGCGCGGTCAGCAGATCGGCGGTCTTATGCAGATGGATATAGCGCAGCAGCTCGGGGCTCCCGCCCGTTTCCTCTGCCGTCAGATCGGCGCACTGTCCGGCGACCATGCCGCGGGTCCCGCAGCGCAGCGCAAGCTCGCGCAGGGCCGCGAACGCCCTGGGATGTCCGCTTGACGCCATGGTTTCAAAGGCCAAGGAAAGCAGCCCGTCCCCCGCCAGCACCGCCATGCCCTCGCCGTATACCTTATGACAGGTGGGCTTGCCCCGGCGCAGATCGTCGTTGTCCATCGCGGGCAGATCGTCATGGATCAGCGAATAGGTGTGCACCATTTCGAGCGCAGCGGCGAAGGGCAGCGCCGGCGTGATATCGGGCTGCGCCATATTATAGGCGGCCAGAAGCAGCACCGGGCGCAGGCGTTTGCCGCCCGCCATCAGGCTGTAGCGCATGGCCGAGGCCAAAGGCTCCGGCACGTCGTCCGGGACGGCGCTCCGCAGCGCTTCCTCCGCTGCCAGGCGAAAATAATCATACTGCTCCTGATAGCTCATGCTTCGCCTCCGCGCAGCACGGTCAGGCGTTCCTCCGCCGCGGCCAGTTCCTTTTTCAGGCTTTCGGCCAGTTTTTCTCCCTCTTCGTACGCCTTGAGCGTATCGGCAAGGGGCATGCCGCCCTCTTCCATCCGCTTCACCAGTTCTTCCAGGGCGAGCAGCCGTTCCTCAAAGCTCTTTTCCTTTTTCGCCGCCAAATGGATCTTCCTCCTTTACCGACAGCACGCGCACCTGGGCGCGGCCGTCCCGGAATAAAAGCGTCATATCGTCCTTCGCCTGCGCGATGCCGGTCACGGGCGTATTTCCGCTGAGCGCGATGGCGTACCCGCGTTCCAGCGCCTGGCGCGGACCGACGGAGCGCAGCTTTTCCGTCAGCGCGCCGACCTGCTGATCAAGCAGCTCCATCCGCTTCTTCTGAGCCGTATGCAGGCGCTGCAGAAGGTATTCCGCCCGCTGGCGCATCTGCCGCGCGTGATAGAGCGGCTGACAGTCGCGCAGGCGCATTTCGACGCCCTGCAGCAGCTGGCGGTTCTGCAGCACGGCCGTAAGCGCCGCGCGCTGCCCGCGCTGCGAAAGCTCCCGCACCGTCTGGAGCAGCGCTTCCCGCTCGGGCACGGCCAGCTCGGCCGCCGCGGAGGGCGTAGGCGCGCGCATATCGGCCGCGTAATCGCACAGCGTCGTGTCGGTCTCATGGCCCACCGCCGATATGACCGGCACCGGGCAGGCCGCCACGGCGCGCGCGACGATCTCTTCATTGAAGGCCCAAAGATCCTCCATGGAGCCGCCGCCGCGGCCCACGATGATCACATCGATGCCGGGCACGCGGGCCAGCTCCCTGAGGCCGTCGGCCACGTCCCGGGCGGCCCCGTCGCCCTGCACCTGGGCAGGGCGCAGCACCAGCGGGATCCCCGGGAAACGGCGTCCCGACACCGTGCGGATATCGTGCAGCACCGCGCCCGACGCCGAGGTGACGATGCCGACCTTGCGGGGCAGCAGCGGCAACGGACGCTTGCGGGAGGCGTCGAACAGCCCTTCCGCCGTCAGCTTTTCCTTGAGCTCCAGGAAGCGCTGGTACAGTTCGCCCATGCCGTCCTGGCGCATGCCGTCGGCGTAGAACTGGTATTTTCCGCCCTGCACGTACAGCCCCGCCGCGCCCGTGACCAGCACCTTCATGCCGTCCCGGGGCTGAAACGCGACGCCGTAGGTATGCTGGCGGAACAGCGCGCAGTCGATGCGGCTCTGCTCGTCCTTCAGGGTGAAATACCAATGGCCCGAGGAGTACATCTTGAAATTGCTGATCTCTCCCCGCAGCGTGACCTGCTGCAGGATAGGATCGCTGGCAAGCGACCGGCGCACATAATCATTCAGTTGGCTGACCGTCAGCGTTACGCCCTGCATGCGGCCTCCAGCGTGTTTTCCATCAGCATGGCCACCGTCATGGGGCCGACGCCGCCGGGAACCGGGGTGATCCAGCCCGCGGTCTCCTGAACGCGCTCAAAATCCACGTCGCCGCACAGCTTGCCGTCCACGCGGTTGATGCCAACGTCGATCACGGCGGCTCCCGGCTTGACCATATCGGCAGTGATATACCGCGGCCTGCCGATGGCGGCCACAAGCACGTCGGCCCGGCGGGTGATTTCTGCCAGATCGCGGGTATGCGAATGGCAGACCGTCACCGTGCAGTTTTCCCGCAGGAGCAGAAGCGACATGGGCTTGCCCACGATATTGCTGCGCCCCACCACCACGGCGTCCGCGCCGTCCAGCGGCACGCCGGCGTTTTTGAGCATAAAGAGGACGCCCTTGGGCGTGCAGGGCAGCATGGCGGGGATCCCCTGCATCAGCTTGCCGGCGTTCAGCGCGTGGAACCCGTCGACGTCCTTTTCGGCTTTCACGCGCAGCTGCGCCGCGCTCTCATCCAGACGCGCCGGCAGCGGCAGCTGCACGAGCACCCCGTGAACGGCGGGATCGGCGTTCAGCGCGTCGATCCGCGCATGGAGTTCCTCCTGCGTGCAGTCCTCCGGCAGCGTGATCGTCCTGGAAGCGATCCCAATCTTCGCGCAGGCGCGCTCCTTGTTGCGCACATAGACGGCGCTCGCGGGGTTTTCGCCCACCATGATCACCGCCAGACAGGGTTCGACGCCCCTGCGCCTGAGCTCCCCGCAGCGTTCGGCCTGCCGTTCGGCCAGCGCGGCGGCGTATTCTTTTCCGTTTATGATGATCGCGCTCACGGGTTTCCCTCCATCATACGGTCCCTTCCGATCAGCGCCACGCCCGCGGCGTTGTCCCCCGCGTACTGACGCTGTCCAAAGTACAGGCGCAGCCCGAGGCGCCGCCTGCGGTTGATTTCGCATACCATATCCCGGAACAGCTGGGAGGAGGCCACGCCGCCGGTCAGCAGGGCGTCGTCCACGCCGGTCTTGTCGGCCGCCGCGGACAGAAGCCGCAGCGCCGTCCTCGCAACCAGGCTGAACACCTCCGCCGCGATATCCTCTGACGGAAGCTCCTTTTGGGCGATCCACCGCATGGCCCGCGCTTCCGCGCCCGAAAAATGGCAATCGTCCCCCTCCATGCTGACCGGCAGCAGCGACCGCGCGCTCCCCTTTCCGGCCAGCTCTTCCAGATACGGGCCCGCGGGGAAGGGCAGCCCCAAAGCCACGCCCACGCGGTCGATCAGCTGGCCCGCGTGCAGATCGCGGGTGCCGCTGAGCAAGGTCAGCGCATCGTCCCGCATCAGCAGCGCTTCCGTGGTGCCGCCCGAAAGGTGCAGCGCCAGATAGCGCGCGGCGCTCAGCCCGCTGTCCTCCAGCGCCGCCCGCACATGGCCGCGCTGGTGCGTGGTCTCGATCAGCGGCACGCGCAGCGTCTCCGCCGCGACCCGGGCGAAAGCCGCGCCCGTCCGGAAGACCGGCATGTAGGAATCCTCGCCGTCCCGGGGCCTGACCGATACGCACACCGCGTCTATCGGCCTTCCGGCAAGCAACGCGATGGCCGCCGCGTACAGATCGGGAAGCTGTCTTAAATGCGCAAAAACGGCCTCGCTTTGGCGAAGGCCGCGTGTCCCCTGCTGTACGGGAAGCAGCTTGCGATGGGAGCAGATCACACCGTCCTGCCCGGCTGCCGCCACCGACGTGGTGTAGCAGCTGGTATCGATCCCCAGCACGGTCATGGCGTTTGCCGCGCTCCGTTTTCGTCCCGGGAAACCGCGCCGAGCACACCGTTGATAAAGCGCGCGCTCGCGGGCTCGCTGAAGCGCTTGGCCAGTTCCACCGCTTCATTGATCGCCACGGATTCCGGCGTGTCCGACTCGTAGCGCATTTCATACAGGGCAAGGCGCAGAATGCACAGGTCCACCCGGGCGATGCGCTCGATGCCGCGGGCCGGGCTGTGCTCCGCGATCATCGCGTCCAGTTCCGGCGCGTGCTCCTGCACGCCCGCGACCACACGGTCGATATACTGCTGGTCGTCACCTTCCGGCGCAAAGGAAATCAGCGCGTTCAGCGTATTCTCTCCGCTGCCGCCCATCAGTTTTTCGTACACCAGCTGCATCGCTGCCGCCCGTGCGTTGGAACGCGCCATATCTGTTTTCCCCCGTTATTCTTTTTCTTCCGTATCCGCCGTTTCGGCCGTTTCCTCTGCCGTTTCGGTCTTTACGATCTTCTCCGCCATTTCGGCCACGTCGTTTTTCTCCGGCGCGATCTCGCGGATGGGAAGGTCGCGTTCGGGGAAACGCCTATTGACCGCCGCGCGGACGGCCTCCTGCTTGTTCCCGACGCCGCCGATCAGCGCGCCAAGCGCCGCAAAGGCGAAGATGAACAGCGTCTTCCAGACGCCGATGGTCAGAAGCAGCACGGCGATGATCACGCCGGCCGCGGCGTAAATAACGGAGCAAACCGGCGTGCCCGGCGTAAGGATCTTCTTGATTTTATCCGAACAGTTATTCATCTTTCTTCTCCTCCTCGGTCGGTACTTCGTCCTCCGCCGCCGCTTCCGCGGCTTCCTCCGCAGGAGCTTCCGCAGGCGTTTCCCCGGATTCCGGCGCGGGCTCCCCGGCGGGCTGTTCGATCACGGGCGGCATGACCATTTCGGCCTCCACCACCTGTTCGGCTTCGGATTTTTCCGGATCCCGGCCGAAAATGCGCTGATGCATGGGAATCTTTTCCTCAGCGCGGGGCTCGGGTTTTTCTGTCTTTTCAATCTCTCCCAGCGGTTCGGTGGGCAGCGCGTTCTCCGCTCCGGGCGCGCGCTCGACGGATACCCGGATATTGTGCACTTCGATGCCGGAGGACGCGGACAGGTATCTCTTGATCTGCGACTGGATCTGTTCCACGGCGTGCGGGATGGATACGTTGCTGTTCATGCTCACGCGCATGTCCACGTCGATCGCGCCGCGATGGTTGGTGACGCTCATCTCCTGCACCTTGACTTCCTTATGCGTCTCCACGCATTTCTGGATCAGGTTTTCGATGGCGGCCACCGCGATGCGAAGCTCGCCCATTTCATTGGGCTGCGTAATGAACGCCTTGCGGCGCACGCGGTAACGGCGCGCGACCAGCACGTTGAGCGCGCTGATGACGACCGCCACGGCGCCCGATACGATCAGCGCCAGGGGCAGCCACTGCATCACGAGGCCCTCGCCCAGATCGCGCCCATACAATAGGACCCCGGCCGCGACGGAAATCGCGCCGGTCACCAGCGTCAGCAGCGCGCCGAAACGCAGGATCAGCCGGTCCATCAGTTTCATTTTCATAAAATGATGCCTCCTTCAGAAAGCAAAACAGGCATTTCCCGGGAAAAGTAAAAAGCGATTATTCTTCCGCGTCCTCTTCGGCGGGCTGATTCTCCCCGGCGTCCGCGGGCTGTTCGTCCACGGTTTCCTCCGCGGGAGCGTCCTCTTCCGGCCCGGCTTCCGGTTCAGCCTCGGCCGTTTCGCCGCGCAGCGCCTGCCGCGCTTCGTTCTGGATGCGGGCGTTTTCCTCGCTGGTCAGGTGCGCGGACTCCAGCCCGCTCTGCAGTGCCATCTTTTCACGCTCGAAGCTGACGCCCTGCACGTGCACGTCCACCGTGACCACATGCAGGCCGGTCATGGTTTCGATGGCCTTGCGCACGTTTTCCTGCACCTCGGACGCGACCTTCTGGATCGGGGAGCCGTACTCCACGACGATATAGAGCTCCACGCTGGCTTCCTCGCCGCCGATCTCCACCTTGACGCCGCGGGTGATGCTGCGGTTGCGGCCGATAATATCCGAAATGCCGCCGCTTGTGCACATGCCCGCGATGCCGTCCACTTCGCTGGCAGCCACGCCGGCGATGATAGCGATAACTTCATTGGCATATTTAATGGTGCCGCCGTTTTCCAGGTTGAAATCTACGTTGGTAGGCAGATTTTCCTTCTTGCTGGCCATGGAATGCACCTCCTTTACGATGTACAGATCATTATAGCAGATTCAAAAGGATTTGGCAACTGCTTCTCGCTTTGCGGGGCGCGGAGCGAATGAAAACCCGCGCCGCGGCGAATTTGCAGCCCCGTCTTGCTAATCGGACCGATTTGTGCTATACTGCCGGTACAGCCCGATGATGCATAAAGGGGTCACTCATGCTGTACGCCTATCAGCTGCGCGCCCACTCAAACGCGCGCTATCAGCAATCGCTTCTCTCACTTTCACAAAAGGAGCTTGCCTGCATGCTCGACGCGTGCGGAATAGCAGCTTCAGTCGAACCGCGCATCCTGGGAGGCGCGCCCTTTTTGTGTTTTGAATCATCGCCCCTGTCCCCCGACCGGCAGGCGTTTCTCGGCGGGCTTTCCTGCCTGTATATGACGGCGTCGCTCGAAAACGGCCTGCTTCGCCCCATCGACCGGCCGGCTCCCCCCTCCTTTCTGCCCGCCGACATGCCGGAAATACTGAAATACAAAGGCAAAACCAACGCCGATTTCACCCAGCTGATGATCAATCTGGCCCTGTCCGCGGGCGGTCAGTGGGCAGCGCCCGCGCCGACGATCCTCGATCCCCTGTGCGGCCGGGGCACAACGCTGTACTGCGCGCTGGTGCGGGGCATGCATGCCGTGGGCGTCGAAACCGACAGGAAGAGCCTGCAGGAGGGCATGGCCTACACGAAAAAATGGCTGCAATATCACCGCGTCAGGCATGAGACAGCCGCCTGCAGCCACACGCTGGACGGCGGGAAAAGCGCCCCCGCGACCCGCGTCCGGATCACCGGGAACGGGCAGACGCTGGAAATGGAAACCATCCAGGCCGATACCCGCGACACGGGACGCCTGATGCGCAGGCGGCCGGCAAACGCGCTCGTGGCCGATCTGCCCTACGGCGTGCAGCACGCGCCCCGGGAAAACGGGCGGGCGGGCAGCTTTGATCAGCTGCTGCGGGAAAGCCTGGCGGGGTGGCGGCAGGCGCTGCTGCCCGGCTGCGCCGCCGCCGTCGCCTTCAACACCTACACGCTCAGGCGCGACAGGCTGGAGGCGCTCGTCCGCGAAGCCGGATTCGTCATTCCCGATTCCCCTTTATATTCCGATTTTTCCCATTGGGTGGAGCAAGCCGTCAACCGCGACGTGCTGATCGCCCGAAATCCCATCAAATCCAAGTCTTTGTAGGAGGAACAGACCGTTGTATAGCAAGGAAGCTTTTGAAACGATGACCGTGATCGAGCTGCGTCAGATCGCCAAGGAGAACGGCATAAAGCTCAGCGCCGGAATCTCCAAGCAGGGGATCGTGGATCGCCTGTGCGAAGCGCTGGTCAGCGAGGAAGCGCCCGCTCAGCCGCCCGTGCAGGAGGAAAGCCCGTTCGTCCGCCGCAACGTTTCCATCGTCGCGGACGACGAGGACACGCCCGTGCTGACGCCCAACGTTACCTTCAGCCGCAGCGCCCCGTCTCCCGCCCCGGCGGCAGCGCAGCCCGCCGCGCGTCCCGCGCAGCCCGCCGCGCGTCCCGCGCAGCCCGCCGC
>CACWLY010000057.1 GCA_902761825.1 uncultured Eubacteriales bacterium
TTCTGGATCCGAAACAATCATCTGAGCGAAAAATACGGGTTCTGCAAATCGGCCGTCCCGGCGAAGAAGTTTCTGTATTATCTGCCGCTGGCCGTCGTTGCCTCCACGCCTTTCTGGGGCCGGCCCGGCCTGCAGTACGGCTTTCCGGGCGCGCTGATGTTTGCCGTCAGCATGATTTGCGTCGGCTTTCTGGAGGAGGTCATTTTCCGAGGCCTGCTGTTCCGGGCAATGGAAAAGGACAATCTGAAAGCGGCGATCATTGTATCCGCGCTGACGTTCGGGCTCGGCCATATCGTGAATCTGGTCAACGGAAGCGGAAAGGATCCGGTTTCGACCCTGATCCAGATCGTGTTTGCCGTGCTGGTGGGATTCGCGCTGGTGCTGATCTTTTATCACGGAAAGTCGCTGATTCCGTGCATTCTGTTCCACTCGGCAAACAATGCGCTCAAAGTGTTCTCGGCAGAGGGAACCTTCAGCCCGCAGATGGAATTAGCGCTCAATCTGGCGCTGATCGTCGTTGTTCTGGGAGGATATGTTCTTTATCTGATGAAGACATTCCCGATACGGCCGGACAGCCGCCGCTGAACAGGGTGCAGGAACGGCATAGACAGCAGAACAGACGAATCGGGATTTAGCGCAGCAAGGAAAACGTCAGGGCCTCCGCGATCCGGGACCTACCGGCCCGCGCCAGGAGACTTCGCCCCCCTGGACCCATCCCGGCGAACCGGCTTGAAAAAAGAAACAAACTATTTGCGCCTGTGGCTTGAGCGTCGCAAAGAGAGCTCACGGGCATAAGAAAACAGCCAGATTTTTCGGAAAATGAGTTCATTCATTTTCGCAAAAATCTGGCTGTTTTCAGCGGTGCGCTATGCGCACCGGGCGGCCAGCTTTGCCGGCCGCCCGTGAGCGGTGGACTGCGTCCTTGTTTCACGCTGCGTTTGCAGCTTTCACGGCGACAATCGCAAGCTTTCTTTGCACAGCTTTCTTTCCCCTGAAAGAAAGCGCGTATCCTCTGCCTTCGCTGAATCCCGGTTTACAGATTCGCGGCGGATCGGGGTTTTCCGAGCGTATGACTTTCATTTTTCCGAACAATGGAGTATTATATAATCCGGACGGAAAACGGCGATTATCTGTGTGATGATGTGACGGAACGCGCAAAATGAGGATTGAGGACAATGAATTATTTTGTTGAAGGCCTGCAGGGCAGCGGCAAAAGCACGATGGTCCGGAAGCTTTCCGAATGGAATCCCGGCTATACGGCTGTCCTTGAAGGGGAGTATTCTCCGGTGGAGCTTTCCTGGTGTGCCTATGTGAACAATGATCAGTATAAGGAAATCCTGAACAGGTACCCCGACCTGCGTTCGGAAATTGAGAAAAAATCTTATTCCGAAGGCAGCAGAAAGATCATCTGCTATACGAAGATCGTCACGGACAACCGGGCGTTTTATCAGGATCTTGAACAGTATGAGATCTATAACAACCGTGTTTCCTTCGACGATTTCCGGTCGATCGTTCTGGAACGTTACAGAAAATGGTCTTCGGACGAAATGATCTTTGAATGCTCCCTTTTCCAGAATATAGTGGAAGACATGATCCTGTTCAGGCAGGCGTCCGATGAAGAGATTATGTCTTTTTACAGGCTTGTCCGCGAAGCGCTGAACGGAAAGGAATACCGGATTATCTACCTGAAAGCGGATGATATCAAGGGTAACCTGGACGTCATCCGGAAAGAAAGATCAGACGAGTCGGGAAACGAAATATGGTATCCGATGATGCTTGGATTCTTTATCGATTTCCCCTATTCCAAAGCCCGCGGTCTGCAAGGAGAAGATGACCTGATCAATCATTTCAGGCATCGCCAGAAGCTTGAGCTTCGGATATGCGAAGAGATATTTCCGGACAAAAGCATGATTCTCATATCCAAAGATTATGCGGATGAAAGTTGGTTGAAATGAAGAACGATATCATCATCAGAAACGCGGAAAAAGAGGACGTCCGGCAGATCGCGGAGATCCTCGTGGAAGACTGGCAAAAGGCCTATCGCGGAATCATGGACGACGCTTTTCTGGATGCCATGAACGTATCCCAGCGATGCGAAATCGAAGGAAAAAGATATCAGAGATATGTGGTTGCAACTGACGGCAATGAGATTTTAGGATATGCCTGGCTGGAAACAGCGGCGGATGAACCGGCGGACTGCGAAGTGGTCGCCCTGTATATCAGATATGCAAAGCGGAATCATGGGATCGGGAAACTTTTGATACAGTATGCCTTCCATCATTTCAGGGAAATCGGGAAGAAAACAATGATCGTATGGTGCCTGAAAGAGAATGCTGAATCAAGAAAATTCTATGAAAAAGTCGGCGGGAAAGCATTTCGAACCGGCTCTCATCGCTGGGGCGGCAAAGAATACGAAATGATTTCTTACCTGTATGACTTAGCGTAAAAACAGTACCCGATGCGCCGGAAAGCCGAAATTCTTAGATGCAGTCGCTTTGAAGTATCTGGAATAACAAATCGCAATTTGCGGAGGCAAGCAAATGGAATACAGGATCGAGGACTTGACAAAGGAAGAAGCTGAATATATTGGCGAAAGGATAAATGAGATCGTGCCGCGAGAAGTGGATGCAGACGAAGAAGAATTCGTGCTCAAAATCGAGAACGAAACCGGCGAGATCATTGGCGGATGCGTTGCCACAGCTTACGAATACCACTGGTCGAGAGTGCTGCTTGACGACCTTTGGGTGGATGAACGCTATCGCCATCACGGAATTGGTTCTATGATCCTTCGCGAGGTCGAGCGCATCGCAAGAGAGAAGGGTTGTCGGGTCGTGACGCTCGGCACCGCCAGTTATATGGCAAGACCGTTCTATGAAAAACACGGCTACACGGTCTTTACCACGCTTAAGAAGCCGAACGGCTATATCAGCTATTCACTGGTCAAATACCTTGAGAAGGACACGCTGGAATATGTGCCGACTGACAACAGCGGTTCACGCTTCAAGGTTTCTCTCGGCAATGATGACGATGCGGAAGTAATACTGAACGGCCTTGATGCATACAGCGAAGCCTATGAACAGGAATGTGAAAACGTCGGGTTTTATAAGAAATATGCGGACAAAGACGGCAGATTTGCGGCTGGCGTGATCGCGGACGTGGACAAAGGTGAGACCGGTTTTGTTGAAGCGCTGTTTGTGGAAGAGCCGCTCCGGTTTCACGGTCTGGGCACGTATCTCTTGAAGGAAGCAGAGAAATTCGCAAAGGAAAACGGCGCTTCAATGGTCATGACGAATGCGGGCGACTGGAATGTTGCCTTCTTCAAGAAGAACGGCTATTTTCTCAGAGGCGAGCTCAAGGACGTTCCCAGGGGACACAGCTGTTACGAACTCTACAAAAATATTTGAAGCAAGAGAAATACAAATTCCAGTTTGCAGAGATCACGACAACTCGTGATTTGCGGAGGCGAAACACCGTGGATACTGATTCCAAAGCATGCTTTTATCACAAACGAAACGGAAAACGTCAGAAAAAACTGTGCCCCGGATCGAATGATTGCCGGACTTGTGCTTTTGATTCGGCAGACGTATAATACAGTCGGAGCAGTTTTTATTTAAAGGTGGGAAAGAAAGTGCCTTTTGAAATTGTCAGAAACGACATAACAAGAATGAAGGTTGACGCCATCGTCAACGCGGCAAACAATTCTTTGCTTGGCGGCGGCGGCGTGGACGGGGCCATCCATCGCGCCGCGGGGCCGGAACTGCTGGAAGAATGCAGGACCCTGGGCGGATGCGAAACCGGGGATGCGAAAATCACGAAAGGGTATCGCTTGCCCTGCAAGTATGTCATTCACACCGTCGGCCCGATCTGGCAAGGCGGATACCGGAACGAGAAAGAGTCGCTGGCCGCGTGTTACGCTTCTTCCCTGCGGCTTGCATTGGCGCATCATTGCGAATCCATTGCCTTCCCGCTGATCTCTGCCGGCGCATACGGATATCCGAAGGACGAAGCCATAAAGATAGCGACCGACGCAATCAGGGATTTCCTGCTCAGCCACGATATGCATGTTTTCCTCGTCATTTTTGACAGGACATCCTTCGCGATCAGCAAAAAGCTGTACGCCCACATTCAGGCATTCATTGACGATTCCTATATCGATCCGTTCTATGAAGAGGCGGAAAGACGCAGGCGGCAGAATAACGTGATGTTCCCCTCCCAGGCCGCGTCTGCTCCTATGGCAAAACCCCAAGCAAGCCCGCGCCGGGAAAACGCAGAGAGAGACACGGCTGCCGCCTTGGCGGACAGCCCCGTCATGGAGGAATGCGCGGCCGGCTCTGCCCTGGAAGATTACCTGAAAAGGATGGATGAAGGCTTCCGGGAAATGCTCATCCGGAAAATCGACGAACGCGGAATGACGGACGCGGAATGCTATAAAAAAGCCAATATTGACCGCAAGCTATTCAATAAAATCAAGAATCAGGCCGATTATAAGCCCGGTAAAAGCACCGTTCTCGCCTTTGCCGTCGCATTGAAGCTGTCGCTGGAAGAAACGGAGGAAATGCTGAAAAAAGCCGGTTTTTCTCTTTCTCACAGCAGTAAATTCGACCTGATCGTGGAGTTCTTCATTACGCGCGGGAACTATGATATTTTTGAAATCAATGAAGCGCTCTTCTCCTTCGATCAAAAGCTGCTTGGCTCTGTGATGTGAGGAGGTCTATGCTCAGTCAGGATGTGCAGACGGCCCTGGAAAGGGCCGAAAGGCTGCATCAGGGGCAGGTGGACAAGTCCGGAAAACCGTCGCCCTCAGGGATGTCGGGCGTCAGGCCAGATACAACCGCGCTTTGAAGTTTTTGCCGACAGATTGATTTGTCGCTTCACGGGCGACCCGTCTCCCCTCCCTCTTTGCTATGATGACCGTGCAAGATAAACTTGCGGACAGCAAAAGGGAGGGATTTTCAATGAAAAAGAATCTGACGGAAATGGTCTTTATCCTGGACAGAAGCGGCTCCATGCAGGGGCTGGAAAAGGACACCATCGGCGGCTTCAACAGCATGATCGAGCGCCAAAAGAAGCAGGATGGAGAAGCGCTGGTTTCCACGGTGCTGTTTTCGGACGACAGCCGGGTGATCCATGACCGCGTGGATATCCGCAGCATCGAGCCGCTGACGAACCGGCAGTATCATGTAGGCGGCTGCACCGCTCTGATCGACGCCATCGGCGGCGCGATCCACCACATCGGCAACGTCCACACATATGCCCGGGAAGAGGATGTGCCCGAGCATACGATCTTCGTTATCACCACCGACGGGATGGAAAACGCCTCGCGCCGGTACGGCAGCGAGGAAGTAAAGCAAATGGTAAAGCGGCAGAAGGAAAAGTACGGCTGGGAGTTCCTGTTTCTGGGCGCCAATATTGACGCCGTTGAGACTGCCGCGCATTTCGGGATCATGGAGGACCGCGCCGTTACCTTCCATAACGACGCCAGAGGACAGCGGCTCAATTACGAAGTGCTGAGCAGGACCGTAAGTTCTCTCCGCGCCTGCGCGCCTGTGGGCCGGGAATGGAAAGAGGAAATCGAGGAGGATTTCAAATCAAGGAAAGCCGGGAGATGAAATCCCGAAGGGAGGAAGCAACCGGTGAAGAACATTTGGAAAGACGGCATCTTGGGCGTCGTGGTCGGCGACGCGCTGGGCTGCCCCGTTCAGTTTGAAACGCGGGAAGAAGTGGCAACGCACCCAATCACCGGCATGCCCAGACATTTGCCGCCCGCCGGACTGTCGCGGCAGTAAGCCGATGTATTGCACCAAGCGCTCTCATTCAGCGTTTCGTCAGCGCCGCGCTTTACTTTTGGCCCGGGATATGACATAATACATGCATCAGTATCAGGAGGCGGCGTATGGCGGGACAGCTTTGGGCGCGGGTGATCAGCAAAAACAAAATCGTGGCGAGCCAGACCGCTCCCTGCACGTTTGAAACCTGGCAGGAAGCGCTGGATGAAATCTGCCATGCGCTGGATATCAGCCGCCCGGTGATCATCCCGCGGCATGAGCGCGACTGGGAGCAGTTCGGCCTGACCAATTTTCTGCCCGAGCATTTTCTGGAGCCGGTGCAGTTCGACAAAATGGAGCTGCAATACATCGACCCGGACAGGAAGAAACAAAGGAATCTGTACGCCGATCTGTGATTATATACCGAAAACAAGCCTTTCACGGCGCAAAAAACGGACCCCGCCTTGCAAAAGGGGGTCCGTTTTATTCCGCGCCGCGCGGAGCCGCTCAGCCCTGCAGGCCGCGCGCCTGGCGATCCATGTCTTCGATCACGATATCGTAGATCTCGCCGAGCGTGGAGCAGTACTCCAGCACTTTCCAGGGCTCGTTGGTGTGATAGTGCAGCTTGATCAGCTCGTCGTCGCCGACCACCAGCAGGCAGTCGCCGTCGAAATTGGCGCGGATATATTCATTGATTTTGTCCTCATCCAGATCCTGACCTTCAATAAGCATCTGCGTGTCATATCTGTATTCGGTTTCTTCTTCATCCATGTTCATTTCCTTGTCCAGATCCATGCGTTTCTCCTCCCTTCCGCGCCATTATACAGCGTTTCATACATAATGTCAAAAAATAATTGGTCCCGCGCTGACGCCATATGGTTTTGCCGGCGGAAAACGCTTTTCCGCTCCGGAAATCCGCATCGTTCTTTTTATGCATCAAAATGCCGAAATTATTGACGAAAATGCTTTTTTATACTATGATACAGGCAGCAGAACGATCTGACGAAGGAGCGCGGTATGCAGTTCTGGATTTATCCCAATCCCATATCCGAGGAAGCGCGGGAACTGGCCGCGCGTCTGGCCGCGCGGCTCAGGGACAGTCTGGCGGAAAAGCCGGATCTGGCCGACGTCGTGATCGTGCTGGGCGGGGACGGCACCATGCTGCGCGCCGTGCGCGCGCTGAACAACGTTAACAAGCCCTTCTGGGTCGTCAACTGCGGGCATCTGGGCTATCTGAGCGACTGCGGCAGGGACGAGACCATGCGGTGCCTCGACCAGATCCTGCAGGGCGATTACCGGCTGGAATACCGCGTGCAGATCGGCGGCGTGCTGATGAACGAAAAGCGGATCACGGCGCTGAACGAGCTTCTGTTCCATCGCGGCGCGTGCGTGCACGCTCTGCAGATCACCGTGCATGTGAACGGCAGTCTGGCGCTGCGCTACCGCGGGGACGGGCTGATCATCTGCACGCCTTCCGGGTCCACCGCGTACAATCTGTCGGCGGGCGGCCCGGTGCTGATGCCGGAGATGGAGCTTCTGACGCTGACGCCGATCTGCTCGCAGTCGCTTTCCACCGTGCCGATCGTCGTATCGTCCCACGATCGGCTGAACGTATCCTGGCGCATGGCATACCGGGAAGGCGAGGAGGAATGGCCCGACCTTACGGCGGACGGGCAGGAAAAGCACCTGCTGCCGCTGGAAGGCGAACTGGAGATCCGCGAGCCGATGCCTCCCGTCGCGCTTGTGCGCACGCGGGACGCCGATTTCTACGCGAGGCTGCAGCATCGCATGCACTGGAATGCTGAGGAATAAGGAGATTTGGCATGAACAGAATTGTTGAAAAAACGCCGCTTAATCCCACCGTGACCCGCATGGTGATCGACGCGCCGCAGGTCGCCCGCAAGGCCGAGCCGGGGCAGTTCATTATCCTGCGCGTCAGCGAGGACGGCGAGCGCATCCCGCTGACCGTGGCGGATTATGACAGGGAAAAGGGCACCGTGACGATCATTTACCAGATCGTTGGCGCTACCACCGAAAAGCTCAACCACCTGAACGCGGGCGAAACGCTGCATGATTTCGTCGGCCCGCTGGGACGTCCGACCGAAACCGAGGGCCTGAAAAAAGTGGCCGTCGTGGGCGGCGGCGTGGGCTGCGCCATCGCCTATCCCGTAGCCAAAAAGCTGCATGAACAGGGCTGCGAGGTGCACAGCGTCATCGGCTTCCGCTCAAAGGATCTGGTAATCCTGGAGGACGAATTCGCCGCGGCGTCCGACCGGCTGCTCCGCATGAGCGACGACGGCTCCTTCGGCGAAAAGGGCCTGGTCACCGACGCCCTGCGCGGGCTGCTGGAGGCCGGCGAACAGTACGACGAGGTCATCACCATCGGCCCGCTGATCATGATGAAGTTCGTCTGCAAGCTGACCAAAGAGTTCGGCGTAAAGACCGTCGCAAGCATGAACCCGATCATGATCGACGGCACCGGCATGTGCGGCTGCTGCCGCCTGACCGTGGGCGGGAAAATGCGGTTCGCCTGCGTGGACGGACCTGATTTCGACGGCCATCAGATCGATTTTGACGAGGCAATCGCGCGCGCCGGCACGTATCGCGATTTCGAGCGCAAGGCGCGTGAAGAAGCCTGCAACCTGTTCCGGGAGGTGCGCTGATTATGCCCAATATGGATCCGAAAAAACACGCGATGCCCACCCAGCCGGCGGAGCAGCGCATTCACAATTTTGAAGAAGTCGCGCAGGGCTATACCGCGTTCATCGCGATGGAGGAAGCCCAGCGCTGCCTCAACTGCAAACACCGTCCCTGCGTCAGCGGCTGCCCCGTGCAGGTGAACATCCCCGATTTCATCCGCCTGATCGTCAAGGGCGATATGGAAGGCGCGTATCAGGAGATCGCGAAGACCAACGCCCTGCCCGCCGTATGCGGCCGCGTCTGCCCGCAGGAGAACCAATGCGAGAAGCAGTGCGTGCGCGGCATCCGCGGCGAGCCGGTCGCCATCGGCCGTCTGGAACGCTTTGTGGCCGACGAGCACAACGCCAGCAGCCGCGAAGCGCCCGTTCCCGCCCCGCGCAACGGCCATAAGGTGGCGGTGATCGGCAGCGGGCCCTCCGGCCTGGCCTGCGCGGGCGACCTGGCCCGCAAGGGATACGACGTCACGGTGTTCGAGGCGCTCCACCGCTCGGGCGGCGTGCTGGTGTACGGCATTCCCGAGTTCCGCCTGCCCAAGGCCATCGTGCAGCGGGAGATCGATACCCTGCAGGCGCTGGGCGTGCGCGTGGAAACCAATACCGTGGTGGGCCGCACGATCACGGTGGACGAGCTCATGGGCGAATACGGCTATGAGGCCGTGTTCATCGGCTCGGGCGCGGGCCTGCCCAAATTCATGAACATCCCCGGCGAAAGCCTGAAGGGCGTGTATTCCGCCAACGAATTCCTGACCCGCGTCAATCTGATGCGCGCGGCCGTTCCGGGCAGCGATACGCCGGTGCAGCGCGCGATGCATGTGGCGGTGGTCGGCGGCGGCAACGTCGCGATGGACGCCGCGCGCTGCGCGCGCCGTCTGGGCGCGGAGGTCACGGTGGTTTACCGCCGCACGCGCGAAGAGCTGCCCGCCCGCGCGGAGGAGGTCGAGCACGCCATGGAAGAAGGCATCGTGTTCTGCTTCCTGACCAACCCCGTGGAGATCCTGCCGGACGACCAGGGCTGGGTGCGGGCCATCCGCTGCCTGCGCATGGAACTGGGCGAACCGGACGCCAGCGGACGCCGCCGTCCCGTGGCGATCCCCGGCAGCGAGCATGACCTGCCGATGGACGCGGTGATCATGGCCCTGGGCACCTCGCCCAACCCGCTGATCCGCGATACCACGGACGGCCTGGAGACCCAGCGCTGGGGCGGCATCATCGTCGAGGAAGGCTCCGGAAAGACCAGCCGCGAGGGCGTTTACGCGGGCGGCGACGCCGTGACAGGCGCGGCAACGGTCATTCTCGCCATGGGCGCGGGCAAGCAGGCCGCGGCGGCCATCGATCAGTATATTCAGAATAAGCAATAAGCAACCGGCGCGCGATCCGATCATGGGACGCGCGCCGTCAAGACCGATTCAAAACGGGCCCCTCCCCGCCGGGAAGGGCCGTTTTGCGGTCATTGGCCGATTGTTGATACAGCTGGGAGGAAAAACAGATGCGCGATATCCTGATCCGGAACGGAACGGTGATCGACGGCACGGGAGCGCCCGGGTTCCGGGCGGACGTGGCGGTCAGGGACGGAAAAATCACGGAAATCGGCGATTTGCGGGGCGCGGCCGCCGATACCGTGCTGGACGCCGAAGGGCTGACCGTCGCCCCGGGCTTTATCGACGCGCACGCGCATTCGGACGTTTCCTTTTTGAAGGACGACAGCGGGGCTTCCAAGCTGTATCAGGGCATTACCGCCGAGATATCGGGCAACTGCGGCTCGAGCCCCTTCCCCGCGCTGCCCGAGCGGCTGACGGGCGATCCGTGGCGCTGCGCTTCCTTTGACGATTTTGTGCGGCGGTTTGACGCGGGCGGATACCGCATGGCCGTTCACCAGGCCATGCTGACGGGCCACGGCAGCCTGCGGCAGGGCGTAGTGGGAGAGGAAGGCCGCGCGGTGACCGACCGCGAGCTGGAGCAGATGAAAGCGCTGCTTCGCCGCGATCTGCTATCGGGCGCCTGGGGGCTTTCCCTGGGCCTGGAATACGCCCCGGGATGCTTTGCCGACCAAAGGGAACTGAACGCGCTGGGCGGCGTCGTGCGCGAATTCGGCGGCATTGTCACCTGCCATATGCGCAGCGAAGGACTGCGCATCGATCAGGCGATCGACGAGCTGCTGGAGGTTGGCCGTTTTTCCGGCGCGCATGTGCATATTTCCCATCTGAAGCTCGACAATTACCGCGTGCACGGGCGCGCGCCGCAGGTTTGGGCCCGGATAGCGGCGGCGGAGCGGGCCGGCGTGCATGTGACGGCGGACATGTATCCGTATGCCGCTTCCTGCACGACGCTGACCATCCGCTGCCCCAAATGGAGCCTGGACGGCGGCGATGAAGCGCTGCTCATGCATCTGCGGGGCGCGCGCAGGCAGGAAGTGATCGAGGGGATCCGGGCGCATTATAACAGCGCAGAGCGCGCCGAGACCTGCCTGTTCAGCGACGACGGCGGATTATGGCCCGGGATCGTCGGAAAAACGCTTCAGTATGTTGCCGAAGAAATGCTGCATACTTCCGATTACGCCGAAGCGGCGGCGGAAATATTGCTGCGCACAAAGGCCAGGGTCTGGTGCATCTTTTTCGTGATGAGCGAACAGGATATGCTGTATTTCCTTTCGCAGGATGTCAATATCGGCTCGGACGGCTGGGCGCTTTCCGCGGATCCGGCCAAAGTGGGAACGAAACCGCATCCCCGTTCCTACGGCGCGGTCGCGGAGTTTTTCCGTCTCGCGCGCGAGGCGGACATCTGCCCGCCCGAGGAAGCCGTCCGAAGGGTGACGGGCAGCGTGGCGGAGCGCTTCGGCCTGCGGGGCAAGGGACGGCTGGCCGTGGGCGCGGACGCCGACATCACGGTGTTCGATCCCCTGACCATCGCGCCCCGGGCAACCTACCTCGATCCGGTGCGGACGGCCGTCGGCGTGCGGCACGTGCTCGTCGGCGGAGGGATCGCCCTGAAGGACGGGGAGCAGACCGATTACCGCGGCGGGCGTTTTCTGAGAAAACGCTGAATGCGCGACCACTGCGTTATAATTCACGTAATTTGATAACAGACAAGCGGCATATCAGCGGAGGGGGTGTCGGGGGCACACCCCCGACTGTAATCCGCAGGCGGCGGCGTGTACGTCGCCGGGGCCCGGAGCGCCCGGAAAACCTTCCCTTGGGCTGGTTTTCAGCGTAGGGCGGGCCGGAAGGCCCCGGGCAGGCAACAGAATGTTGCTTCTTCTATCAATTTCTGACCGTAAAATGAGCATTTTTGCTTGCGAAAATGCCATTTTACAAGAAATTGATGCCACGAATGAAAGGGAAATTCTGATCCCCCTTTCATTCGTGAGGATGTTGCAGAAGCCAATCTGCAATATCCTCTTTGTTTACAGGTATATTGGTTCTCATAAAAGAATGAGCAACAGTGAATACCGGGAAACCGAAAACCCCGGGGTGGTTTGGAGGGGCCGCAGCCCCTCCAAGTGTAATCCGCAGCAGCGACCTGCCGCCCGGGAGTCCCGCAGGGACGAGAGGAAAAGGCGTTTCTCCCGATCAAATGGAGGATCCATTTGATCGATGGGGCTGTGCAACAGCCCCAACAGCGCTGCGCCATTTCCCACTTCAAAAGTCATGCGGGGGTATTGGCGAACGCCGCGCGGTGTGGTATAATCCGTATAAATACAAGCACAGTCAAACAGGAGGCGGCTTATGAAAATTTATTCCGTTACCGATCCCGAATTCAAGCCCTACGGCAAAGTACTGACAGGCTATGACACCGCCGAGCTGGTGGAAGCGATGGATAAAATCGCTCTGCCCGCCGAAGGCACCGCCTATGAGCCCGGCATCGCTTCGCTCGAAGCCTGCAAGGCGTACGCCGATTTCCAGGACCGCGCCTATGGCGGCATGCCCATCCAGATCGGCATGTGCTGGGGCTATAACACCAAGCTGAACTGCCTGGAGTATCACCGCGACAGCGAAGTGAACATCGGCGCAGGCGATTTCGTGCTGCTGCTGGCAAAGATGGACGATATCACCGACGGCGTGCTCGACACCGCCTGCGTCAAAGCCTTCCGCGCGCCCAAGGGCGTCGCCGTGGAGGTGTACGCCACCACCCTGCACTACGCGCCCTGCCAGGTGGATGAAGGCGGTTTCCGCGTCGCCGTCGTGCTGCCCAAGGGCACCAATACCGCGAAGCCCGATTACGCCGCGCAGAACGAAGAGGATACCTGGATGACCGCCCGCAACAAATGGCTGCTGGCCCATGCCGAATCCTCCGAAGCCAAATCCGGCGCGTACGTCGGCCTGAAGGGCGTCAACATCGATATCGCCAAGTAATACTATTCTCAGTATAAAAGATTATCAGATTTGGGATGGATTTTTCGCCCTGGCTAAGCTGAATGGAGGGAGGCGTAGCAGCGCTACGTTGA